>PKDL01000338.1 GCA_002863065.1 Pseudomonadota bacterium
CGCCCACGACACATACATACACGGTATAGAGATGCGCGGAGGGTGGTTCGGGGTACAGCCAGATTTGCTCTCCTATCTGGGTCCACTATGCATACTATGCGTTCAAGGTTCCATTGCTATCCGGCAGTCTAAAAGGACCGTTATCGGCGAGACGGAAAGCATACAGGCAACAGCCCATGAAGGGTGGTTAAACCGGGATGACGCACGCCCCCTATCCGGACGTCAATCAATCACTTGCGCATTGAAACAGAAGTGCCGCCATGCAGGCTTGTCTGCCTCAATCTGAAATTCAACGTCATCGGTGCCCTCTCGCGTAACGAGTTCGAATCCTTTCAGCTCGCCAATCTTCGATGCCCGATACCGAATCGGTGGATTGTCACCGACGGCCACAGAAAAGTGGACGTCGCCCCGGCCTTGACTGCTGTCGAGCAAGCCAAAAAAACCACTGAGCCGGCTACGGAGCGGCACATCCTTGAATCGAATGACTTTAGGGCCTCGCGGGCTTGGATGTGCATAGATACAGTACCGGCTGTCATAGATATAACTGAAGAGCCCCGACCGAATCAGGTCCCACTTCTCGCCACAATTCCAGCCACGACCGGCACGTGAAGGACGGCATGCGTCCACCTCGCCTTTGACCAAAATTCCACTCTCTGCCTCATCGAGATGACGATCCAGCGTATAGTGCGTTTCTTGGGAACGCTGAACGGCCGCCGACAGCCCGAACACCACGGTGAGTACCAGCGCAATACGCGCCGCCCACTCTAGGCGATTCTTCTGATGCACCAAGAGCATAGCCGCCCGCGACTTCAAGTCGAGCCACCACTGCCGCCGGATGCTGAATACCGCCAGCGCAAGGAGCCAAATCCAGCCGAATACTGCCACCCATTTTCCAACCGTATCCGAAGTCACTGGCTTCCATCGAATATCAAGTGTTCCTGCTTTCGATGCCCAGACGCTCATGAATGGAGAATAGGACGTTTGGGGTACAACCGACGCGCGCTCTATAGCCACCTCTCGACCGTTAAATGCTGCATGCCAGTTCGGAAAGTCTGACCGGTGGATGACGACCCGACACGGGGACTTCACATCCGTAACGGAAACAACCACCTGTGACTCGGAGAAGTGTACTGAGTGTGCTTTGCAGTCTCCATCACGAATAGATATCGGCGGCCGAATGTTTCCTGCGAGCTCGTATATCCGGATACGCCCGAAGGATTTTCTCAGTTCTGAGGTGCCTGGTGCGCTTCGCCAAGGACCGAGCGACAGAACCCACTTCACTCCGAGCGTTGGTAGCCAGGAGGTATTCCTTTGGTCTTCAAAGAAAAATCGGTAGGTATGAGCGGGTACAAAGCCGCCGGTATAGACCGACTGGCCAGTAAATATTGGAAGGGTCGCAAATACATGCTCGGAAGGGTCCTGGAATGCAGCGATTCGTCCCGGTTTATCCCGTATCCATTCCGCCGCTGAAAGGTAGTCTTCCCACCACCCCAGTTCGTTTTCGGTTACCAGCGTCTCATCATCTGGCATGTGATTATGGCCTAAATATTTGGGGATTTGAGCGCATAGAGGAACCGCAAGAACGAACAATGCGATAGCAACCGGATTTTTATATCGCCCGGCACGGCTGGTCAGGTCCCACCGTTGCCGAATACCAGCCCACCCTACGGACACTGCGTACCCTGCGATGAGGTACATGAAGATACGGACCACACCTACAAATCGCGGGTATTGTATCGACGCAAGATTACCAAGGACGTCAAATAAGCGGAGGTGATATTGAATTGTCGTCGTAGAAAACAGCAACATCAGAAGCGATATAACGGTGAGGCATAAGACCCAGACCTGGCGGCGGATGATCGCTACGAAGACACCCACGATACTGAGGGCGAGAACAAGACGCCATTCAGCCCCGTATAAGTCGAGTTGCAGGAGCTCAGAGAGCACCTCATGCAGCTCAAACCAGATTTCGCCAAGCTTCTGCGTATAAGCACTTTTGGCAATGAATGGCACCAGCCATGCTGCACAGAGACTGGTGCCCAAAAGAGCTGCACCGGCAGCGCGGCGTGTTACCGCAAAAACACGCTCACCTTTTTGTTCCAGTACGACAAAGGCCATAATGACGGGCCCAGCAAATCCCAGCAGAAGCAGGCTCATCGGGTGCCCAACAATCGCGAGAGCAAAGCTGGTGGCTGCAACCGCCAGGCCTCGTGGCCCGCCACGCCGCAAATAGCGACGGAATGCGATCATTGACAGTAGGGTGATCGCTGCTCCCAGTGCAAATGGCCATACCCCCATTTCGAGAATCCAGAACCAACCAAGGTCGTACCAACTACCCCGAGTGAAGGCGAGCAACAGACCAGCGAAGGTTCCCGCTATCGGACCAAACCATGCCCGTCCCAAGGCATACGTAGATAGTGGCAGCATCAACAACAACAGCAGCAGCGATAAACCGTATGTGGCACCAAAACTCAGCTGCTGGAATGTCAGCCAACGAATCGCAGATACCCAAAGATTTCCCCCCGGCCCGTACAGTTCATTCGCCGGATATCCAGCAAACCAGAGGTCTGTCCAACCACGCATATCGCCGCTCGGCAGAAGCTTATCTGCTGTGAGCCAGGCATTGAACATATGCGCTGGATGGTCATGACTGACGGGGAAATGCCCCATTGCTAGTTCAGGAAACAGTGCGATGACCGAGCAAATAATCGTCAACGGACCAAAGACTTCGGTGAGCCACCAGGATGTCTTACCGCGAAATACGGAGCCTCTGTTCGTCCGAGATTCGGACGGCATGTTCGTAGGGCGTTCGTTGGTGCCTTCAGTCATCGTTTGCGTTCTAACAGCGGGATCCAACAAACGCGAGTGTTTGACGACTCAATGTACGAACAACCCGCTCAAAATTATCTTTGGCTCAATTTAAACCCCAGGCCGAGATCCTACTTAAAATCGGGGACTTTCAGTGACATAGACTTTTTTTCACAGTCCGAGATCTTCATTTACTGGACGAGATCTTGAACCCGTTTTAGGTTCTTCCTCGGGTTTGGAAGAAACACTATCGCGCTTCGGCTTACCTGGGTGTCAGGAATGTCCGAAAGCATGTCGGCCTAAGCAGGTCTCTGCTTGGGCCGTTGAGATCAGGGGATAAGCTAACTGCTTCATCCGTCGGGAAGGCTTTTTGTGAAAAGTGCGTTGAGCCAGCTAGGCCCTTATCGCGTCGAGGAACGCATCGGTACCGGGGGAATGGCGACCGTCTATCGAGCCGCCACAGGCCCAGAAGGCGCCGAAGCCCGCCTCGCATTGAAGGTCCTCCACCCGGAGCTGTCTGATGAGCCAGAGCATGTAGAAATGTTCGTTGCCGAGGGTGAACTCGCGAAGCTGATGATTCATCCAGTCCTCGTTCCAGTATGGGATACCGGGATTGTAGATGGCACCTACTATATGGCCATGGACCTACTGGAGGGACTGACCCTCTCCGACCTTCGAAGACATTACCGGTCGAAGCAACAACCAGTTCCTCGCGGTCATGCACTCTGGATCATGGCGCAAGTGCTCGATGGTTTGCACTTTGCACACAACTTGACTCACACCGATGGAACATTCGCGAACGTCGTACATCGCGATGTCAGCCCACGGAACATCTTTATCACCACATCAGGCCAAGTTCGCCTGATGGATTTCGGAATTGCACGTTCGGTTGTACGAAAGGGCCAGACACAAGCAGGGGTTGTGAAAGGTACTGTCCCCTACATGGCCCCTGAACAAGCACGAGCAGAAGAGGTGGATTGTCGTGCAGACGTCTTTGCTGCCGGTATGTTGCTGCATGAGCTCCTAACGTGCCGCCCTCCCCTCAAAGTAGACGAAGCAGATGAACAACGTCGTGCCCTCGCCGGTATGGATATCCATATCGACCGGAAGCGGATACATCTCAAATTACGCCCAATTTTAGAACGTGCTCTCGCTCCTAGGCCTGACGACAGGTATGCCGATGCAGCAGAGTTTGCGGCACAATTACGCGGCGTGCTGCAGGAACTCGAACCACATCACGACCCAACACTTCTAGGAGCAATGAGCGGTCGACGTGTTGCCCGACGGCTCCGTCGTCCATCAGACGATAACCGCCGAGAGCACCAAACCAGTATTTCGCGGCACAGTAGACCTCCAGGCCGGCATCGGACGCAGACACGTGCTCCGCATAATGCTCGCCCGGAATTACCCGAATGGAATGCACAATGGGATGGCGCCCAAACACTCGGACTCGTCGCAACACTCGTATTCTTGGTGGCGCTATGCCACACATTCATGACCGGATTGAATTAGACGCCCCGCTCTTCAGAGCGTGTCTCTATATACCTCAACAGAGCTAGGCCCCGTGCAACGGCTGTGGCATGACGTAAGCAAGGCGGGCAATAGCGCCCTTACCTCCGGTTTCGTCGGCGATCAAATCGTTTTTAAATACTCTAGGACCGCTCGGCGGTCTGCGCCTGATAAGTGATCGCCATAGGTGTGACCGGTATTCGACTGACTCCAATAATTCGTGTCGTATATCGTCGTGCGAATAGACTCTGGTGCGTCGGCTTGACGGATAGTCATCTCCTCTGAGGGCCATCCAAGGTTCTCTTCATCAAACATCGTCGTGTCGTAACTTGTACGACGCCATACGGCGGCACGCTGTGTACTATCAAGCACCTGCATTATGGTTGGTACGGAGCCATTATGGAGGAAGGGCCCCGTCGCCCAAACACCATCCAGAGGGGGAGCAACATACCCCACTACACCGCTGTCGGGGTCGGTTGGATAAAACGGCGTCACTTGCCCGTAGAAAGAATTATTGTACCACTCTACCAAGTTAGGGGAATGAATCACGCCCCCATTGGCTACGACCGGGTCGGTACCAATGGCGTCCAGAGGAATGAGTAAGTTAGGGTAGGTTTCTTCGTCCTCATTATCTGCGTACGTACCATGACACCCGGCGCAAGTTTTCTCAAAGACCGCGCGCCCTTGGTCCGCTAACTCAGCATCGATGGCAAACGGATATTTCGGAGCACGAAGCGACAGTACATACGCATGTATATCTGCAAATAAGGCATCAACCCGCTTAGCTTCTTCCACCGTATCAACACACACGGATGTGGCGAGAGCCATACTTCCTCGATGATCTCCACGCGCCATCGCATTATAGAACATCGCTCTTTTTTTGTGAGCTCGCCACCACGGTGGAGGATCCGACGTTACCACCGCATCCTCGATAGGATTTCCGTCGATATCAACGATCGCACCATCTACCAGAGGCGTATCACTCCACGCCAGAGTCTCTCGGTCGTGATAGCGCATCAGCGTAATCGCGAGAATTTCGGCTGGATTATTACCAATGGTCCGCATCACCGTAGCTGGCGCGACCGTACTAAAGCGTCCAACCATCTTATGGAATTGTGCAATCTCCGCCTCATTCAAACCAAATAGGGTCAAAATCTCATCCGTGATCGGGAACGCTGCTGCGTCATTTGTCATGCCAGTAAAGTCCAGCGCGGCATTACCCAGCCCAATTACAAGCTCCCCGTTAAATTGGCTTGCATGACAGTGAAGACAATTCGCATTGACGACATCCACACCATCCTCAGTAGTGAAGGCATTCAGCATATACGGTAAGTCTGCATTGCGCCCTTCGCGGCCCAAAATTGTGGGCTCCCCATCGGTCACTCCCAGGACGCCTTTCACCACCCCGGACGACAGCTCATCTTCCCAAAGGGTATAGGGAATGCCGCAGCTCATATAGTTGCCGTGCAGAAGGACATATCGCCCCCGTTCCGGGTCACCGGGCTCCGTATAGTCCTCCGCTAATACGACCCCTTCAGACCAGGGACCGGGAGCGATTTCAGATGACGAGGATGCAACGTCTCCTAGGTTCGCGCCGGCGAGGTCGTCAGCCAGCGTGTCACCCAGGCCATTGGATGCACCTTCGCCTACGTCATTGGTGGCACCGCAGGCAACGATGGTTGCAACAGAGATAGAAATATATGTGGTGGTGAGAGCCCTCATGGATTCAGAGTAGAGACATCTTCATCGATTGAGCAAGATGAAAGTATGCGCTGGGCATTCAACCAAACAATGTTCAGCGGCGCCGCGGCGGTAACGACTCCAGAGATAGGAGTGTGCTGTATGTACATCCACATAATTGGGCTTTACTGCCAACGATGAAGCGATCAGGTAAGTCTCCGCTTCATGGCCACGACGACGTACACACCAGTCGCACCGCAGACGACGGAAACCATCGGAAGCACATCGGCGCTCATTGAAATCCATCCGGCGATCCACGCAATGGCGCACAGGTTGTTTGTCACATGAGCAAAAACCGCTGCGGCGAGACCGAGGCGCAAGCGTATCCAACCGAGCATAAAGCCCAAAAATATGTAACTTGGGAGCCCATAAACATCCAGATGATAGGCAGCAAAACAAATGGCTTGCACCCCTATCGCAGTACGGTCTCCGAGCGCCCTAACCTCTCGGAACAAGGCCTCTCGGAAAAAGCATTCTTCGCAGATGGGCGGTATAATGGCGAGCGCCAGTATCGTACTGCTCGCTGTAGAAAATGACGACAGATCAATAACTTGTCGCCACCATTGCGGCGGCTCAGCGCCTACAACTTCAGCAGCCCAAATGTCTGTGACCGGAACCAAGGCAATAGCGAATGCAAGCGAAATGAATGCAGCCACCACGATAAAAAGGCCACGAGAAGGTGGTCCCACGTACGTACCGTCGCGTACCGACATCACAAAAAAGGCAAGTCCTCCAACGGCAACAATCTGCTGCAACCCCAAGCGAAAGAGCTGGTCCGTACGACTATCACCAGGCCAAATGCTTCCTGACACACCGACTACGATCAGCGTCCACATAAAAAGCAACGCAAGTAGGACTGCAGCACGCCCAAGAGCTTCTGAGCCTTGCATGAGGCTGCTCATATGCTGCTGGCCAGACGCCGCAATGCGTGAAGGTCAGGGACGGCCACCTTTCGAACATTGAGAAAATGCTCCACTGCCCCTGCCATATCATATCCACCATGTGTCATTAGCCATCCAATGGCCACCGTTGGAGAACGATTGACTCCGGCAGTGCAATGTAGATAGACGGAATGCTTGGCGACTAAAAGGGTTTGTAATGCCTCTATGGCACCGGGCAGCTTGGCGCTCAGGTCGGAGGAATCGAAGTCGGTTATTGGACAGCGAACCACATGGATGCCGCGTGACACGTAGAACTTCCAAAATAAGTTCCACTGAATCGCACGGTCCCGAAAGTCGGCATCCGATTGCACATTGAGAATCGCCGTAATCCCGTTACGCTTCAATGCCATAACCTGGGCAGGATCGGCTGGATATGGACCAACGGCTAATTGGTCGACGATCGTATGGTAGTTCATACTCACCGGCGCAAGTGTACCAATGGTGGGGCTGGCTGTCGCATGTTGCAGATGCGGAAACAACGGCAGCTTCCCAACCGAGCGAGTCGACACCCTTCCCTAAGTGCTCCACGCAAAGTATACAGAAAGGCATAGCTATCGTCGGCTCGAGACTCCTTAGTCCGCTCTATGTGGCCCCGTTCATCCGCCATCATGGGCATGGTCTCCAGATCTCGACCCCTACGGAGGGTAAGATATGTCTACAGATACGGTCCCGCATCGCTTGCTGGCCCATGGCCGAGAACATGGGCATCGCTTCGCATATTCTGAGCGAATAGATGGGAAATGGGTCCCCACAACCTATGGTCAATACGTAGACCAGGTTCAAACTGTCGCCCGAGCATTCATCTCTATGGGGCTAGAGCCAGGTCAACGGATCTGCGTCCTAGGATACAATCGCCCCGAATGGGTGATAGCTGATGTCGCGGCGATGTGTGTTGGAGCGGCGCCTGCCGGTATTTACACCACCTGTTCACCTGAAGAAGTTCAATATATCGCGCATCATGCCGAAGCACCCATCGTAGTCGTCGAGGACCATGCTCAGTGGGAAAAAATCCGAGCAGTCCGTGAACAGCTTCCTCACCTGAAACGCGTGGTTCTGATGAAAGGCCAGGACCCTGTTGATGATGCACTAGTCTGGACTTGGGACCAGCTCATCGGCGCAGGCAGCAAAACATATCAGGCGCAGCTTGATACCCGCCTCGATACGCTCGGCGGTGATGAGGTAGCCACTCTAATCTACACGAGCGGTACGACCGGTCCTCCGAAAGCGGTCATGCTCACGCATGATAACCTCAGCTTTGTCGCCGATGCTGGTAGCGCGATGATTGGTATGGGACCTGATGATAAATGCGTCTCTTACCTCCCCCTGTCGCATATCGCTGAACAGATGATTTCAATTCACGGCGCAATCACCGCCGGAGCACAAATCTTCTTCGCTGAATCTATGGAGCGCCTTCCCGACAACCTGAAAGAAGTGCAACCCACCATTGTGTTTGGCGTACCACGCGTATGGGAGAAAATTTACGACAAGGTCGCAGCTCGCTTATCAGAAGCGAAGGGAATGAAACGTGTACTCGTCGAATTCGCAATGAAAGCGGCTCGCGAACTTCATACGGCCCAAAACGACGGAAGGACTCCGTCTACAGCAGTCCAGTTGCGATTCCGGCTCGCGGAACGACTGATCTTCAAAAAGCTAAAGCCCTTGCTCGGCCTTGGAAACGCACGCCTCTGCGTGAGTGGCGCTGCACCGATTTCCACTGAAGTGATCGACTTTTTTATGGGGCTGGACCTCATGATCCATGAGATTTACGGCCAGTCTGAAGACTGCGGGCCCACCACATTCAATTTTCCGGGCCGGACGCGCATAGGAACCGTCGGTGTCCCCGTACCGGGTGTAGACGTCACCATCGCCGAGGATGGGGAAATATGTGTTCGTGGTCCCAATGTGTTCAAAGGCTACCTTAAGGACCCAGATGCCACTTCGGCTACCATGCGAGATGGTTGGCTGTTATCAGGTGACCTTGGGGAATTCGACTCCGATGGTTTTCTCACCATCACCGGACGAAAAAAAGACATCATCATCACGGCAGGCGGTAAGAACATCGCACCCAAAAATATCGAGGCTGCATTAAGCGACCATCCGCTGGTTTCGCAAGCCGTCGTAATCGGTGACCGGCGAAAATACCTCTCTGCCCTTCTCACTTTTGAACCGGAAGGAACGGCCACGTGGGCCAACTCCAAGGGGATCGATATCTCCGGTATTGAACAAAGCGCTGCGCTACGCTCTGAGCTTCAGGCCTGGGTGGACAAGACCAATGCAAAATTTGCCCGAGTTGAACACATACGTAAGTTCACAATTTTACCACGCGAGTTTGATATTGAATCGGGGGAGCTGACACCCACTATGAAGATCAAACGCTCGGTAATCACCACTAGGTATACCGATCAAGTAGAAGCGATGTACGGAGGTCAATCATCGTGAAAAGAGTCACTGGTGTGTTATTTGCGGCACTCATCATCACTAGCTGCGATGCGGGTGGAGCGGATATCTGCGACACCGATCGTTACGGCTGCTCACAAAACACCGAAGCATTCACACCAGTCACCGAGGGGTGCCCCAATGATCCGATCGTAGTACGCATCGGACACGGACTAACCGAATTCAATCCTTTAGAAACAGATTACTTTCCGCCGGTTGAGTTCGGTCCGCAGGGGGGGAGCCATGCCTACCTTGCGCTTGAAGCCGATGGAATCGCTATCGATGTAACCCGGCGCCTAAAAACATTTCTTCGCGTCTGGAATGAAGTGGAGCGGGGATGCATGAAAGTCAACCAAGATGATGAAGCAGCTGGTTGCCGAACCGTTGAATCCAGCCGCAACGTCTTGCTTGGGGATTCAGTGGAGCTCAACATTGTGGGAGCGACCGCCCGCGGAGAAGATGGGGACACTCTGGCACGTATCTCAGAGTTTGGTCTTATTGTTTTTACCGCACCACTCGACCGCGGCTCGGTTGAAGTGACCATTGAAGACGAATGTGGGCGGGTCGCCAAAGACATTCATTGGTTCGGAGGAGCAGGTCCCGCAAGCGCTGCCAGCAACACCCAAGAGTAGTCCACCGACTATCCGTCACACGCAATGCCCCTGCCCTCAATGTCTGGCCGGTGTACGCATCGTGACAAACTCCTCCGCTGCCGTTGGGTGGATACCGATCGTCCGATCAAAATCCGCCTTGGTTGCACCAGCCTTCATAGCGACTGCAAAGCCCTGGGTTATCTCGCCTGCATGCGGACCTAGCATATGTAGCCCCACCACCTTATCCGTGACCGTACAGACAATGAGCTTCATTAGCGTACGCTCAACCAAGTCCGTCATGGTCAGCTGCATCGGCCGAAACGACGACAAAAAGACCGTTATCTCTCCCAAGCGCTCCCTCGCCTGCGCTTCTGTTAGACCCACCGTACCAATAGATGGCTGGCTGAATACGGCGGTGGGCACCAAGTCATAGGACATCTGCTGCGTCCCTTGGCCAAACAGATGATCTAGAAGTCTCATCGCCTCCGCCAGAGCGACCGGAGTCAGCTGTAACCGCGTCGATACATCACCGAGCGCATAAATCGAAGGCACCACAGTCTGAAAGTGTGTATTCACCGGAATACGACCCAACGTATCAAGCTCAACCCCCAAGGCGTCTAGACCTAATCCCAGCGTATTCGGACTGCGTCCCGTCGCAAAAAGCACACAATCCACGACCCTAATTTCACCGTCGTTCAGATGTGCTTCAATCGATCCATCGGCGCCACGTTCCAGCCGAACGACATCCGTGTCAAACTGCAAGTCCACACCACGAGTTCGCATCTCATGGGCTAATCCCTCTCGAATGTCACGATCAAAACCGCGGAGAAATAGTGGCCCTCGATACACTTGTATGGTCTGAGATCCGAGCCCTGCGAAAATACCTGCAAACTCGACTGCGATATATCCACCACCCACAATCAAGACCCGTTCCGGCCGCTCCTCCAAATGAAATACCTCGTTCGAGGTAATCCCCAGTTCAGCGCCCGGTATCTCCGGCACAACGGGCCACCCACCCGTTGCTACCACGATATGCTTCGCAGTCCATCGGCTGCCATTCGCAGATACAGTATGGGGGTCAGTGATTGTCGCGTGCGCATGTACCGTCGTCGCACCTGAACGGTCCAAAAGCCGTCCGTAGACTGAATTCAGCCGATTGATTTCCTGATCCTTGTTCTTAATCATGGTCGACCAATTGTGCTGGGCTGAGTCTATGGTCCAACCATAGCCATGAGCGATTCGTAACTGCTCAGAGACGTCGGCTGCATACACAAATAGCTTTTTGGGCACACATCCGACATTCACACAGGTGCCCCCTAGCGCTCCTTTCTCGAACACAACCACTCGAGCGCCCTTTGAAGCCGCCATCCGGGCCAAACGTACTCCCGCTGAGCCTGCACCAATTACCGCGATATCATAGTCGTACTGTGTGTCATTCATCTAAGCCTCATACCACGAACACATCGAAATTTGTGGCGTCCTCTGCTATCGATAGTCGACACTGGAGGTAACCTCTTAACTACCCGCCGGGTGACAGTGCAGTAGTACAGACCTCACGCTTCAGCATCGAGTAGCCTCAATGGAATTCGCTCAAAAACCTTTGTTCCCACCATCGCAAATAACCACAGAACGGCTGGTACTCCGACTGCCACATATGCGTGATGCGGCTTCAGTATTTCATGCCTATATGAGCGATATTGATGTTACTCGTCACCTGCTATGGCGACCTCACGAATCTCCGGAGACCACCCGATTCTTTCTTGCAAATACCACGGTAGCGTGGGCAGAAGGCGAAGGACATCGCCCTTGGGTCATCGAAGAACGTGGGCATGCCGATCCCGTCCCGCTCGGTATGATCGGAACGACGATCGCCGGACATGCTATGGAGATAGGCTATGTCCTGCGATCCGATGCCCAAGGGCGTGGGTATATGACAGAGGCATTAAATGCGGTCGTCCAAACCGCATGCCTCTCGGCAGAAATTATTCGTATTTTCGCTACATGCCATCCTGAGAATATTGCGTCTCAGCGCCTCCTTGAACGTTGTGAATTCATACGAGAAGGTCGTCTGCGGAAGTTCCAAGTCTATCCGAATATCTCGGGTGAACCGACGGATGTATTCCTATATGCCCGGGTTTGCGAGTGAGCCTTGCCTACTCCCACTCAGGAGCTGTCAGGCGACGCTTACCGTCGAGTGACATGGAGATACCTGGCTCATCACGGTTCGTGCGGTCCCACAGCTGACAAGTCACCTGCTTATGCCGTTGATCTAACGCTTCGCAGTAATTCGTGAACTTGCAACGGCGAATCTCATCGCCGCGCCCGAGGTGCATTTTCCGAAACCAGTCTGGGTCCGCGAGCGATTGACGGGCAGCCCCAATAATATCGGCTTCGCCCGAAGCCAATATCGACTCCGCCTGGCTGAAGCTCGTGATACCGCCTGCCACCACAATTGGAGTTTCGTACCCAGCCCCACGAATTGCTGAGCGTATGTGTGATACGGAGGGCACGTTACGGCCAAATGGCCCGCGCTCATCGGACCGTATGGTCGGCATACATTCGTAGCCACTACGCCCGGTATACGGATAGACCGAAGCCCCAACCTTCGGCTGCTTTGCATCCTCGAACTTTCCCCCGCGAGATACCGAGAGAAAGTCCATCCCAGCGTCCGCAAACGCTAAGCCGAAATAGGTCGAATCCGGTAACTCCGTACCTTCATCGATGCATTCATCGCTAAGAAAACGACACCCGACCGTATACCCTTCACCAACTCGCTCGCGCACTTCATCGAAGACTTCCAGCGGAAGCCGCAGACGGCCGTCCTGTGATCCGCCGTACCCATCCGTTCGTGTATTTCGAGCCGAGAGGAAAGACGCCATAGTATAGGCGTGTGCATAGTGTAGTTCGACACCGTCAAACCCCGCTTCCTGTGCTCGTATAGCCGCGTCGGCGAACATCGGGGGTAAGACCTCGGGAAGCGACCGTATATGCGGAAGCTCGAGGTCTGTTACCCGCTCACGATAACCGTATCGCAAGGCTTCAAGCTCGCGCTCCGTCAGAACATCGCTCA
The DNA here is from genome assembly GCA_002863065.1 of Pseudomonadota bacterium. Taxonomy (GTDB): domain Bacteria; phylum Myxococcota_A; class UBA9042. The sequence goes on from PKDL01000338.1 coordinate 13,098, forward strand.
ACGCCTCATCCGGCATGGCGATCAGCGTCTCAACACACTCCGCGTCAGAGGCACCGTTGGCCTTCAGAGCATCGCGATGTGTCGCATTCAACTGAAAATACCGCCGAAAGTACTTCTCTTTCGCGGGGCGCCGTCGAATCGCGAGAAAGTCGATAATTTGGATGAGGATGCGTGTATGTCCATCACTCGCGCGGTGCACGGTGTCTACCAGCTCGCGAAGACCGGGAATGAATCGATCATGACCAATACGCAGCAACGGCCCACTAGGGATATCTCGTACCCCAGTAGCCTCTACAACAATGGCACCCGGTCGCCCCTTAGCAAAGCGCTCATACCATTCAAGTACGTCATCTGTAACCAGACCTTCTTCGGTCGCTCGCCAGGGCACCATGGCGGGAATCCAGGTCCGCTGCTCCAGCGTAATCGCGCCAAAAGAGATCGGTGAAAATAGTCGAGATGCGGCGGCTGCGGTTTCAGAAGGCCAATCGCCATCCGGGTGTGTGTACTTCTGGCTGTTGGGTGGCTGCCACATATCTCCTACTACCCTGCCATATCCGCCGCTTTCAAGAGCTCTTTCGCGATAATAAGATGCTGCACCTCAGTCGCACCCTCATAAATCCGTAAGGGACGGATTGCCCGGTATAGCCTATCCACCATCGAATCCATCAGAACGCCGCGCCCCCCGTGAATCTGGACTGCCTGGTCGATGATACGCT
>PKDL01000010.1 GCA_002863065.1 Pseudomonadota bacterium
CCACCGAAGACCCGCCCCGTAAGAGACGTCAGCTCAGCCTGTGAGTAGTGGGGGGGTATCGGCATCGTTCGTCAGTGTATGTTTGAGCTATGCTCCGGTAAAGTGTATCGAGTAAGCGCCTCGCCCGTTACCAGGCTTCATCGTCCATTTCATGCGCAAGCTTAAATGAACGGAACAATTTACCAGCTTGTTTGCACTCCTGCTCCGCGGCAAAACGAATAGTTTCCATGTCGACAATGCCACCCGTTACCTTGGCACGGTAGGCGGCACGGAGCACCGCATTTTTGATGTGACCGCCAGATATTTCGAAGCTTTTACCGACTAACTCCCAATCAATTTCATCCGATACTGGACATTCACGTGGAAACAATAATTCCCAAATTGCCGCCCGATACTGTGCGTCAGGAAACGGAAATGTCACTTTAAACTGAATACGCCTTTGAAACGCCTTATCGATCGACTTGTCGAGATTGGTCGTCAGGATGATAATGCCCTCGAATCGCTCAATCTCTTGCAGCAGTAAATTCGTTTCCATATTGGAAAACTTATCTACCGACGATTCGACCTTAACTCTTGAAGTAAATAACGAATCCGCCTCATCAAATAGCAGCATGGCATGATTTGCCTTCGCGGTCTGAAATATCTGAGCAATGTTCTTCTCAGTTTCGCCGATGTACTTACTCATGACCTGGGGAATCGAAATCTGATAGAGCTGAAGCCCCAAAGTATTTGCCATAATTTCCGCACACAGCGTTTTACCAGTGCCCGGCTCACCGCAGAACATCATGACGAGCCCCTTACCGGTGGATAACTTCCGTGCAAAACCCCACTTGGTCATCACAAACGTACGCGCTTGTGCAGCGTCTAAGATCGATTGGATTTCTTGCTTTTCATCGTCAGGTAAAATCAGGTCATCCAGCGTGAGTTTCACCTTGCTTTTGCGCGCATACTGCGACAGTGACGCGCGCATTTGAGTATGTGCCGCTCGCTTAAAGTGCTCAAGAGTAACGGTTGGCACAGCTACCGGCGTGTCGCTCTGCTTCGACTCTGCGTCCGCTAGCGCCATGTTGGCAGCGACCAGAGCGGCGTTCCGAATCTGATTGCCTGTAATTTCGAATTGACTCGCTAGGAACTCTACATCCACTGTTTCGTCTATCGGTGGATAGCTTGGGAGATGCATCGCCCAAAGCCGCTCCCTATCCGCCATCTCTGGTGGCTCAAATTCACATTGATAAATAACCCAACGTTCTACACTCGCATCAATGGCCTTCGGATCAAGCGTCACGATGATAGCCAGTCCTTGCCATCGTTCGAATTCAGAGAATATGGCGGGCAGCTTTGCGTTCTTTTCACCAAGAATTGCGTCCGCACGCTCAAGAACAAGAACCGCTCCTGCAATTCTCGCCTGCCAGAATAAGTCTTCAATAATGGTCTTAAACCGAGCGTCCTCACTCGCAAGTTTGCCGCAATCCACTTCTAGAATTGGTGCGTTTAAATGCGCAGCGACTGCCCTGGCAAAATGCGTTTTACCCGTGCCGGATGGACCCACAAACTGCAGCACACCACTGCGGCCAATCGGTCCTAATGCGGTATTCATCTCTTCAATATGGGTCCGCAGGGTCCCTGCATACTGTTGTGCAAGGCTAATGACTTCACCAATGGTTTGTTGTGGAAGCACCACGTGCTCCATAGCAATCGATGGGCGGTGCATGCGGGCGTATTTGGTCAGATTGTGATCGATTTCTCCGCTGCGCAGCAAATGATTAACCACCCGGCCAGGTACTACTATTTCCTGCGCCAGCAGCTGGTCCGATGTCGCTTCTTTTGGCCGAATCAACTTTACAAGGCGGCTTCGGACCAACGTGGATGACTCACCAAAATATTTGGCCAGGGCACTTAGCCGCTCTCTTCTGGTATCCAATAGGACTGACAATACGAGATCCACGTCAGCGAAATCGAGGAGGATATTATCCTTATAGCGGGCAATCCGCTTTCTGAATGCCGCGTCCAACATTGGAGCCAGCGCCAGAGTCAGCACTTCCTGCTCAAACCGGTCGAGCTGATAGATTTCTATCAGTTCGTCGAATGGGAGTGAGTAATTGAATTTACGAGATTCCGTCCGCAGAACGTGTCCGCGTCGCTCAAATGCCGCTATTTGCTGGCGAAGCGGCTCGATAACCGCGGCATAATCACCATCACCGATGGCGGCGTCAGGTATTCCGTATCGCTGATAGGTACGCAACTCCATCATGAGTTCCATTCGTCCCACCAACACATCAAGGAATTCCAAATTCCGCTGCCTACGCTGCTCCGGGGTGAGTTCACCGCTGATGCTTAAAGCACTCATCAGACTCCCTAAATTCACGTTCTACTACGCAATAGCGTATTCGGACTGGCGCACTTCAGCAACGGGAGAGGGCTTGGCGGCTTGACCACGCGATGCCGCTGTGAAAAGAACGGACACAGCAAATCCATTCTAGGGAGTCATAATGACCGAACCACGTCCGAGCCGCCGGCGCTTCAAATCTCTCAGCCCAAAAGACGTGCATCGCTCACCTAGTTTGTCTTTCCTAGAGTTCAATACGACGGATGACCTAAAGACGTTGAGCGGCGTGATCGAACAGGATCGGGCCATTTCCTCCCTGGAGCTCGGACTTTCAATCAAGCGACGGAATTACAACGTCTACGTGGCTGGCGAAAGTGGAACCGGAAAGACTACATTGGTGCGTACACAACTGGACACCATTGCGAAAAGTCGCCCAACGCCACCCGATTGGATCTGCGTACATAATTATAAAGACCCTTCAGCCCCACGATGTATTTCCATGCCGCCGGGTACGGCGCTTGGGTTCCGGGATGGAATGGCCGCGCTCATCGAACGGCTGCGAGAACAAGTACCGAAGGTGTTCCACTCCAAGGAACATCAAGAAAAAGTCCAATCGATTCTAAACGAAAGCCTGGACCGAGAAAACGGCTGCTTTCTCGAGTTGTCTAAGCAGGCCCAGGCCGTGGGCTTCACCATTAAAAGCACCAAGACCGGGATCGTTACGATCCCCATGCTTGATGATAAAATTATCTCAAATAAGGACTATGCTCACCTTACGGAAGATGAGCGACGCCAAATCGAAGGGGCTCGCAAGGAGCTCGATCCTCATATTTCCTCTTTTCTACAGAAGACCCGGGATATCGAGGTCGAAACACACACGGCGATCCAATCGCTACAGAGGGGGCTCGGTCAACAAGTAGCCGGGCACCGGTTTGAGGAATTACGGAAGAAATACGCCGAACAGGAACAGGTTATTACGTACCTCGATGCGGCCTTCGAAAACTTTCTAGATAATCTGAACCGATTTCTACCCGATGAGTCTGACCCCGGCGAGGTCCGAGAGATCCAAAAAAAACCGCTCACAGAGTACGTCATCAATGTGCTTGTCGACCACAGCGGTATCGACGGTGCCCCAGTAATTTTTGAGAACCGCCCTAACTGGTCCAACCTTTTCGGTAAAATTGAGCGGCGCCTCGAAAATGGTGTGTATTTTACTGACTTTACGCTGATCCGAAGTGGCAGCCTACTTCGTGCCAGCGGCGGCTACCTCATTGTGAATGTCTTGGACCTCTTCCAGCAGCCTGGCGTTTGGGATCAACTAAAAAGTTGTTTACGGAACCGAGAGGTGGCGATCGAAGACCCGGGGATGCTTTCTCCTTTTCTGCCTACGACTGGCCTCAAGCCAGAGGCCATACCCGTCGACCCGAAAATCATCCTAGTCGGTTCCGCGTGGGCATATTATCTTCTCTACAACGCCGACGAGGACTTCCGACGAATTTTCCAGGTATTGGCCGACTTCGATGTGGAAATCGATGCGACCAGACGAACCGTTCGTGAATACGCACAGTTTATCGCCACGACGTGCCGCAACGATGAGCTCTTGCCCATGGACCGGGACGGAGTGTCTGCAGTGATCGAACATGGATTACGCCTAGCTGACCATCAGAAGCGACTTACGCTCAAATTCAACGATATCGCTAATCTCGTCATTGAGGCCGACCACCATGCTCGACGCCGCAAAAAGGCCACGGTAATCACACGCGATGACGTCATGACTGCACTTGCTGCCCGGACACGTCGCAACTCGCTGCTTGCAGACAAGCTGCATCGTGAAATCCAGGATGGACGAACCATGATTACGATCCAAGGTTCAGTCATCGGCCAAGTCAATGGCCTAGCCGTCTATTCGCTCGGTGAATCCCGGTTTGGTACACCAACCCGCATTACAGCCAATGCGTGGGCTGGCCGCTCCGGAGTGGTAAATATTGAACGAGAAGCGAAACTTAGTGGCGAGATTCACGACAAAGGGGTCTACATCATCACCGGCTTTCTCGGCCAGACCTATGGACGCGAAAAACCGATCGAGCTTAGTGCCACGTTATGTTTTGAACAATCATATGGTGGCGTGGACGGCGATAGCGCCAGCTCCGCAGAGCTATTTGCTCTTCTGTCGGCGCTCGCAGATTTACCGCTAAAACAAAGCATCGCAGTCACCGGTAGTGTGAATCAGAAAGGTGAAATCCAACCCATCGGCGGTGTGAACGAGAAAATCGAAGGATTCTTCGATGTGTGCTCAGACCGTGGACTCACCGGAGAACAAGGTGTGATTATTCCACATCAGAATACTCGGAATCTCATGTTGAAGCATGATGTACGGCAAGCCATCGAAAATGGAACGTTCCACGTGTGGCCAATCAAAACCATAAACGATGGTATTGAAATACTCACCGGCGTTGTCGCAGGCCAACCTAACGGTGCGAAGAACACTGTCCACGGCCTCGTATCCCAGCGACTCGAACAGTTTCGAGGGGCTGGCCAAAGTGATAATGATGACAAGTGACCGAAGGCGCTGGGAGGCCGGCGCTGCCCCCCAACCATAAGCCTCTCACTTCTTTTTGACGGCTTTCTTCTTAGCCGCCTTCTTTTTGGCTGCCTTCTTTTTCGCCGGCTTGGGCTTTTCAACGGGTTTCGCCACTGGTGCTGGCTTCAGCTTATCGGCGGGCGTACTTGCAGCGGCTTTTTTTGGTTCTTCTGCCGCACTCGCCTTCTTTTCTGGCTTCGCCGCTTTCTTTGCACTCGCTGCTTCGGCATGAGGTTGCAACCTCGCCAGCACACTTTCAACACGGTCACCAATTTCAGCCAACGACTGCACCAACGCCGCTATATCGGCGCTGCTGTACTCATTTTTTTCCTCGAGACCGGCAACCCGTAATGCCTCTTTGAAGACATTTCTCGCAGAATAGTAGTCGTACCGACTTTCCAACGCATTTACGATGAGCGCCTTAGACGCAGCCATCATTCCCCCTCTCCACTATTGGATTCTGTATTATCCGCTCTCATTCGAGGCACGCAAGCCGATACAGCCATCAAATTAGCACCACCAGTAAGCAGTACTTTTATGACGCACCAAACATCGAACACCGAGAGTATAGACAGCCAAGCGTACCGCGGCAATTTACCCACGTTTATCAGGCCCGAATAAGCCACGTGCCGTCGCAAGCACCTACATCGTCACACCCCAGCACGGACGTCAATCAAGGCGCTGAGACACATACATCAGCAGTGCTTTGAGGTAAGACCACGGTTTCACCATTTTCAAACCGATATCGAGGGAGAAAGCAGCATCCTGTATCTATCCCGCGTTGACACCGAGGCCAAGCCACACCACACTCCGTCCGATGGTTAGGACATACCAATCTGTAAGGCTCTTACCGGTCAGCCTACTGCTGATGTCATTCATTGGTTGTGGACCAACGTTCATTCACGAGCCACTCACTGGCGAAGACCCTGCTGTCTTAGCGCTGCTAGGCGTTAGCGCAGCCGACCTCAAGAAGCCCGAGACGGTGGCCACAGTTGAAAAACTGCATCGGGCATTACAAACGCGCCAAACTTCTGTCATCTGGATGCTCCTTTCAAAAGAAACCCGGGATACACTAGATGCGCTGGCGAGCAAGCATCTCCAATCAAATGGCCGCGCAATGCTCACCGACCGACGGTTTCCCACATCGGACGGAGCAAAAAACACCCGGCTGACGAACCTAGTCGCTCTATACCTCGTGCCACGCCCGATACGGTTTCACGCAGTGACCAATCCATCTGCAAGCGACACAACCGCGGTCGTTCAAGTGACGAATAGGAAAGGACAGAAACGGCAACTCGACCTAAGAAGAGAACGAGGCCAATGGACCCTGCACCACACAGACTACAGCTACCTTCCGGTCATTCCGGATATACTCCCGTCAAAACTCCCGCATGAACGAGGCACTCCACAGAAAAAACCGGTAACGTCAACGCCTGATGAGCCTGCCGAGGCGCCAGCCCCAGAATCCGAAATAGACACGGAGGACCAGGAACCATCGGGATCAACGGATGACTCCCAAGAGAAATCAGACGATTTAGATTTCTGATAGCTAACCAGCTGCGAGTTTCATCTCGCCCGTACTTATAACCTGCGATAAACCCCGACAACGACACCCAGTATCATCGTGCTTTTGAAGTCATCGCGGTGCACATAAATCGGAGCCATGGCGCTGTTTCCTGGCTGAAAGCGAATTCGGTTACCTTCAGGATAGTACCGCTTGCATGTCGCTTCATCTCCTATGAGTGCGACCACAATGTCTCCTCGCGAGGCTGTGACCTGCTTACGCACAAAAATGTAGTCACCATCAAAGATACCATCCTCAATCATCGACTCACCGACGACCGTAAGAGCAAAGACTTCTCTGCCGTTACCAAGCAACAGCCTATCGATACGCACGGTATCTTCAGCCTGCTCCACCGCGAGGATTGGAAGTCCAGCCGCCACGCGCCCCAGAACCGGTACGTCCACAAACCGATCGTCATCAACGACTGTAGATGTCCCACCAATACGACTGGGCGGATCCACCGGTTGCATTGCACGACTTTTCATACCCGCACGCCGGAGATAACCCTTCCGTTCTAGTGCTTTTAGGTGGTCGTTCACACCATTTGTTGAACGTATGCTGAGCTGATTCCCGATTTCACGGATCGTCGGCGGGTACCCTCGCTCTTCGATCGAATCTTGAATAAAATGAAGCACTGCTGCCTGACGCTTCGTCAGATCTTTCCGTTCATCTCCGCCGATAGCGCTATCATTTGCGCTCGATAGGCCTCTTTCCTGTCCGTCGTGCGATTCCAAGGGATACCTCCGCTGACAATAACCTCAGAGGCCTATTCCACTCAGGATCGCGCGTGCCGTCAACAAAAAAACTGAAAATATGTGCAGCAATGCTCGGTAGTACAGTGGTCCATATGTCCAGTGCCGGCAAAGTGCCCGAAAAAGCCATCATTTCAAAGCCCTCGGAAAGGAAAAAATAGGAACCGCATCGCGTGGTATTGTAGGTACCTGATGCGAAGAAATTATGGTAGGCGACGTTACGGAGTCACAGTAACCGATACTCGTACCTCAGTACTGGATAAGTACTTTTCTACCCCACCAACCGCGCGGACGGCGAACTCGTAATCGCCTGCTACATCTGGGGTAATCGACAATGCATCCGCCGGCTCCAATCCGCCGTTCACGATCAGCTGCGAAGAAGCGGGACGGTCTGTGAGGTAATACACATAGCCAGAAATTGGACTGGAACCTTCTTCAGAACCAGCTGCCGACAGCGTTATCGACGTCCCAAGCGCCACTGAACCACCTTCTAACACCGTCAGGTCTGCTACTGGCTCAGTTTCGCTAGGGGACACGAACCCACGTAAACCGACCGCTCCGTGCGTGGTCGGATTACCGAATGAGTCCACGTAGTCGATAAACATGCTCCCCCGAGGCTCAATTTCTTGGTCCTGCACATTCATTACCATGTCGATGATATACACACCCCCCACACCAACCTCGACATCGCCAGCCCATGGGTTACTAAGCGTCCAATACTTAGAGTCCTGCCCCTGTCCGAAGGCATCCTCGAGCCGTACATTGCTGAGAGTAAGAGGCGCATTACCGCAGTTATAGACCACATACGAACCAGTCACATCGTCCGATTTGGCTCCAATGAAATCCAGCGCAACTAGAGATGAGGCTGAACCCGGTGCAACGTCGAAGCAGCTTTTAGGTTTCCCACCAAACATTGGCACCTCTAGCACCTGAAAGTCTGGGTTCTCGTATGTCATTACAAAGCTGGCATTCAGACCATTCAGTGAGCCCTTGTAGGTGACCATGCAATCAACGGAGGCTCCGGCTTTGATGGCTGCTGGGCCTTGTGGCAGCGGTGTGGGTAATCCGCCTTCGGATTCGGCAGGCTTTTCGCATTTTACCGTGTAGTTCACACCATCTGGGTCCTGTGGCACCTCCCACCATCCAGTAATCTTCATCACTGCGGGACCTTCATTCAGAATGTTGATTACCTTCGTAAGTGTGTCACCAGACTCCACGTCGGTAAAATCGAGTGCCCCGTTCTCCTGCCCGTCATAGCTCACGAGAATAGAACCTGCTTCGCATTTTGTGGATAAACCGATCTGGAACGGAGTCAAAGATGACGCCACCTTGACCGTAACCGCGCCACTTTCCACGACGCAGCCGCTCACAGGATTATATCGGATAGTAAACGTCTTGGATTCATTGGACGTGATTGTGGAGCCATTGGGTAGCGCTGCTTGGTCCACGCTAAACACCCCTTCCCCACTAACAACGTTGATGGATTCAATCTGCTCTTCGCACGTGCCTACGTTTGTCAGGGTTACTATTTGAGAATCGGGCTTGGCTGCAGTGGCGTTGGTAAAAATGACCGAACTCGGGCTGATGTTTAGCCCGAGACCACATGCACTCGGCGCGAATGCAATATCCACCTCGCGGCGAAGCGAATCGGGATCATCGGTAGATATGCGAAGGGTAGCAGTGTTCCCTGCACTGGCAGCGCACGACTCAAAGTCGGTGGATGCACACGCAACATTAGGATTGAAAACGACTGTGAACCGCAAGTTGGTAACCGCGGTATCGTTCGGCTGAACCGTGTGAGGGAAGCCCACATTAGGGTCAAAGGACCCCCATTGAATGAATACCGCCTGATTCGTAGCGGACCCATCTGGATTCTGGTTCAGTATTTCGACCGACGACACCTGTAGAGGCTCCCCACCGATATTTCTCAGCTCAAAGGTCGTGTTCTGGTTTGTGCCGGACCCAATTTTGTAGTCGGGGAGGGTAATGGACATCTCCGTGGTGATGGGCAACTGGGTACCGTCGACAAACAGGGAGATTTCACCTTTCTCTTTGGCGTCAAATCCGTCACCGCAACCCATTGCAGCAACAAAGATTCCTGACAGTGCCACCATTTGCCCAACATGCTTCATTATTCACACTCCTACGATTCCTCACTGCCGAGGACTGGCTATCAGAGTCCCACCTCATCGCACGCGCACTACCCTTTCAGCAAGCTCATCTTGTGAAAATAACGTGCGATATGGTCGGCGAAGTATACGGCTAATGTGTACTTCCTTCCAGAATGCGCCGCCGGTGAACGCCGCGGACTATCTTTAAAACAAGGCTAAAACCGAGGATCAAATCAAGAGCCCATACCGTCACTCCGGGGACATACCCAGTAAATGTGCGCCCTGTGAGTCTCGAACGAACGCCGCCACGGGCTCTCAGTTGCATAAACCCCAAAAACCCGTCTCTACCGACTGCTTCGACCAGCGCACGTTCTGCGGCCGCATGCAGATCAGATGGAGTTGGTGAGAACGTCGCCATATCCAATGCTAGTTCCCGTTCCACAGCTTGTACGAACGTGACCCGATACTCCACGTGATGGAATGCAACCGTCGCTATCAACCACGCAGCGATGGCAGAACTATACACCGCGCTTCGATGCTGCATCTCTAACACAAAAACAGACACACCCATTACCGCACCAACTCCGGCACCGAGCACAATAGGCACTACAATCGGGACATATACATCGCGCGTGAGCAAGGCTAATAGCGCACCTAGAACGGCACAAAACCCCATGGCAGACGCACTGCCAAGTCCACGAAGAACCCATTGTAGGGCGCGTTTACTTTGATCTATCCGCTCCATCTAAAAGCTGTATACGCCACGCATACGCTCTTCACCAGTTAGGACAAGTGGAGCAGGTCGCGCATAAAAGACTAAATCCCCTGGTAAAACGTGTCGTTTGAATAGTGTAACTGGAGATGGCCCCCCTTCATACCGATGCGAGTATGGGTCGGCTGCGGTCAAATGACGGAGGTTTTTAGATTCTCCATGGGAGAAGACGAAACATGCGCGACTGCTGGATTACGATGGCCGGTAGCACGTCCGACGACGGAATGCCTGCGTAACATGGCACGCCTAATGGTCATCCTCGCCTATTCAACGATTGCCCTGTTCGGTTGCTCGCGCGCGGAAACACAGCCTCGCAATAACGCATCGTCCGAGCAAAGCACCAAATACGAGTTGATCCCACGCCGAGTGCCTGAAATCGGTCAGATGCAACTCCCTGCTGGTTGGACTGTCAGCCAAAGTGAGTATCCAAGCCAATATGGCAGCCAGCCCTACCACACGGTAAAGGCAAGCGCTTCTCGAACAGATGATGAGGAAGGAATTATCTCAGTAGACGTCTCCCCGTCACATCCAAGCCTGTGGCGTCAGCCTTTAGGATCACATGTCAACGCAAGAATGGATGGTCTGCGTAGCATCGGTCCCGCGACATCTACCCGCGTCTCACTCAATCTTGATTACGAGGCCGTTCAATACCACGCCACTTTCGGAACCCGAATGAACACAACCTTCCGTGTATTTCGTCAACGTTCGAGAGTAGTTACCGTCGCCTACACAGCTGGGGATACTTCCTATAATGCGCGGCGAGCAATGCATCTAGTAGAGCTGGTATCTGGGTCACTGCTCCTTGAACTCCCCATTGTGTCATTTGACACGCCGGACCTGAAATCACTACAGCCCATTCTCCTCGGCGATACTCTATGTGCGCGCATCCCCACAGGCTGGAATTTACATAATCAGAGAGACGAAGCGACGGTGGTTCCTGCCATTACCTTTGAGCTAATCCCCGACCAATATGATCGTTCTGATGCACCACCCATACTCACCCTGTCCCTTGTCATGGTCTCTCTTCTCGGAGGTAATTTAGATATCGAGAGCGTGACTACAACCCCGGATGGTCGCACGCTCCCCGGTGATAACTCGACCGCCATTCAAGTGGATGACGACACCCTTGCCGTGGCGAGAGTAGAACGTCTAGCGACCGGTGATGTCGTCACCATCAATTATGCGGCGCCCGACTACATATTTGAACCAAAGCCTGCGTTGGGTTTACTGGAAGACATCGCGTCGTATGCCCATCTTGCGGACGAGCAAGGGCAATGTATCACGCATCCTAATCACCGCCCCTCACGGCGTTAAAAGAAGGGAGACAACAGGGTCAAGAGTGTCAGTTGAGCCTGTTACTGAATTACTACCGGCGTATCGTTCAACTTTACCAACACATCTGCCTACGTTGCCGCTGCGGGTATTACACGCACGGATTCCGCAATTGCGTGGCGTCTAATCAGGCCACAAGGCACCCTTTTGGGGCCAAAGAGGGCGACATACACCTCATTCGAGTTCCACATCGAAGCGACAACTCCAACTAGCCCGTGAGCGCCAACACAGCCCACGAATGTAGGTGGTCCACACGACAGGTACACAGAGTTAGAGACATTTTTCGGGACACCCATCGCCATCCGTATCAACCGGAACAGCCGGTGCAGAGCACGGTGGTAAAAATGGACAAAGCTGTGCACAGGATGCGCCCGATAGGTCGATAGTGAGCATTTTCATGCCCGTTCCTGGCGCTGCACAATCATCTCCGAGCGTCACACCTTTACAAGTACATTTCCCCTCGCACTCGTAGAGGCTGGCGTCGACCGGCGAGCACAACCCAATATCCTCGCAATTGCTGCGCAGGCACAAACCAGAAGAACATTCGCTGCCATCAACGCACCCGGTCTTACAAACGTCTGGGCATGAATCACCATTGGTATCTACGGGTGTCGCGCCTAGCTCGCAAGTGATCACACAGCATCCCGTGTAGGCAAATGCGACACCCGATTCTTTCAATCCCTCGATGCCACTGTACGACAGCCCATCACAACCGCAGAAGATACCACTAGGAGCGAGTGTCACGCATTGACCAGCCGTACCAGCATCACATCCCTTCACATCACAGACCTGATCAGCGCCCGCACACGGCTCACCAACTGCACTGCACTCGCAGGGTCCCCCATAGGCAACTGGAACTCCAAATTGACTGGCGGAACATTGCGAATCGTAAGTAATACCATCACAGCCGCATACGGTACCGGTATCGGTCAAGCATGGCGCGCATATGCTGTCCGTCGCTCCACATCCATTTGGTACACAGAATTCGTTCGCTTCGCAGCCCGTCTCACTACATCCACACGAATCCAGGCAACCGTCACCAGTGGTATCTACTGGATTCGTAAATTCACATATCGGCGGATCCGGGCAACAGACCTTCGCTGAAGATACGATGGATTTGGATTGTTGAGCACAAACCGCCTTTATTGATGTCTTCGTTCCTCCACACGTACATACCGTCTCGTCTGATATTTGCAGCGAACATGGGAGGCATGATCCGAGAGCGCCACAGTCGTCCGTCTTACAGAAGCTCCCGACTGGGCAATCCGTTCCGAGACTGCAGGGGCATGTCTCAACACAGCCATCACCGTTGGTATCGATCGGAGGCAACGCACAAACCGGTGGAATAGCACAGCACGTATCAACGCAGTCATCACCGGTTGTATCTACCAGTTGCCCAGCATCGCATGCCGGTGCGGAAGGACAGCAATCCGTCCCTTCACAGCAGGCATCACCGATACAGTCGCACGCACCAGTATATGCCACTGATATGCCGGCGAGGTTGGCATTACACTCTGATTTATACGTTTGGCTATCACACCCACATACCGGCACTAGACCAACAGTCTCACACTCAGAAGGAAAATCTAGGCAGACACCATCGGTGCCGCAGCCCCCTTCGGGACGACACCACTGGCCATCAGGACAATCCGAGGAGTTCTGACATGCAAGCTCGCAAGCTCCGGCGGTATCAACCCCGACACTAGTGCATACCGCATCATCGGTGCACACCTCATCAACACAGGGGTCTAGGTCACATACCTGACCAACATTGACAGCATACTGACATGAGCCGTCCACACACTGTTCAGCCGTACAATCATTGGTATCATCACAATCACTGTCAGTACCGCACCCAATACAACGGTATTGAGGTACGTCGCAGACCCCACTGCCGCAGTGCAGGTCATCAAAGCACTCCACGCAAAAAAACTGCTCGGGAAGACAGACACCACCGCTGCAATGACTGTCGCTATAGCAGGACACACATTGAAAACTCTTCGGCTCGCAGTGCCCACTCAAACAATCGTCATCCTCAAGACACTGTACGCATACCTCTCTGTCAGGGTGCTCAAAGAACTCACAAGCCAGTGTATCGGGCACGACTGATACATCATCACCGCCAGGGGATGTCGATTCGGCACCACTACCTGTCTCGCAAGACAGTACGAAAAGCAGGCTAAGACTGGTAACGAGACCAGTGCGATGAATCATTCGGTCAAACAAAAACACATCCCTCCCTTACCAACCGGGGAGTAACTCGTTGACCTTTCTGCATCCCCGATATCCCAAA
>PKDL01000563.1 GCA_002863065.1 Pseudomonadota bacterium
AACGAATGCATCATCGTCGTCGGAGATACTGTTCAGTACCATCCCAGAGTTGGGCGCAAGCGTCAGGCGATGCTGGTCTATAGCGTCGATAGTCCACGAAAAGGTACGCCCAGAAAATTCACTGCAATCCGCCGGATTCAGAACTCCAGGCGCGTTGACTGCTTCGTAAGTGAGCACAAGTCTGTCGCCTACCTCAACGCCTGCAGTGCAAAAGATCGGTTCAGGCGTTTCGAAAACAGGTTCCAGCCCAGAAAAATCAAACTGACCGATACGCATATCACGACGAAGAATGGTTCCCCCATTGGTCACATCCCACGTTTCTCCGCGCGCCACTCGAGGGTCATCCGATACTGTGAGTGAGTACGTCGGATCTAATAAGTACTCCCCAAACGACGGGAGCTCTGGCCGGCGGTCGCCTCCCAAACGAATCGAACCCGCATCATCGAATAATTGCGGAGCGGAGGGCACTGGTGTTGTGGAATCGTCGTTCAAGTCACGTAGTCGATGCATGGGACGGCCCTGCAAATCATCTACCTCGATCATCAGCACGTTGCCGTTGGCACTGGCAAGCCAAGCCGTACGGCGATCGAATTCACTACCGTCTTCGCGTACTACGGTGCCCGCCGTCATAATGAGATCAGATATGGAAAACGTCGCTGAAAGTTCGATATCGCGTCGACCAAGCTCCCGGAATAGTGGGTTAGCACCGAGATATTTGGGACTGTTGACATCCACCCGCTCTTTCGCGACGGGATCCACGACAACAATAGCTCCTGTTCGACTGTTGCTCGCATAAATCAACCCCTCATCCGGCGAGAGCGCAATGCGAGCAAGTACGGGCACTGGGGCGCCGTCCCCCTCGTGAGCGCTCGTTTGACGCATGCAGGTAGGATCGTCAGGAAAATCAGTAGCACCGTCGCCGTCGTTGTCGATCCCGTCTGCGCAAGCTGGAGCATCGTTCGGCACCTGTAACAATACCCGCGTGAATACCGCGCTATCTGCTGGTTCAGTCCGCTCGCCAAGTTCAGGATTCACTCGACAGCCCCAATCTGCACTGTCGAATAGCCCATCACCGTTGTTATCGAGGTCATCAAAACAAGGGTCTGCCAATGGGATTCGCGCGACCTCAGCAGCAGTCGCTACATCGACCACTGACATCCATGCCACACCCGCATGGCCCACATACAACGTCTGACCGTCAGCGGTCGCCGCAAGATCGTAAGGCGAACCCTCAGGCATGGGAAAGTTATCGAGCGCGGCTAATCCGCCAAATTCCGCGAGGGGAATTCGAGCGACAGCCCCTTCATCCGGGAGTGCAACCCACAATTCATCATTTGCGACCACCAGGTCGCTGGGTGCGCTCGGCAGTCGCTGATCAACCTGCAGAAAATATCCATCTGCCGCAATGGAATTCACCCGGGTGATCCCGGGAAGCGTAGAATTTGCAATATACACCGCCGTTGAGTCCGGTGCTGCCACAGCCACTAGGGGACGACCATCGAGCAGTGTAGGTGAAAAGCCCGGGATGAAGTCGTCGTCATCAATGAACTTGCCGGTTTCGAGGTCAACCCGGGAGATACTACCTCGCTCAGAATTCATGACGAAGCCATGCCGCACCGCGCCGTCGGTCTCTTCACATGACTCTAGGGGTACTGCAGTCGTCACATCATCGGTCTCCTGCAGACAAACTATCGCCATGTCGACGGGACGTCGTAAATGCAGCGTTGCAGTGTTGACGGGCTGATCGCACCCGACGACCAAGATGACCAGGAGGACAGTCGTGGCGCTATTCATACAACGTGTCATCGAATCCTCGCGATCTCGCTGAACTGAGAGGCTCCCGGCAGTAGTTCTATCACCGAAACAGCGCTTTCTTCGAAAAGTGAAACGTACGCACGAAGGCGCCCATCACCATTGCTAACCGTCACATCAAAGGGCCCATCCCCAATCTTTGCTTGGTGAATGACAGTGCGAGCTGCAGGGTCTAACACGGCGAACATGTCTTGGTCGTACATCGTGACAATGACCCGCTCTTCTCCGGCCGGTCCAGCCGGAGCGACAGCTACTGCAGCTGGACCGCTCGCTAAGGGGACAGCGTCAACCACCTCGTTGCGAGCTGAGCCATCGGCCGCAATACTGGTATCGATAATCACCAAAGCTGGCGGCGAGCGGTACGCGACATACAACTGTTGGCCGTTCTGAGAAAATGCAATCCCACGTCCAAAATCACTCCCGCCCGTGCCATTCGACACGATAAGCGAGCGTGCAACATCTACGGATGCTTGTTCGCCCGGGTTGGCTTCGGGATCTGCAATGCGCAAGGTGTACACGCTATTAGCGAACTTCGAAGTACTGTAAGCAACCCCGCTGACCGGGTGCACTGCCATGCCATAAGCACCGGCGTCCACTGCATGTGAAGATAAGAAAGATAGAGCAGAACGGTCGGGTGTTACCGTATCTCCAATACGAAAAATGCTTATCTGACCGTCGAAAGTGGTAACGAAGGCGTGACCAGCCTCACCGTTCCGCGCCGGTTTGACTGCTACGCCAAAGGGATCCGAACTCGTCGCGTAGCCGGTGCAGAAGCCATCATCGCCCAGGATATCGCAGCTCATAACTGGGGGACTACTATCGTCTCGTTCTCCAATGTCCACGAACGTTATTTGGTCATTATCACGATCGGTAACGAGGATACCGGACGCATCGCCGTCAGCTCCCGGTACGATTGCCAACTTCCCGCCATAGCCACCGACACCAATACCGGTACCGTCCGACGTGACAACTCGGTTTGTTTGCGTATCGATGACTGAAACGCTGCCGCCGATAAAAGACAAATCAAAGTTGCTATTCAGAACATAGACGTAACGCCCGTCCGGGTCCGCAACTACGCTCGTGGGAAATCGGACGATATCCACGGGATGCATCAAGGATTCCGGACCGGAACAGCACACGAGAGGCAATAGAAGAAATAGTAGCGTCAGCCGCATCGGCCGGAGAATACGGCCTGGTCGCCTCAGGTTCAAACGAACAGATGCATTATGATTCGAAGCTATCTTCACTTCCTGTCCTGAATGCGAGAGAAATCGGCAACCGAGGATAATCGGTCCCGTATCGAACCAAGCAAACCAAGTCTCGCTGCACGCAAGTCGGGATTTTCTGCCATCACGAGTACACCCTCAAAAAAGGCATCGACGATGGGCCGGAGTGTACCTAGCTGTGCAAACAGCTGATTATCGTCCTCCGGTAATGCGGTGAACCCGTCCACGAGAGCGCTCTCCACATCAAGCACCAACGCCGAGCGGTCGAAGCCCTCCGCCTTCGGAACGTCCTTGGTAATATTCGCGACGCGCTTGAAGGTTGTTAGAACCGGCTCAAGCTCTCCAGAATCGCGTAACTCCGCTAGTGCATCGATACGTTGACGAATGACATGAGGCTGTTCGACCCCGGTGGAAACCACGGCATCTACCACGTCTTTCGGTAGTGTTTCCCTAAATAAATACCGTGTACGGTCGTCAAAGAATTCCAAAATTCCTTTCCGACAGCCTGGTTCAATGAGATCGCCATAGCTTGCAATGGTTGCATCCAACCAGATGTTCAGATCGCGGGGGATATCACGTGTTGTCTCCGTGAGAATGTTGATGACTGCGATAGCCTGCCGTCGCAATGCATACGGATCTTTGCTCCCCGTAGGTTTCAGGCCAATACCAAAACATCCAACAATGCTGTCGAATCGATCAGCAAGCGCCACGAGTGTGCCTTCTACGCCTCGCGGTAGGTCATCGGTTGCATGACGCGGCAAGTAATGCTCAAAAATCGCATTCGCAACTGCGACAGATTCGCCATGCTTTCGAGCGTATTCGCGTCCCATGGTGCCTTGCAATTCAGGAAACTCACTCACCATATCGGTCGCAAGATCAGCCTTACATAATTGCGCAGCTCGAGACGCATCGTTGCTATCACTTACCCGCTCTACGATCGATACCAGCCGCTGTGATTTATCGCGGACAGAACCAAGCTTGGCCAACCAGATCCGTGTTTCTAGTTTGGGAAGGTAGCTTTCCAGCGGATTCCTGAGGTCGTTCTCATAAAAGAAGCGTGCATCTGACAGGCGCGCACGAAGGACACGCGCGTTGTTATGCGCAACTGCGCCTGGCTCCGATACATCCGTGCCAGCAACCACCACGAAACATGGCATCAACGCTCCGTCTTTTCCACGCACGGGAAAGTAGCGCTGATGGACTTTCATCGGCGTAATGATCGCTTCTTCTGGTAAGTCGAGTAGATCTGCCTCAAAACGCCCTAGGAGCGGGATAGGCCACTCTACAATGTGCGTCACCTCCTGTAGGAGAGCTGCCTCTAAAACGGCCTCTCCTCCAGACTCAGATGCTAGTGTCCTCACCCCCTCCTCGATCGCCGAACGGCGGGCATTTACGCTCAGCATGACCTGCCTATCTAGAAGCTCAGCTTCTAGTGCCTCACGAGTGGTCGCCTCAAACTCATCCGGCGCATGAAAACGGTGACCGCGGCTGGTGAGTCCTGATGTGACCCCGGCAAACTCAAAATCTATCAAGCTCCCCCCCAGGGCCGCTAATAGCCACTGTATAGGGCGAACAAACGCTTGACTCTGATATGCCCAACGCATGGATTTGGGCCAGTGAATCTTACCGAGCAATCGCGGAAGGGCATCGGCCAGCAATGCGCTGACGTCCGCCCCTTTCACCTGACGGTGAATCACGAGGTAGTCCCCTTTCGGGGCCTGCTCGATGACCACTTCATCCCCCGCTTCCACTTTGCTGTAAAACGCCTCGCCCGCGCGAGTACGATTCCCGTCCGCATCAAAAGCTATGCGAGTCGGTGGTCCTTTAATCGATTCGTCTCGATCGGCCTGCCGGAGAGATATCTTGTCAAACGACACCACCAACCGTCTCGGCGTGCTGTCCCAACGGCCTCCTTCAACAACTGCCAATCCCCAGGACTTAAACTCTGCCTGCAGCATTCGGAGGAGTTGCTGAGCGGCTCCCGGTGCTAGTCGGGCGGGGATTTCTTCGGCTCCTACTTCCAGTAAAAATGCCCCTTCGCTGTCATCAGAGGCACTTGTTGCCTGCGCAGGGCGGTCATCGACCCCTGAATCAGCATCGTTTGCATCTCGAGTCACAAGGGGAAATCCTAAGCTTTCACGATGAGATAGATATTCATCCGCGCAACGCTTCGCGAGGTCGCGCACCCGCAGGATATAGGCCTGACGCTCCGTCACGCCGATCGCCCCTCGGGCATCAAGGATATTGAACACATGACTACACCGCAGGCAATAATCATATGCCGGAATAACCAGCCCTTTGTCAGCCAGCCGCTGGCATTGCTCTTGGTTATCTCTGAACCAACGCAAGTGCAGTTCAATATCAGCAGCTTCGAAGTTATGTTTTGACCACTGTATTTCTTCCTGGAGTCGGATTTGGCCGTAGGTAAACTGCTCATTCCACTGCAGGTCGTATACGTTCTCTACGTTCTGTAACGACATCGCGATGCGTTCGAGTCCGTACGTCATCTCAACAGCGACGGGCTTCAGGTCATAACCACCGCATTGCTGAAAGTACGTGAACTGCGTAATCTCCATCCCGTCGAACCATACTTCCCAGCCTAGACCCCATGCACCGAGGGTGGGCGACTCCCAGTTATCTTCCACGAACCGTACATCGTGGGCCGTAGTGTCAATCCCTATCGCGCGCAGAGAACCCAGGTATTGCTCCTGAATATCAATTGGCGATGGTTTGATAATGACTTGAAATTGATGGTGCCGCTCTACCCGATTCGGGTTCTCCCCATATCGTCCATCCGTTGGTCTACGAGACGGCTCAACATAGGCCGCAGCCCAAGGCTCTGGACCGAGTGACCTCAAGTATGTCGCGGCATTGAAGGTTCCAGCCCCTTTTTCCACGTCATAACTAGGAACGACAACACAGCCTCGTTCCGCCCAATAATTTTGTAACGTCAGAATGATCTCTTGTAGCGTCATGCTGGCCTCCGGCCAGCGGTCACTACCACTCAAGCCATGTTTGAGCAAGGTTGGCGAACCCCTTCTTTGGTTGACTTAGCGGCCTGACAAGCGCACGGTCTCACCATGGGAGCTCAACTGGAAAACGGTGCGCGGTTCAGTTTCACACGACTGACGTCTCGGCACGACCTCGATACCGTTGATGTCGTGGAGTACCGGGTGGTAGTGGAGCAACCACGGACGGAGGACCATGTATCGATTTGCAGTCTCACTGCAGCAGAGTCAACTTGGACTTGGGAACCGGGCGCAAACACCACCGAGTTGGCAGGCTGGATGGTAGATATGCGCGATGCATATGCACGGCAGGTACAACGCGCCGGGTCGCGCGGCAAGTGGCCCCAAAAACTTAGACATTGGAAAGCCGAACCTAGCACATGAGCGATCCCTTCACTGCAGCAGGATTCAATCTTCAACAGCAAGGAGACTGGGAACGTCTCGCTCTCATGACTGCAGGACAGGGCGACACGATCAGCGCTGGTCGAATAACCTATCAACGGTGGCGACTGGACTGTGGCGTGGAACTATGGGCTCACGTCAAAGGCGCCGGCTCAGTAGTCGGGATGTCAATACACTTCGATGGCCGCGCACGATTCAAAGCAAGACTAATGAAGCGCCTCCCACGGAAATCCCCGTTCGACATCGCGGTCGGCGCGTGGGCTTTTGATACGATTTCAACCAGTACTGGCTCAGAAAAAAACGACACTATCCCGGGAGATTTCCCATTTGTGTTCGATGCACCGGATGGAGCCACCTATCGGAGTCTATTGCTGCCGCAGATATCTGAGATCCAGCTCGCTGCCTTTGCTTTTGAGATAAGCACCTATCCGACAGAAGCAGCCTTTGCGGCAGCACAACAACAAGACGAAACCCCACTGGCTGCGCGAGCCTTTATTCCGACAAGTGCCTTTGCGCAAACATCCGATGCGCCGCCAGCATCCGCCTTACTTGCGGGGGTCGTGTTACAGACGGAACAGCTAGAAAACCGAGTCGGTGGTGCACCATTCACATGGGCACGATTAGAAACGTATGGAGGAGAGGTAGACATCATCGCCGCTCCTAAGACGATAGCTGGTGATGTGGTGACAGGCGGTGTACTGCACGGCTCCTTCTGGCTATCCGGCAGAGTAACGGCTGGGCAACGGCGAAAGCCTGGTTTTATGGAACGCCTAGCTGGCTAGCGTTACACGACCACGCAAATACTAGCGACGGATTTCCGGCGAATGCATCCGAGCACGACAAAATAGCGATGCAAGCAGCACCATTACCAGAACAAGTGGCGCATCGCCTGAACGAGGGTCCGATACAGAACACCCAGACCCACCTGCACCACCCACGTTATTTCCGCTACCCATGTTGGCCGTCTCGTCTTCCACACAGAGGCCGTTATACTTAGGTACTGTGCCAGGAGGACATTCGACGGATGCTCCATCACTACCTGTGCCACCGCTGGCAGTACCGTCTGCGGCATCAGAGGCATCTGCGCCATCAGAGGCATCCACCGCTTCACTAGCATCTACGGCATCCGATACGCTGACTGCCCCGTCATCACACTGGTAATCGCTGGTGCATGTCCCACCGTCTGGGCACTCCCCACAGATATTGCCGCAACCATCTGGTCCGCAGTCTTTACCGACACAATCCGGTTCACATGCGGGATCGACACACTGTCCAGTTGATTCCGCGCAGGTCGAAGGCGGTGTGCACGCACCACAAGTGCCTCCGCATCCATTTGGTCCACAGACTTTCCCTGCGCAGTCAGGCGTACACGTTCCATCATCGATACAGACACCACCCTGACACGAAAGACCTGGACCGCAGGTCCCGCAGGAGCCGCCACAACCATCATCACCGCAGGCCTTCCCATCACAGGAACATGCTATGCCACAATTGCCTTCGATACAGGTTTGCCCTGCACCACAAGTTCCGCAGAAACC
The DNA here is from genome assembly GCA_002863065.1 of Pseudomonadota bacterium. GTDB lineage: Bacteria > Myxococcota_A > UBA9042. Next base: position 7,987 of record PKDL01000563.1, read on the forward strand.
GCCACAACCATCTTCACCGCAATTTTTACCGCTGCAGTCCGGATTACAGACAGACTCACACAAGCCAAACACGCTACAGCTCTGCCCACTAGGGCACACGCCGCAAGAGCCACCGCAACCGTCATCACCGCACTGCTTACCGAAGCAGCTCGGTGTACAGCCTTGCTGACACGAGCCAAACGTACTGCAGGATTGACCCGCAGGACATGTTCCGCAAGAACCGCCGCAACCGTCATCACCACATTGCTTACCGCTACAATCAGGAGTGCAACTCGATAGGCATTGCCCCGTGAACGAACATGTTTGACCTACCGGACATGTCCCGCAAGAACCACCGCAGCCGTCATCACCACATTGCTGGCCGAAACAACTGGGGGTGCAGTCTGTCTGGCATACTCCGAATACGTCACAGACTTGGCCGAATGGACACACTCCGCAGGTCCCTCCGCAGCCATCCGGGCCGCAGTTTTTTCCAGAACACACCGGGGTGCAACCTGCAGTACATTGACCAAATGCATCGCATATCTGCCCAGCGCCGCATGTACCACAGCTTCCGCCACAGCCGTCGTTACCGCAGGTTTTACTCACGCAATTCGGTGTGCAGCCGGTGCCTCCGCACATCATCGGATTCAATCCCGATGGATCGGCGCTGGGAGTAGCCGAACAGTCGTAAAATCCGCCGCTACCGGACCAACCGCAAGCGTTAGCAGCTCCACACGAACCGCATCCACTCGATTCTACTAATCCAGCACAAATCGAGTCCCAACTGGTGCAACAAAAAGAATCCTGGGCACACACACAAGACTGAATTGTTGCGTCGTTACACGCAGGTGACCCACCGATGCTATCGTTTATGCAGGCAATATATTGAGAGTTACAGAGACCGCCGACACCGATGGCCGTATCGACACACGTGTCAGCGGAACCCGCCGGGCATTGAATATCTAAGCAGTCGATAATGGCGTTGTAGAGCGATATCGCAGTAGCGCTTGCAGCCGTTCCGCACGCTTGAACACAAGCAGTGTCATCCACCGCACAGGGGTTCAAACACTCCAAGAGCCCAAGGCACGTCCCAGAGACTCCGGATGAATCGCAACAGGTATGCGACGTATCCTGGTTCGTAGAGCAGTCGATCTGACAGACGACTCCCGCTTCTTGACACCAGGTGACAGAATTGCCGTCGCAGCATCCTGCATAGCTATAACCGGTGCAATCAGACCCCACTTGCGTTCCCACCGGACACGCCTGTCCGAAGGCGATAAGCGGCAGAAGTACTGCAACCAGAAGTGACAGTCTAAACGGTGCGTCCGTCAACATAAAAGCCTCCACCTCACTACGCAAAGCATGCCACCATCAGCGGCAACGCTGGTAGCCAAATGTAAGCCACATTTGAGACACCAGACCTCCGCTCTGTTTATGGATATCGGTTGATGGGCTCTCAGTGCAAGTCCCGAGCTGCGGTTCGACCCACTATCCGCGAAGAAAGTCACCTACTTGATTTGTCGCATCCAGTGAACTTTGGTGGAACAATCGACGGGCAACACACCGGCGGTATACTCAGTCTGTGCAAAAACAACATCCCACATTGCGTATACAAAAAACAACGCCGGGAAAGCGCTCAAGCGCTGGGGTGTGGCTTGGTAGATTTGGTGTATTCCTCGGTGCTGTGATCATCGTCGGAGTCGCTGCGGCATTAGGAGCCGTCTCGTACGGGGAACAATACGCGATCGAAAAACTCCAATCTGTCGCGAAGCGCGCAGCTCTTGACATCGACATTGGTTCCGTTGTGATTCAGCCAGGACGTCCCATTGAAATCACAAAAATAGCGCTCCATGATCCCGAGACCGGCGATCTGCTGCTCTCAGTTGACCGAGCCATTACGGACCTGACGCTGACGGCGCTACGTAATGGACGACGACGTCCTCGTAAGGTGCTGCTTGATGGCTTGTCATTACATTTGAAGACACCAGAGCGCTGGCTAATCGCCTATCGCCATTACCAATCCAGCCAGACCGGAGGAGGCTCATCGCAACGGGCGTCGACGGCACTACCGCATATCCTATTTGTGAACTCGACCGCGGTAGTCCAAGACATAGGGCAAGGCGAAACCGCACTGCTGGACCTAGCCGGTCAGCTGCGCCCCCGAGCGGAAAGCGCTAGCCGTATTGAACTCTCGGCCAAAGGAGCCCTGAAGAACAAAACCAACTTTGAGATAAACGCGATTATCGATAGAGAGGGTCACAATCATGAGGTTGGAGCAACATTCAAGCCCCCTCTCGAAATACGTCGTTCGAACCTAGTAGCAAGCCTCGCCAGCATTGCTATTTCTGGAGGCAAGGTGCTTCGTGTTTCCAACATAAACCTCGCATCTGGGACGGAGACAATTAGCGCGTCGTATGCACAGATGTCACCGACGATGGTCAATGAACGCTCGGGGCCAAATACCCAATCCATGGTTCACATCCACAACCTGCAAGCGAACACAGATGACTTACAAGCGCATGCATCCAGTCTACAGCTGATAATGGATCCCGTGTCTGCTCTCGAATTCTCTCAACCGAGGAATATCCTGCTGCGCCTAATCGAACAGATACGCAGTGTCGCGTTTAGCGGCCTATCTCTGCGTTCGACCAGCCTTCAGGCTAAAATCGAGGCTGATTACGTAGAAGCAAGCATGCGGACTGGCTCCACTGAATCCACCACGTTCTGGAAACGCATAGCGACCATTCGAGTCGAGGGAAGCGACACCGTCGCAGCAGTACCTTCAACGGAAACGCTAGCATTGCTACCGTACTATGGAGAACTTCGCGCGCTACTTCAGGCCTTACCAACGGACTCTGTGCCCAGGAATGAACAAGGTTCTCAAGCAGTGCAAGGAGGAGGGCCTGCACCTGCCGCTGTACCTAATGTAATGGATGCTTCGCACCTATTGAATGACTTACCTACGCTCATCATAGGCGACAGTACGCTGCGGATCACCGCGCGGGATGAAGACACAACACTCTTTCTGATCGGTGGACTTCGGGCATCAATTGCTGACGTATCCAATGCTCCTGCGACCTACCGTGCCGCTATAAGCGGGCAGATACAGGAATTATCGACTGGTGAGCAAGGTACGTTTGCTGTCTCAACACAACTGACAAATCAAGGGTCCATCGAAGACGCTCGAATACAGCTTAGTGGCCGGAAGCTCGCGCACATCCTAGCCGGATACGATGAGCGTATACGTATATCTCAAGACTCGTGGCTATCACTCGATGTACACGCGACTCCTCACCTGACTACCGACGGTATTACTGCAAATGGTAACGTTGTCGTCCGTAATATTGGGTTTGAAGCGTCACGGATCCATGGCAGCCCAGTGGATGGCATTGCACTCAACGCCGATTGGACGATCGACATCTACCCAGAAGCCCACAAAATCGTACTTGATATTCCGTCGATGACACTGATGGACGCCGGAAAGGTTCGTATATCGGCCACGATTGAACATCTGGACCGAGCGCTTCCTAAAATCGACTTGAAGCTTGACGTACCGGAACAGGACTGCCGACACCTCGTCGGTTCGATCCCCCCTGCGATGGTCCCCAGGCTGGATGGCCTCGTACTTCAGGGCGTAATGAAGGGCTCTGTTTCGGCCAGCGTCGACCTTGCGAATCCAAGAAGCTATAAACACAACATCGATATCGACCTGACCCAGTGCCAACCTGCGCAGTATGGCCGCGTGAATGTGTCAAAGCTCAACGACGCCTTCATCCACGACGTAGTAGAAAAAGGTCAAAGCATTGGAATTACTGTGGGTCCAGGTACATGGCATTATCGAGCCCTGCATCGGATCCCGGAACACGTGCAAATGGGAGCTTTGGCCACAGAAGATCACTCTTTTTTCAAACATGAGGGATTCCGGCCTTCTCTCATTCGACGTGCGGTTGTCATGAATTTAGAAGGTGGACGTTATGTGTACGGAGGGTCCACAATCACTCAACAACTTGTGAAGAACCTCTTTCTTAGCAGAGAAAAAACCCTGACTCGTAAGCTTGAGGAAGCCATTATCGTCTGGATGGTCGAGAACGCGATTTCAAAGAAGCGGATCTTGGAATTGTATCTCAATTGCATCGAATACGGCCCAAGCCTTTATGGGCTAGAGAACGCGTCTCGAGCATACTTTGGTAAGCCTGTGGAAGAACTCAATGCTCTAGAAGGCGCATTCTTGATGGGTCTGAAGCCGTATCCATGGGCCGGCTGGAAACAGTTCGAACGTGGCTACGTAAAACCCTGGTGGCACACACGCCTAAAGAAGATACTAACAGGGATGGCTAAATCAGGATGGATCACCCAAGAGCAGCTCGATGCATCCAAAAGCTGGGAGCCCATATTCCTCACGTCAAAGCACCGGATAGCTACCCCGCCGCAAAAGATGGCTGAAGAGCGAATAATGGAACCGACGTCACGACCAAGGGACAGACTCGAACCCGATATCACCGTAGAGCAGAGAGCATTACCAGAAGCACCACCATTACGAGAACGCACTGATACCCCAATGGATGTGGACCGAAATTTAGATCCAGATGAGCCGCCCGAGATGCCGAATGACACGCCAGATGAAGTACCCGAGAACATCTAATGCCTATGTCATGCACAGGGTCATCGAGCCCACTAACTTCCGCAGCGCATCTCACTGGCTCTTTTTACGGTGTTGACTCTTTCGGCGTGCGAGATTTCTCTTCTTCAGTTCGATAGGTCTTCACGCATTTGCCTGCCCAATCACGAGTCCGACCTAAGCACTCTTCGGCAGGCAAACAATCTTTATCAATATAACAACCACGTACATGTGTATTGTAGTACTTCACGGGCACACAACGTCCTATGCTGACAGGATAGCGCTTATAACAGCGTAAGGTGTCGGGGCATTTGTACTCAGCCGAGCATACATATCCCATTTCTTCTCGGGACTGCTCGCCAGGCGCCAGCTGTGCTGTGGTGGCGCAAGAGGCGGTACACCACGCAACACAGAGGCATACAGTCGACGTAATGAGGCATGTACGACGCCAAAGTAGTACACGCGAATCCCCTAACACGTACGTATTTCGTATTCCAAATAGCGGAGCCATCGCGCGCAACGTCCTCCTGTCATAGAACGCGGTCTTTAGAACCAGTGATATCGCGAACGGGTCGACCGTAAAAGTCATCAGCCGGCGTAGAGAAACACCGTGAGAGGTAGGAGCGTCGGGCGATACACACCGAATGATGTGTACCGCCGGACATGAGGCAGGAGTTGGCTTAGCCTGCGTCGGTACCGCCGCCGTCGTCCATGCCGCCGTCGTCCATGCCACCGTCGTCGTTCGAGCGAGTCGTCCCTCGAGGCTGACGACCTGCAGCTGCTGCCTGGCCCGGTGGCCCCTCGACTTTCGACAGCTCTTCCTCGAAGAACCCCTTGAAAAGAGCTGCTAATACAGGAGGCAAATAATGCTGAGTGATGTGCTGGCTCGATGGAGCGTTGGTGACTTGAAATAGATATCCTGGTACAGTGGGAAGATGATCAAATCTTGCCCTGAACTCTTCGCGTTTGATATACTCGTGCTTGAGGATCATCCAGTTCCTGCTGATACACAATGCATGCTTAGCGTACTCAGCGTACGCCTTGTCGTACGCCAG
>PKDL01000562.1 GCA_002863065.1 Pseudomonadota bacterium
GCCAACGAGTCGTGGTCGCAGATATAACGCGACCTTATGTATGGTATCACCTTCAGGCACGGTCTTTAGAATCCAAACGATGACTCAATATGTGCTCCACGCCGTAACCCACCTCATAACCGCGCACTGTAGTGCGGCACCGCACTGCCCAGCGCACAATTGACGTATTCATTCGAGTATTTCACGAATGTTGAAGGCAGGCCCACCGCCGAGCAGCATAAATGTGAGCGGCTTCAGTCCATTGGCGACGATTCGTTGATTGTCGACCGTGGAATCATGTCCCAGACGGACCAAGATGGGGTCGCTGATGAGCAAGCCCAGATCGTTGGCGATGAGTGCCGTGCCTGCAATACGCATATCCCTCGACGACTTTACCGTGTCGATGGATTTTAGTGAGCCGGAAAACACGCTCTTCTAATCTCCGCCGTAGTGGCCTAAAAAGACCGCTGCACCATCCAGCCGCTCTCATATTACCGATACAAAGAACCTCTGCTTATTCGGGAATACTTGCTCGCGATACATTTGTAGCTGGGTGTTCGGTAGTGCACTCAGTGGTATGTGCATTGTGACGAAATAGCCGTTCCGTCGGGATATGTCATGGCTCATTGCGTTACGGTTTGTGCAGCGGGTTGGGATGGTTCCGGCGATGCAGCGATCGCCTTCTGACAAGCATTCCAAACGGCACTGCGAACAATCAAAGACGACCGGGTAGCTCCACTGACCGCATCAAGGTTTACTTCTTGTGTTTGCAGCATACGAGCTGGCATCTGTTCGAAAGCGGCTTTCCCGTATTCGCTATGCCACTTCTGTAAGACCTCAATATTGGCAAGCTTATGGTCCGCAATTGTGACTCTGACCCGTGTCGGGAAATGGGGATTCGTTGACTGACCTTCCCACACCCCACTACGCGCCGCTTGTAGATTACAACGATGGTCGAACTCATTGGGGAACATCCCCCAATAGGTATCACCTCCGCCCCATTGCGTGGCTCCGCCTGGGACTTCGGGCTCTTGTCGAGGCACGTGTCCAGCCATTGCTTTTGACAGTGCATTATAGACGATGCCCGCAGTGACGGGGTCGCTCTTTGGATCCGGTGCAGGCGGTATACCCTGGTAGAACAAGGCTCGATGAGGTTCCCGGTACAGAGTACCTTCGTCCAATCCTACGCCGGGAGCAGCGTGCGCTTCGGCGAAGATAAGATAGCCTCCGTCTCGAATGACAAGTCGAGCGGTGACTAGTCTCGCGATATCATCACTTTTCGCGGTGTATTGGCCTGGTTCGAGCGTTTTCACCTGGGCATCGAATATCTCCACTTGAAAGTTTGTGTGTCGCAGCCCTAGGCAAACGGTGGGGAGGATGGCCAGCACCGCTATCATGGGCTTCATATGCCTCGCGGGGGTGACTATAAATGCGCCGAGTGCAAAGAGACCAATGCCATATGCAGGGTGGGTGAGCGTTAGACTCAGCATAATGCAAGCAATGACTGCGCACAGAGATGCCAATAACCATTTTAATGTCTTCAGCATATATGCACGCTAACGCACCTCGATTGACCTTTCACCTAGCTTTCCGCTCATACCGTACGCCGCGTAAGTCGCGATAAAATCCAATACTCAAGAAGTTCTCGATACAAGGGGAATCGAGCGCTGCCTCATCATTTACTTTTTCCACACTGATGGGTAGCCGTGGATGAGACTCGACCGCTGCCTCAAGGGCTGCATTAATGAGTCCAGGATCGTCGCATTGGTGGAGGTCGGGAAAGGTACAGACCGCACGACCTGATTTGGATATCCAGACCCAAGGTACACCGTCTATTAGCACTACCGTGGCCCCTGCTTCTCGCCTTGGACCTCGGAGGCCGGATAAGGTCCCCGGCCAGGGTAATGCGGCACCCCAGGGGTTTGCTGGGTCGCATGCGGCCATAGCCACGATGTCGGCTTCTCGAGGAGCATCCCTCGCCTCCCGAAGCCGTTCTATTGCGCCAGGCATAGCGAACTGTGCGCCGATGAGTCCCTCAACAAAATAGCCGCGGCGGATTCGTCCAAGCTCATCCATGGTTTTGAGGACGGGGTAAATGGAGCTGAATCCACCTTGCAGATCCTCTACGGATAAAGACGCCCGACTGAGGATGCCGTGCCGATCAAGTAAGGCCAAGGCGCGCGCATGGCTTCGCTCGGTATCGTTTGACTCTGATTCCAAGAGTTGGGTGACTAGCGACCAACGCCCGCCCGCGGAACGCGCTGCGGCTCGACGTGAGCGTGGTCTGCGTTTTGCTTTTGCTCGTCCGAGATTACGAAGCGGTTGCAGTGTATCGTTCGTTATCAGCCCCGCCCATACCAGGTCCCAAAGCGCCGTAACGGTCTCCGTGGAGGCTGCACCTCGGATTCCGCTGCGGATTTCAAATAGAAAGGACGCTCCACGTTCTTCCAGGAGGGTCAGGATTTGCTCATGCACCGGACTGGGTGGTGTGTATTCAGGAACGCTCCGAATAAGTTCGCCTATTCGCTCGCGGCGATACATCATCACCTTTCCGTCTTTACCCGCGAGTGCTCCCGCTCCTACCCAAACCCATTGGCCGGTCGCGGTTAGGAGGTCTAAATCTGTCCCTCTGAAACCATCCACACGGGCGGGCAGCATGCGTTTCTCCAGCTCGCTAAACGGTAATGCGCATCCTTCAAGACGCGTCAGTGCTTCTTCTAGGTCAATGGGCTCACCGACGATCCCGTGCCAGGTAGGGAGGAAACGCCCGTAGGCCTCTGGACCGACCGGCGCAGCCTCTCCTCTCAAGCGAGCTAATGACCTACGCCGAATTCGTTTCAGTACCGATTCATCACACCACTCACGCTCGGTTCCCCCAGGGCGTAGTTCACCCCGAAGTATCCGCCCTGAGTTCATGAGCGCGACGAGAATAGGCTCCGCCTGCACGTTTCTGAGTCCGTATCTCGAGGCAAATTCATCAGTGGTAAATGGGCCATGGGTTTTTGCGAATCGCACCGCAAGTTGTCTGATTGGATCGGATACTGGCTTCAGTAGGGCAGGTGGGATACCAGCTGGAGGCATTGCTCCGACCGCATCGCGCAGCAGTGCCGCATCTTCCGCAGCGACAAATCGTTGAACGCCGGACACGCGCATCGATACAACACGCATCTTCGCGGTCAATAGCTCAAGCCAGTCTGCGGGATCGATATCGCATCGGGCGCTGAGCTCGTTCGCATTGAGCTCGCCAACACGTCGCAAGACATCGCACAGTTGTTCTGCGTCGGTCGCCCTGTACCCATTTGCGAGGCACTGGAGTTCTGATTCGACTTCAGCGATCGCGTCAGGGTCGAGAAGATCTCGTAGTTCTGCGTGACCTAGCAGCTCTCTGAGTAGATCGCGATCGAGGGTCAATGCTTGCGCTCGGCGTTCCGCTAAGGGCGCATCACCCTCGTATAGCCACGCTGCGACGTAATCGAAAACCAGACTACGGGCGAACGGTGAGGGGCGTTCAGTATCTACTTCTACAATGCGTATTTTACGATTTTGTAAGCCGCTGAGGATGTCGATGAGTGCGGGCAGGTCGAAGACGTCTTGAAGACATGCCCGGTATGTTTCCAAAATGATTGGGAATGACGGGTACTGTCTCGCCACTGCAAGGAGACCCTGGGACTTCATACGCTGTGCCCATAAGGGGGTTCGCTTTCCTGGCCGATTTCGAGGGAGTAATAAGGCTCGAGCCGCGTTTTCACGGAAAACGCCCGCGAAGAGAGCAGTGTTTGCGAGCTGTTCCACCACCAGATCTTCGACATCTTCGGGAGGGACCAGCCACTGGTCGCTCCCCAGAGGTACCCCCTCTTCAAGCTCGTCTACAAAGCGAAAAGAAATCCCATCATCTGACCAGAGCGTATTGACCTCAAATCCACTTCTGCGCTGCATGAGGGCTTCGATAGCCATTCCCCATGGTGCATGTACGCGCTGTCCGAATGGAGACAAGATACAGACCCGATAGTCACCGATCTCATCTCGGAAGCGCTCGACCACGATGGTCGTGTCCGTAGGAATGACCGTCGTCGCTTCCTTTTGCTCTGCGATGTAATCCAGAAGCTGTCTACGGCTCCTTTCATCTAATGGATACTGTTCGCGCAGCCATGCATCAGCTCCGTCTTGCTGTCGTTCTACTTCTCGTAGAAACGCGCCCATGGCCCGTCCGAGTTGGATGGGGCGTCCGGGTCCTGTACCTCGCCAGAAAGGTAATTGACCTGGCTCACCTGGAGCAGGGCTAACGAGAACTCTATCTCTTGTAATATCTTCGATACGCCAGGTGGAAGCGCCTAATACGAACGTTTGGCCGGGCCTTGCTTCGTGAACCATTTCTTCATCAAGTTCACCAATGCGTGGGCCATCTGGTGCGATGTGGACGCCATACAGTCCGCGGTCGGGGATGGTCCCAGCATTGCTCATCGCTACCATCCGTGCACCACGACGCGCGCTGAGTACGTCCGTGGTCCGGTCCCATGAAATGCGTGCTCGGAGATCTGCGAAGTCTGTCGATGGATACCGCCCAGAAAGCATATCGACCACTCCATCGAAGACGGTATCTGATACTTCTTGAAAGCAGTAAGAACGCTTTACCATCGTCTTGATATCTGCCAGTGGCTGGTCTTCCACAACACACATGGCGACGATATGCTGGGCCAGGACGTCTAGTGCATTTTTCGGCACTCGCATGGATTCGATCTGACCGTCGAGCATCCCTCGCGACACGACCGCGCATTCGACGAGATCGCCACGGTACTTCGGGATCATCACTCCCTGGCTCGTCTCTCCTACACCATGACCTGCTCGTCCAACACGTTGTAGTCCTCTGGAGACGGCTCCCGGTGATTCCACCATCACTACTAGGTCGACAGCGCCCATATCGATACCGAGTTCCAACGAGCTGGTGGCGATGATGGACCGGATTTGTCCACCCTTCAGGCGCTCTTCAACTTCTTCCCGTCTGCGTCTCGATAGGCTTCCATGATGCGCTAGGGAAATTTCTTCGTCCCGGGCTTCATTTAGTTGCTGCACCAGACGTTCAGTCGTTGAGCGATTGTTTACGAACACGATAGTCGTGCGGTGAGCGTCGATGAGTTCGAGTAAGCGACCATGGAGAGCAGGCCATATGGAACGCGATTTTTTGTGCGGTTGGACGGAGGATTCCTGCATCATCCGGCCGAGTATTGAACCGCCGTCTGTTCCTTCGGGAAGCGCGCCGTCGAATGCGTTGTCTGCGAAGCTATCGTCATCGTCTGTAACGAACGCAACGTCATCGGATGTTGACGCGTCGACCTTGGGAGGAACCACGGCATCGGGGTCGGGCATTTCGACCGACAACTCCAGCCGAGGAGGGATTGTGGTATCGATGATTTCGACTTCTCGGTCGCCGCCCAGATAGCGAGACACCTCGTCTACTGGATGTACGGTTGCAGATAAACCGATGCGCTGTGGGTCTTGGTCCGCAAGCAGCGCGAGGCGCTCGAGTGTGACAGAGAGATGCACACCTCGTTTCGTCGAACCCAGTACGTGAATTTCATCGAGGATAACCAGTTCCACTGAACGGAAGGTCTCACGTACCTTGGACCCGAGCATGAGGTACAGCGATTCAGGTGTCGTCACGAGGATATCGGGAGGAGATTTGATCATGCGCTGGCGGTCGCGTTGGGGGGTATCCCCGGTGCGTATCCCTACCGTAGGCACTCGCGTGCGGTACCCCAAACGTTCGGCCGTACGGGTTATTCCTACCAGTGGCCCCCGCAGATTACGCTCCACGTCGTATACCAACGCTTTCAGAGGCGACACGTACACTACACGTATGCCTGGCCCTGTGTCCGCATCCTGCGGGAGACTCAAACGGTCGAGGGCATAGAGGAAGGCGGCCAAGGTCTTTCCGCTACCCGTCGGGGCTAGCATCAGCGTATTGCGTCCCCGAGCAATAACGGGCCAACCTTGCTGCTGCACGGGTGTAGCGCCTTCGAAAGCGTCCTCGAACCATTTCCAGGTCGCGATGGAGAAGATATCGCGGTCAAATGACATCGTGTGAACAAGATGCTTCGGAGTGGCACCGGATGTGGTCAAAGTCCATGGTCTTTATTGGGTGGCCGGCCTGTATCAGTCTCCGGTTCGAACTGTATTCACTCCGGAACATGAAGGATACGAGCTAAATGGATTCGTAGGAACACTTCACTGGGCGATGGTCCGTCGTTGTTAGGGTGGGCTTAGATTCCGCTGTATTCGCGTGACTAACGTGTGAAACGAGGCCATTTCCGATACTGAAAATCCACGAAAGAGCTGGTCCAGAACGGCATTTGATACCGCTACAAATCCAGGAAAGTGTTTGCGTGCTTTGGCAGTCGGCGCCAGGAGGTAGCTACGTCCATCGTCGGGATGCGGGCTGCGGTTGATCCAATCCTCGCGTAGCAGCGCCTGTACGAACCGACTCATGGTCACTTCTGAGACGCCCATTCGATGGGATAGTTCCCGCGCAGTAAGTGAACGACGGGCCTGAAATAATACGAGAAGTACTCGGGACTGCTGGGCAGTGATCCCGCGAATTTTCGCGGCTTCAAGTCGGGTTCTTACGTGTGCATCCTGGGACGTGAGGCATCGGCTTAGCTCGATCAGCGTGTCTGCCTGGAGCCGTCGGAGGGCAAGTCCACCATCGTCTACGGGCATATGTTTATTGGTCTCCACGGTAGACATTCCTATTTGTTGTCAATTGCTGAGCATGCTAAGTTACGCCAAGATACTTCGCAAGCTAAGGAAGTGGGCGATCCTCATTGCCTTCCACGTATGCAGTTCCCTCCAGGCGCCGTTGAGCGACTTGGTGCACTAGTCCGGAGACTCAAACCATGAAACCTAACGCTTTTATATACGATGCTGTTCGCACACCCCGCGGTAAGGGGAAGGCTAGCGGCAGCCTGCATGTCGTCAAACCGCTCGACCTTCTCGTCACCGTTCTAGATGCACTCCAGGGTCGGACTGGCTTCGGTGAGAACGTGATCGACGATGTGATTATCGGATGTGTCACTCAGGTCGCTGACCAGGGTGCATGCATCGCCCGAACTGCGGTGCTGCAGTCAAACTATGGTGATAAGCCACCGGGCCAAACGGTAAATCGCTTTTGCGGTTCCGGGCTAGAATCGGTGAATCAGGCGGCAGCTCTAGTGGCAAGCGGGTTTTACGACCTCGTTGTGGCCGGTGGAGTGGAATCAATGAGCCGCGTAAAGATGGGCTCAGACGGAGGCGCTCTGTTTGACCCGGATCTCGTGCTGGGTCGGGGCATCGTACCTCAAGGGATCAGCGCTGACCTGCTCGCAACGCTCAACGGAATTACGCGTCAGGATGCCGATACGTTTGCCGCTGAGAGTCAGAAGCGTGCTCACATCGCACAACTCGAGGGGCATTTTACTGGTTCGCTTATCCCGGTAACGGACGAAGCGGGCCTGGTGGTGTTAGCGCAGGACGAATATCCGAGGGCAGGCACAACCGTAGAGACCCTATCGAAATTACGTCCGAGCTTTCAGATGATGGGAGAGGGTTTTGGCCTCGATGCAGTGATTCGGAAAGCGTACCCGCATGTCGAGAAGGTCAATCACATCCATCATGCAGGAAATTCGTCTGGAATCGTTGACGGGGCGGCAGCGGTGCTGGTGGGAAATGCAGAGGCGGGTGACGCCCACGGTCTCACTGCCCGTGCACGGATCCGGTCGGTGGCGATCGTCGGTGATGAACCGGTAGTGATGCTAGCGGGCCCGATGCCTGCCACTGAAAAAGCCCTCGCAAAAGCCGGTATGGAGATAAGCGATATCGACTTATTTGAGGTGAACGAGGCATTTGCCACGGTACCACTTGCGTTTATGAATCACTTTGATGTGCCCCGAGAAAAGATCAACGTAAACGGCGGTGCGATAGCACTTGGTCACCCGCTTGGTGCGACTGGTGCCATGCTGTTGGGTACGGCACTCGATGAGCTTGAGCGGCGAGGCCTCGGAACTGCGTGCGTCACACTGTGTATCGGTGGGGGCATGGGTATCGCAACAATCATTGAGCGTGTGTAGAGGGAGATATAGATGATGATAGACAATAAGAATGCTCTCTACGGCGAAACGATTAGTACCGATGTCGATGGTCTCTCACTGTACGTGAATGACGGTATTGTAACCGTCGAGCTAACCGTCGCGCGGGTGAATAAGCTGGGCGAGCCATTTATGCGTGCGTTGCAAGCTGGGGTAGAGAGGGCAGTGGCACACGAGGGCGTACGAGGCCTTATCCTCGCCAGTGGACATCGGGATTTCTGTGTCGGTGCCGATTTGGATGCTTTGTTTTCGGAAACCAACCCAGCGAAGGTGTTTGAGCAGGTGACTCTCGTAAACGCGGTGTATCGTCGCATTGAAACCGCTGGCGTACCGGTCGTTGCGATGATCGCAGGCACGGCACTTGGCGGGGGATACGAACTCGCATTGACGGCTCACCATCGCATCGCACTTGACGATGCGCGTATTCTCATCGGGTTACCGGAGGTGAGTCTCGGGGTCATACCAGGCGCTGGAGGAACCCAACGCCTGCCCTACCTTATTGGATTACAGGCCGCATTGGAGCACATTGGTGCCGGCCAGCCAGTGCGAATACCCAAAGCGAAAAAGATCGGCATGGTGGATGCGCTCGCATCGGATGTGGCCTCTATGTACGCCGCATCAGTGCAGTGGATTGAGGAGAATCCGAAGCCAACGCAGCCCTGGGACCAAAAGAAACCGACGTGGCCAGGTGGGACGCGCCCGAATACTCCTGGTGCAATGCAACTCTTTGTTGGGGCCAGTGCGTTCATCATTAAAAAAACGGCAGGTGCTTACCCATCAGCAGAAGGTGCATTACGCGCCATTGCTGACGGCACGCGGTTGAGCTTCGACCGCGGCATCGAAGTCGAGTCTCGTATTTTTGCTGGCTTGGCCACATCACGACAAGCCAAAGACATGATGGGGACCCTCTGGTTTCATAAGAACGCGGTGGATAAGCGAGGTGTAGGTTGCGACGCCGGTATCTCTAAAGTGACGATTTTGGGCGCGGGAATGATGGGGGCTGGTCTTGGTTTTGTATCGGCAAAGGCCGGTTATGAGGTGGTGATAAAAGATATCTCGCAACCCGCGCTCGATGTGGCGGTAAAGCACGTTAGTGCGCAGTTGGCGAAAATGAGGCACCTGTCTACGGAATCGCGAGAAGAGCTCGCTTCACGCATCACATATACGCTCGATTATGATGCGGTCCGAGGTAGTGACCTGGTGATAGAGGCGGTTGTTGAGAATGTAGGGGTCAAGCATCACGTGATTCGTGAAGTAGAGCCACTATTGTCTGAAAACGGTATTTTTGCGTCTAATACTTCAGCCATCCCAATCACGTTGCTCTCCGAGGCTGCAGAGAATAAAGCGCGCTTCATTGGCCTGCATTTTTTCTCTCCTGTCGAAAAGATGCCGCTGCTTGAAGTGATCAAGCCAGAATCATGTTCTGACGAGACACTGAGTCGGTGCTTGGCATTCGGTAAGGCCATCAAAAAATCAAATATCGTTGTGAACGATGGATATGGCTTTTTCACGACGCGCTTATTTGCTGCATATCTGCTTGAGGGTGTGCAATTGGTTGCTGAGGGGCATGATGCGGCACTGGTAGAGTATGCGGCTCGGACCGCAGGCATGGTGATGCCGCCTCTGAAAGTGTTCGATGAAGTAACATTGACACTCGGAATGCACGGGTTCGATGTGCGGCGAGAAGTTACGGGTGAAGCTCTGGATATGTCCGGCCTTCGGTTGGTTGAGGCGCTGGTAGCGCAAGGTCGGAAAGGGAAGTTACATGGTGGTGGTTTCTACGACCCGAAAACCAAAGCAATATGGTCAGGTTTGAAAGACCTTATTCATGCAGAGCCGCCGGCTGAAACCGGACTTGAGCATCTCCGCAGACGACTTATGGTGGCGCAGGCTGCGGAAGTTGGTCGAGTACTTGAGGACGGTATTATTCGAGATCCTATGGATGTGGATGTCGGGGCGATTCTCGGTCTGGGGTTCGCGCCGAACACTGGAGGACCGCTTCGGTGGATAGATAGCCAAGGAGTTCGAAACTTGGTGGTAGAAATGCGGACCATGGCTGCGCGCTATGGCGAGCGGTATGCTCCGTCTCCATTTTTGGTGTCTATGGCCGAACAGAACACCTCATTCTGGGAATAGCGTCTGCTGCTCCCTTCTGAAGCGGCCATATGGGTTAGCCTTCGCTCAGGTCCTCCGCGTCTGCAACGTGGTACTGGCCTGTCAGTCGTCTCCAGATGAAGGCTCCGGTCATTCCGACCGCCAATAGCAACGCGATGAAGAATTCGACGACCCAAATAAGAGCTGGTGTGTCGGTCGGGAGGATATCTGCGTCGATTAGTATCCACATAATCAGACCGAATATGGCCGTAAGCAGCAGGGCGCCTCCCTTCCCTAGGGAGTGTGCCGTAGCTCGCACATAGATTGCGTACCCGGCGAGAAGCAGTGCACCAGCTAACAATTTGTATGGCTCATTGCCACTTTCGAATGCACGTAGCCACCCTACGTATGATGTTCCTGTCGGATTGTAGGTCAGAATTACCAGTACGAAGGCAAAAGCGAATCGAAGGAAGAAACCAATCCAGGATAACTGGCCGGTCGGGCGCCGCGATTTCTGCGCGGGTTGATCTGCTGTCGTCATAGTACCTGGAGCGTACGCGATATCTGTATACGAGCCAATGTCATGACCACCAAGGCCTCGACGCAGCTACTGTCGGAGCGGGGGACGCGATGCCCATGCTAATGCGCTACACAGGGCGAGTACGGCAGTAAATTGTAAAATGATCCAGAAGCCCCACCACCGTTGGCGATTCCCCAGTGCACGGTCGAGCAGTGTATCTCCGTGTTTCGCTAAGAGGCGGGAGCCAATCTGGACGGCAGCCTCATGCTCTGTAAGCGGCCTATCACCGACTGATTTGAGTGCTCCTAAAAGGTCTGGATAGAGGTCAAGTGATGAGACGTATGCTGCGTGAATAACATCTAATACTCGAACGATTGCCCGTGGAGGAAGGTTGCTACGTGGGGGGCCGAACTGCCGTCTGAGGTGCCATGCATACGCATCAAGATCACGCGTTCCGAGCCCACCCATGATCCGGTTAGCAGTGCCTGGTTCGTTGAGTGGCCTAAGGTCGTAGCTGCCCGACAGGGTATCGGCCAGGGCCAACTTACCTAGCGTACCGTTTTGAAGGTGTGGTTCCAGCATGGGGGTTAAGATGGCGAGCCCTAGACGTGCTTTGATGGTCTGGTCGAGTACTGGGTCTCCAGTACCTTGTTCAGCCAGCAGTGCGATAATACGCTGAGCGGCTGCAGGTGCACTTCCGCACACAAGAAATGAGGGAATCACGACGAAAGATAAGTTCAAAACGACCAGAAGACTCAAAATGGTTCTCAGGCGTCCTTCTAACCACCCACTGCGGCGTGCGTATCGAAAGAGAACGAGGCAAGCACCACCACCAAGCACGACCCAGATCAGGGACGGAACGACGCAACTCAGGCCAATCGACCAGAGATTCGCTTTGATAAATGATACAAACGATGCCACGGCGCCGAACGTAATGCAGGGACGACGACTGGTAAAGGAAGTCGGTGTTGGTGCAGCGCGAGTATAGATTTAGACGTCGTGCCTGTTCACAGGCCGAACCCTACGCTATGGTCCCCACGATGCTGAGTCAGACCCCGATCTTACCTCCTACCATTCTTGTCGTTGAAGATAGTCCTGACGACGCAATGGTCATAGAACTTACGTTCCGGAGGGCGGGTATTTCTAATCCGTTGGTATTTGTTGAAGATGGCGCAATGGCGGTTGATTATCTCCTAGGACGGCAACGGTACCAAGACCGCGATCGTTGGCCGGTGCCCGTGCTGGTGATTCTTGATCTCAACCTGCCCAAACTCGATGGTTTTCAGGTCCTGGAACGGACGCATCAGCTTCGTGCTGATTACGAGGTGGAGACCGTGGTGCTTTCGGTGAGCGATGATGAGGCTGACAAGGAGCGTGTGGCGGCTCTAGGCGTGAAGAAAATGCTGCAAAAACCAATCGAACCGACGTCTCTTATGGGACTTATCAGTGAGTTTGAGGCGTTTTCACTTCTCATTATTCCACGTCGTCTGGAAGATGAACCTGTTGGCTTTGACTGAGCCAAGTTTGCCGCCTATGGACTAGAGATGTTGGGATACAGGAGAACGCATGGCCGTCACGAACTGGATTGATGGAGCGATAGATGCCGCATTTGGACGAGAGCGCGCTGATTTAGCGAAATTGACGGCTGGCGGTGTACTCATGATGCTCGGAGCGAAAGCCACTCCATTATATCTCTTTCAGTCCGGGCTCCGAGGATTGGAGGCAGAGTGGCGACTTCGGCATGAATTCCATGGGTCGCTATCGGAACGTTGGTCGCGAGCAGTCGCGTTCTACGAGTCGACGCACGTTGATAAAACCAACCGTATTTTGCACATCGTAGGGATCCCAATGATAGTGGGCGGCACGGCAGGTCTGCTGCTTATCCCCTCATGGACACCACCCTGGGCGGTGGCACTTGGCTCGTTTAGTATCGGCTGGGCTCTAAACTTGGCCGGGCACAAATACTTCGAGCGCAATGCCCCAGCCTTCGAAGAAGACCCGTTGTCCTTCGTTGCCGGTCCCGTATGGGACCTGGCGCAAATCCGTCAAGCTGTGAAGTCAAAAGTGTCCGTTCACGTACCCCACTTTGCTCGATCTAGAATGTAAGTTAAGAGGAGAAGTTCAGCTTAGGCTTGCACCTCGGGCCGTAACGAAGTAGGCCCTCCCATTATGGACCTCAAATCCCTTCTCAACGAGCCTCAATGTGAGGCAGTGCTTCACAACTCTGGACCACTACTTGTGCTCGCTGGTGCCGGCAGCGGTAAAACCCGCGTGATCACCCATAAGATAGCCTGGTTGGTCGAGCAACTGGGTCTGGCACCATGGCAGATATTGGCGGTGACCTTCACCAACAAAGCCGCCGGTGAAATGCGTGAGCGGGTTTCGCATCTCCTAGGACCAGAAGCAAAAGACGTTTGGCTAGGAACGTTTCACTCGATCGGTTTGCGCTTGTTACGTCGCCATCATGACCTGGTTGGCAGGACCAGAGATTTCGTGGTGTATGACCAAGATGACCGCGAAAAGCTGCTGAAGCGCGTGCTGCACAAGATGAACGTGTCGAAAGATACGTTATCCCCCAAGCAAGTGGGCTATTACATTGATGAACAGAAGCACTTGCTCCGTGGTCCTACGGACGCTCAGCTTCCATCGACTACCTGGATTGATAGGTTATGTATTCGAGCGTATGAGGGGTACGAGCAAGCGAAAACTCGAGCGGACGCCTTTGACTTTTCTGACCTCATAACTCAAGTGGTGGAGCTGTTAGAGAAGCATCCACCGGTGCTGAGTGAATGGCAGTACAGGTGGCGCTACATCATGGTGGACGAGTTCCAGGATACAGATGTGGCCCAGTACCGTTTGCTCAAATTACTTGCTGGAGACCGGGGAAACTTATGTGTCGTTGGAGATGACGACCAGAGTATCTACCGTT
>PKDL01000408.1 GCA_002863065.1 Pseudomonadota bacterium
GGACAGACGTGCAACTCCAACCCTCGCAGAGCAATCAGAAATTGTGACGTATGCAAAGTCCTATGGATTATCGGGGCACATCTTAGAAGCGCGGTTACATGGGCCCGTATACGGGGGCCTCACAGCATTGCGATGGGTCGATTTTTCTCAAGATGGCCCGGCGGCAGTGACGTCCATAAGCGGTATGGATGTCTTTGCGGCCCCGAAAGGCTTCCCCGGTATTCCTCCGCTTGAATCCCAAGTGGAGCGGCGGACGGGCCCGGGTCGTACCCTAGTGATGGGACTCATAAAGCGTCGGTATCAAGCCGTGACTACTCGAGTGGATGGACCGTGCCCAGTGATTATCCCCTACCGCTGGGGAGCTCTAACCTCGAACGAATATCGCGAGTTCGATATTATGCGCGGACTTGATATTGAACGTTGCCGACGCTCAAGGAATACGCCCATGACGCTTGAGGTGAACGGCGCGGTAGGTGATTCTCTCTTCCTTTTGCTGTCCTGGTATGACGTAGCCAAAAACTACCCAGAGCAGGCGGCGGTGGCTGCGGTCGGCGCTACAGTGGAGCGCATAGAAGGACCCATGCTGGACCATTTAGCGTTGTACCACGTGCGAGTTTTGCAGCGTGACTTCCGGCTTACCATTCAGCCCCTCGATACGATATCGAGTATTGATCTCTACTAGGTATGAGAGTAGTGCGTGCTGCTCGATACGTGTTCATGTTTCCGAGCTGCCCATCGAGATAATAGGGCGACTGCTCCGCAACTGAAGTAACTCCATACTCCGAATATGACCGAGGGGATTGCCACGATAACCCCATCTTCCATTTGCAGAGCCAGGCCAATTGCGAGTGCCGCATTTTGCATACCGACCTCTAGGGATATGGTGACCGATTGCGCTCTATTGAGTCGCATGAGTCGGCCGCAGACAAATCCAAGCAGCAGTGCAGCTGTATTGTGAGCGAGTACGGCGATACCTGCTGCTGCCAGAAACTCTGGCATACGGGCCCTTTCCTTCAGAACGGCACCGATGACTAGACAGCCCAGGATACAAAATGACAGGCGCTGGACTATCCGCGTCATGGCGGGTGCGTGTCGTGACCGCGCGCGAACCCACATCCCGCAAGTAACGGGAATGACTACCACTCCGCCAATCTTTGCAACCGTCAATAAAATAGGGAGCTCGGTTTGAACGGTTGCGGCATCGGAGAATGTGTGGACGCCAAGATTGACGATCCATGGAATTGAAAAGACCGTGATAATGCCCGCTACTGCGGTAAGACTGACTGACAATGCGACATCGCCTTTACCAATGAAAGATAGCAGGTTCGAAGTCGGACCACCCGGTGCAGAGCAGAGCAGTACCATGCCGATTGCTAGTGGGGGCGAGAGCCTGAAGGCCCAAGCAAATAAAAAACCCAGGGCGGGTAGCAGCGCGAGTTGGGCGATGAGTCCGATGATGATCGCCCGTGGTTCGTCTTTCACTCGTCGAAAATCATTGAGAGTCAGCGAGAGCCCCATCCCGAACATGATGATAGACAACGCGACCGGCAGGAAGACGACAAGAAGTAACTTAGTATTGTGGTCGGGCACGATTCCCTTGACTTAGGTAAACAATGCGGACGATACCAGACACATGAAGATACCCTACCTTTGGTTGATGATCGCTTGTACTTTTGGTTGCAGTAGTTCCCCAGACGTCGTGTCGCCGGAGACAGAGGACACATTTGCTGTGACTCTGCCTGACGCTACACAAGATGTGACTTCGATTCCGGACGCCGGTCCTGAATGTACTTCACCAACACCGTTTTATGCAGAATGGTTGGACCAATGCTGTGAATGCCTCGTAGGCACCCACTGCACGTCGGGTGCTTGTAACGATGACTGCTCTTGTGCTGCACCAGGGAAGTCCTGTGCGCTTTGTTCTGGAGCCACACCCGTTTGTCGGGTTGATAATGGAGAATTCGTGGAGTGTGTTGGCTGCCTGACATCGGAGGATTGTGAGGACCCTGCTGCGACTTGTATTGAAAATAGCTGTTCGTCCCCTCCGCCGACTCCGCCGGAAATTGACGGTATCCCGGTGACTTGCCAAGCCGGTGAATGTTGGGGAACCAACGGGAAATGTAATGGTGATACGGTCCAGTGCAAAGGTGGTTCGCAGTGCATTACCCTTGACCTATTGTTTGAGGGCAGTGTCCCGGAAGGTGTCGTGGACCCTGGGGGGCACTGCAAGTGCAAGCCAACGCCTGGTGCACTTCCTGGAACAGAACAAGGGGACTGCCCAGACGGACTGATTTGCGGACCGGGGCCACTGTCCTTGTTGGTATCCTTACTCGATGGATCGATAAATGTTCCTACACATTGCTACGTAGAAAAGTAGCCAATCCTCGTCAATTGAAGATTTCAGGCATCCTCATTTCACGATGACTCCGGTATAGTTGCCCCATGCCGACTGAGATGAGATTCCCCTGGGCTTTGCTGCTGCTCGCCTTCACATTGAGTTGCGGTAGTGAAGATGCCGACCCTGCGTCATCAGGACTACTTGATGTCGTAGAGTCTTCAGACGTACCGATAGCTGGTGTACTCGACCTTTCGATTGCTCCGCCGGATTCGAATGTCGGCCATAGTGACGGTCTTGGAATAGACGGGACCGATGACACAGGCAGCCCACCAGCCGAAACAGACACCGAAAGCGATTCTGACATCGGTATCTCCGATATTGAGTCGCCCGAAGATACCGGAACGGTAGATTCCGGCAGCGGAGCCCCAGAGGATGGCGCTTCTGCGGAGGATGCACCGGATGAGGCCGACACGGACCCATTGGGATGTGATCCGCCGCTCGTACTGATTGCCCCTCAGCATATGGCAACGGTTGAATATGAAAATCTCGTGGCTATGGGTGGTACGGGAGCATACCGATTCGAACTCGTTACCGACGGATCTGGTGCGCTCGTCAATGAAATATCTGGCGCGTATCTCTCTGGGGCCGCACCGGCTGTAGATACAGTGAAGCTGACGGATGACGGCTGTAATGGCGAGGCACAGGCCGACATCACAGTGCATGCCGACCCCACTATTTTGCCGACTGATGCCGTATTACCTCCGGGGGCGTGCCTGAATCTCGCGGTTCTGGGGGGCTCCGGTCAGTTCACATTCGATATTCTATCTGCCGTACCTATCGGCACAATTGATGATGCGGGAGTCTATCTCTCCGTTGACACAGGCCTGGAGTTGATTCGCGTTACAGACATCCTGACCGGTAGAAGCGCCGATATCACGATCGAAGTGGGAGCGGACGTCGCAGTAGATTCTTTGACGTCTGCACTAGCGATTCCGCATGGCGGGGTCATCGAGCTCCCGATTCAAGGAGGAAGCGGATTATATGAGATTCAAGGTGGCTCCGGTATTGCGGTGCTGGACGGTGAAAACATTTTGAGGGGCGAATCTCCGGGCATGACTACGCTCACCGTGGCCGATAAGTATGTGGGATGCCTCGGACCTGAGGAAAACCAACCCCTTTCTACGGTATTGCCCGTGGTTATCATGGAGCCACTTGATGCCCCAACCGAGCTGTTTGCCGATAATGGGGCGGCGTCCGGGATCTCTCCCGGCGATCTCGATGGCGATGGTGATGATGAGGCGATCATTGGGATGACGGATATCCACGCTGCCGGAAAATTCTCGGGAGCGGTTGCAGTTGTTAGTCGAACCTCCGGTACGACGGTGGAAGTGGTGCAGCTGCTGAAGCCGAACTATCGTGATTCAGAGTTTGGATATGCCCTGGCGTCTGGTGACGTAGATGGGGACGGTCAAATCGACCTCGCTGTGGGTGCACGCACGGCCCCGTCATATCTTGGGGCGTCACGTCGCGGCCGGATTTCGATTTATCGAGGGATTGAGGGCGGATATTTTGAGGATGAGCCGTACGTATCTTTTGTCGGTGAGAAGAATGATGAGTACCTAGGCGAAGGACTGGCGCTCTGCGATTTCAATGGTGATGGGTGGCTCGATGTCGCTGGTGGAGGCCGTGGATTAGAGGATGAAGAGCAATCGCCCGTTGCCTCCAATTCTGGCGGCGTCGCCATTTGGTATGGGAGTCCGGATGGATTTGCTGGTGACCCTGATACGGTCATATGGGGCAAAACATTCGACGACACTGGTGAATTAGTCCACTTCAAGGACGGCTACCTGGGTACCTGGATCTCGGCCGGAGATATGAATGGGGATGGGTACTGTGAGCTCGCTGCTACCCTCGCACGCTGGGATGTCGCAGACGGAGCCAATGATGGCGCAGTCTTGATTTATCGTGGCGGGCCAGATGGCCTCGAAGCGGACCCTGTGCATTTTTGGGCTGATACTGAGAATACGAACAACTACTTTGGTGCCAGACATGACATGGGTGATGTCAACGGAGATGGTCTGGCCGATCTTTTACTCAGCCATCGATACTATGATTCGGATGGGAAGGGGAACCGAGGAGCGTTACGGCTGATGCTCGGCAGAAGTGATCTACCTACCGACGTGGTGCAAGGACCAGAGCCGCTGGAGGCACTTGATTGGTTAGCCTTAGGTCGGGACGGAAACGACGAAATGGGACTTCGTACCCGACTTATAGACATGAATCTCGACGGACTTCTCGATATCGTAGGTATGGGGCAATACTCCGAGGCGCCTACACGCCCCACTAACGGGGGGGGACTAGAGGTATATTTCGGGGTAGAGGGCGGGCTCCCTGCAACACGTCCAGACCGGGAGCTATCCGGGAATGTGAACGGTGAACGCTTCGGACGAGGATATGGTTCCCTGGGTGATATCAATGGTGACGGCCATGCGGAGCTTGCTGTTTGGAGTTCCAATGACAAAACGTACGGCGTTGGTGCTGGACTTCTCACCGTAGCCTGGGGAGCGCCTCAGCCGATTATCGGATTGCAAGACCCATGGTCTTACTACCTTCCTGACAAAGATAGTCCTCCGGCAAGCGATTGGAATGATCTGGGCTTCGATGACACGAATTGGGCATCTGGGCCTGCAGAACTTGGATTCGGCCAAGACGACGAGGCAACTGCACTGAATTTTGAAGGCACGACCCCTCCGAGTATTTATTTTCGTAAATCGTTCAACTTGGATGAGTTACCTGCCTGGGCTCGCCTTCGATTGCGATTCAACAATGGGGTAGCGGCGTATCTAAATGGTGAATTGGTTGCGGCCAATTACGTCGCAATTCCGGTGTTGCACGAAAACTATTCGACGACTACGAGTGGCTCTACGTTTAATTTGCTTGCAGAGCTTGGTTCGGACCAAGACTTACCATTTGTTCTCGGAGAGAACGTCCTAGCAGTGGTGGTAAAGACCGGGGCAGCGAACGATACAAATGCATCCTTCGCAGCGGAGTTACAGCTGTATGGGGATACCGTATCTGAGGAAAACTTTAACACTGAAGTACCCTTCATATCGCCGTTAGGCGGCACCCTTTTTGGTCTTAATCTCACGGTGGTACCTGATATCACTGGAGATGGTTTGTCGGAGCTGGTGGTTGGTGCTCGGGAAGACGCTGCAGCTGCATCACGTAGTGGAGGCGTGTATTTGTATCCGGGTACGACGGATGGGTTCGAGCCAACGCCCGTGCCTACACATCAGGGGTTCTGGGGACATGGTGGGAACGCACAATATGGTGATGGATTGACCATCGGGGATATCGATGGCGATGGTGAGTACGAGTGGATCGCCACAGCGTTTAACGCAAATCGACCCAAATCGAGCAGCATGTTGGATGATGCACTTGTCAGCGATAGCTGTACCAACGGTGCAAATAGTACAGGCGCTGTATGGGTATTTGAGATGAGTGATCTCCTGACATCCGACGTGAATCCAAGTCGAGTCATTTACGGCCATCAGGGGGGCGACCGAATTTACAGTGTGCTTTCTGATTTTGATTGGAATGGGGACGGCTACAGCGACATCGCCTATGGCTCCACCAGTTGGGATACCTCTGGGAAGAGTAATGCTGGCGGATTTGGTGTGGTGTATGGTGGTCCAGCTGCGGCTGCAGAGACGGAGATTCAATGTGCTCCTGACGTCCTATTCTACGGTCGAGCGAAAGACGATCAAATGGGGCGCTCTTTCGCTTCACTAGGCGACCTAGACGCCGATGGCTGCGACGATTTAGCCGTCAGTTCTCACTTGGAAGATCTTGGGCAGACCAACCAGGGCACTATTCGTATCTTCTTCGGCTTTGGTCCGAATTGCGCGTCCAACCAGGCAAAATTTATCGCACTAGGCTCGAAGTCCTACAGCGCCCACGCAGGTACGGCGCTTCTGAGTGGTCATGATTTTGATGGCGATGGTCTAAATGAACTGATCGTCGGTGGTGGAGACTATCGCGTGGGCAGTAACAAACTGGGTGCCGTCTGGATGGTCCCTGGTAGCTACATTCTGTCGTTATTACCGCAGGCAACCACCCCCGAAGAAGGCACAAATGTGCCGGATGATGTCGTTCTCCACGATATACTTCCAGCAGACGTAGATGCCTCTGCCTACCGAGTCGTGGGACAAGACGATTCAGGACGCTTTGGCGACAGCCTGTGGTGGACCCCTGGTATTGGTCAGGGGGGTATTGCGGTAGGAGTCGGTGCACATCAGGACGATACCAATGGTGCATATCGTTCAGGGGCAGCATTCGTTTATGAGTGGACCAGTGCAGGCTGGAATCACAAGCCTCTGGTTTCCGCCTACGGCGAATCGTATTGGAGCGACAGTCATTTCGGCCGCCGAGGTACCGCCATCAATCGTCAAGGGAAGACAACCCTATACATCGGTGCGTATCGCGGAACTCCAACTTCTACGATCGATTCAGCAATCGATAACGGTGCGGTATACGTGCTTCCCGTGCCCTAAAAAGAAGAAATGTTTAGGGTATTACCCGAGGATAGTGTGCTGATTTACTTCAACAACGCTTCGATCGGGTCAACGCGTAAATCAGCTGGATCACCGGTAATGTTCACTGTTTTGAATAGAGTCTGAAGGATGTGTTCTGGTTTCAGAATGACTCCAGTATCGCTTGGTTGCCCGGTGGTAAGGTCACATTGCACGGCCTCCATACCCACGTCCGAGCTTCGACCGATAACTTGTCCGCCCTTGATGTCTGGGCCCATCACCATGGAAGAGCTCACTAACCAGTGGTCGCGCCCTGTGCGCATGTTGACTCGGGGAGTCCGGCTGAATTCGCTGTAGGCCACAATGGTCGTATGGTCCATCCACGTCGATCCAGTATTACCGTATTCTGTCGATTCTAAGTCCTCAACCATACGCGCGATGGCGTTGAAACCACTCATCTGACGCGGCCCCTGATTACGGGTCCAGTTGTCATCGTGGGTATCTAGTCCGCCCGCGACATTGACTGACACGCATCGGCTGACACCACTCATAACCGCTCTAGCAGCCATCGCCGCACGCGCGGCGCCGGTATTTAGGTTGTTACCGAATCCGTAATGGTCGCGCACGGCAAGCATTTCGGGCTTATTCGCTAGAAAGTCGAAAGCGGTATCGATGCCGCCAGCCACCATTTCAGCTGATTTGGCCCGGGATAGAGCGGCGTTTTGCTGGAAGGTAGACTTCAATGCTTCTGGGCATTGGGCCGTTTCTTCGAGCACTGCATTGAGTTGTGCTGCAATAGCGGGTGAGAGTGCCGGGTCATTGGGCCGGACGGCGCGTAAGAGGTCCTCGACGCTCGCTACTTTAATGCCGCTTGCATATGCGGGTTGGTCCGCATTGAAGGTCATAGCGCGCGACACCAGGTTGGGGATGACATTGGCTGCCCCCAACTTAGATGCCAACCATGTCGCGGCGGACGAGCCACGAGCCTGTGTTCCTGACGGCGCTTTACCCGTCGTAAATCGTTTTTGCCCTCCGTCGTGCGAGAGCGTCTCCATATTTATACCGCGTACCACGGCAATTTTTTCACTGTGTTGAGTGAATAGGTCGCCGGTGTAGTAGCCCATCGGACCGCATGCGGTATCGATGATGGGTGACATCGGCCCGTTTTGTAGCAGCTCATACCCGGCATAGATCCGTGTTTGTTCTACGTTACTCGCGCCAAATTCAATTGGGTCGCGGGGGTCCAGCGATAACAGTACGTCCCAGCCTCCGCTGAAGTAGCAGAAGATGAAGTATCGATCCGCGGCAATGGCGCCAGGCTCAGCTGCAACAGCAGCTCGAACCCACGGGCTAAACCAATTGGAGGTCATGGCGCCCGCTGTGAGACCGAGAGCGGACGTTAGAACATCGCGTCGTTTCATTTTCGTCCTCCCTTCGCCTAGTACGAATAAAACCGTGGGTGGCTCATCAGTGCAATGCATACGATGCGCCATCCATCAGCTGCGTTTTTGGTGGTGTGAGTTACCGATTGAAATAGCCAGCGGTACTTCGCAAGAACAGGCGCCTCCGACGGGACAGATAGTCCGTGAAATCGCAGCATGAGTTGCACCAGATTGGCATCAACCGCTTCCGGATTACTTTCGACCGTGTCCTCGGGGGTGACACTCGCCATCAGGATGCGCTCGCCCGGCGGTAGCTCGATTTCGTCGTCGGCCATCCCTGCGCAGATTGACCGGGCTGCGTCCCCGAGAAACTTTTGAAATACCGGTCCTGCCGACAGGTCTTCGAATAGTGTCGAAATATAATCAGGACGACCCAAGGTTGCCGCTAATGCTTCGAATTGGTTCTTGTTGTTCGCTATCCACTGGCGCCCACCTGTGGCGTGAGCTATCTGCGCTTGCAGTTGATCCAAGTTCATTCGACGTCGTGATCGGACGAAGTATTCGACGTCATCGCCTGCGACTAAGTCAACGGGTATGGAACTGCCGAGTTCACCATGTGATGGCGGTACGCTAGCACGTTCGTTACCGGCGGGGTTGTCTACCGGCTGATCGACAGTATTGGGATTATCGATAGTGCCCGTTGGTGCTTGAGAGCTGAGCGGGTCATTTTCAAGCAGCTCAGTCGTAGGCTCGTTGTCGCATGCGGCTACGAGCGTGATAACGGCTGCACTGATCAGAAGGTATCGCATCTAACCGTCCTCCTACCGTACTGCGCCGTACATGGGGCTTGTTGCGAGTGTACGAATCAACTCTCGAAGGTTGAGCCCAGAGACTGCAAAGTTCTGCGCCACCTCATCGAGCCACGCAGATTCGGATGGGTGTAAACCGCGACCGAACAACCATGACGCCATTTTCCTCGTGACACACATCGGGAGTTTCTGATCCACGATACTTCGCTTCACCAAAGCTGCTGGTCCTTGGTCGATAAAGCCAAGGGCATTCGGCTTAATGAAGAGTGACTGTTTTAGCCAACCAAAATATGCTTCCTCGGAGTCGACTTCCGCTTTGGTCACATACTTGGAACATAGCGATGGACAGGGCCCGGTCTTCAGCGCACAAGCTTCACACTCCGGTGAGAATGCCGGATAGTCTTCTTTGCTCAGCAATCCCGCACCAGACTCGGGGAAGCGGCCCCAGTAGCTCGCAGTTGGTTCCAGTCGAGCGTGGCAATATTTACAGCCTGCGCGTTTTTGCAGGTCGGGTTCCATTGCTTCTTCGTCTGTTGTTGGAGGCAGCCCACCTGAAGGGGCCACGTACGGGTCGCAGAGAAATTCGGTAGAGAACTTGGAAGCCCGTGCGCGGTTCGTCTGGAACCGAAGAAGAAACGCTGGGGAGGACAAGGCGCCCGAATGACTTGAAGTGAGTTCGATGCCAACCCAAGTGTTACTCGCCGAGTAGTCGATGACCGGAATCTGGAGCATGGGGAACGGCATCGGCGCGAGCTGCAAGGAGCCTCCGAACTGCGCCTGGTGCCGTAGGTAGTGGGAAATTGGTCCGTTGATGAAGGCCGGAGCTTCTGTCAGCATGGCGTCATACGACTTGTTGCCGTCGAGCATCCAAGCGACTCGTCGATCCAGATCGTCCTCGAACCCACTCAAAACCTTCGCGCTGGCCGCGTCAGGTAAACACCAGCGCATTTCAGGTCCGCATCCACAACTGGAGTCAGACCAGTTTGCACGCGTGGCACAGTCCGTACCCTCGTCGCCGATAAGAACATCCTGCGCGTCAAGAGCACAGACTTTCACCACGTCATTGGGAGCCCAGTATGGACTCAGCTCGACATAGCCTTCTTGACGGACCTCCTGCCCGAATTCGTCTACGAAGTAGGCAAACTCTAGTTCCCCGTCCGAGGTGTACGTCGCCGGTTGATTCAAGCATCGATGCCGGTCCGCACCCCCGCGATATGTCCGGGCTTGATCTCTCCTCCACCAGATGCCGCTTGATTTGCTCAATCGCATCCGGTTGTGACCAAGCCGCAAGTTGTTCAGTTCGTTCCAGAACATCGACCGATGTAGACGGATGATTTGCGCCTGAAACGCGTCGGTGTAGAGCCATTCACCGACCAGGTTTGCTGGAACGGCGCCAAGTTCTGTGACTGTGGAGTACTCCTCCATGGTGGGTGGTATTCCACGCAAGTCGAAGCTAAGTGCCCTTAATCTTTCGTGCGGTGTCAGTTCTGGAGCTATCGGCCGGCACACTAAATCGGGGTTGTAGAGTTCGGCAGTTGCCGTGGCGCCCATACCGGTAATCATGGCCAAAATGAGCCACGGCCTAAGTCCAACCAAGGTCCTATGCGGGCGCTTCGACGAACGACGCATTAAGCGGTACTCCTCTGCCAGTAAGCGCCCTATCGACGCTTTATATTGAACATGATTTGGGCTCACTACCCTAAATCCAGGGATACTAGAACGTTACGCGCTGGGTCAAGCTATAAATGGCTGATTTTGATGGTTTTTTTCATTCGATCCGACATGTGCATACACACATGGGTTAGTGGTTATAGGAGAGTAAGTGGTTAGCTCTCCACGGAAACACCTTGACTTGAAGTTATGAATCTGGGTTCATTCTTTAGTGTGAAGATCACTAAACACGGTGCCTCCCATGCCATACAGAGCGACAAAAAATACCCGTGCTAAGCAAGCGGCCACACGTGAGCGTATTCTGGATGCCGCCCGTCAGCTTTTGTCCGAAGGCGGATATGCTGCTGTACTGGTCGCTGTAGTAGCGCAGCGAGCCGGCGTGGCTACCGGGACTGTGTATCGCTACTTCCCGTCGAAGGGCGAATTGTTTGCCGAGGTCTTTCGGCATATTTGCGATCGTGAAGTCGAAGTGATGCGGTCGGGGGCGATTGCTCCCGGTACATACCGACAGCGATTGCTCCGGGTATTGCGTGTGTTTGCGGTTCGTGCGCTTCAAAGTCAACGAATTGCGCACGCTTTGATTGCAGAACCCGTAGAGCCTGAAGTGGACGTCGAACGTCTGAGGTTTCGAGACGAATACCAAGCCATTCTCGCGCAGTTGATTCGTAGCGCACAGATAGCCGGTGAATGCGACCCAACCGATCCAGACCTTATGGCAGCTTTCCTCGTCGGTGGAATTGCTCAGTCGTTGATCGCGCCGCCAAACGGTGCAATGCCTGACAAGGTGATTGATTCAATTACATGCACCGTCGAAAGGGCGGTTTTTGGAGACCTAGATGCCCCCGTTTAGTACTGCGAGCCCCTTGGGTAGTCATGATGTCACCAATCAAGTTCCACCACTTGAGGAGTACAATCTGTACGAACAAAACATCGTGCTCCGTGAGGCGGTTGAAAGAGAAGGTGGTGGCTGGGCGTCAGATCGGCTGGCCGCGTATGGTGGTCGAATGGGAAGCGCCGAAATGTATGAAGCGGCGCGAATGGCCAATACTTGGGCGCCAGTTCTTCACACCCACGATCGATATGGTCACCGTATCGATGAGGTTGAGTTTCATCCGAGTTATCACAAACTGATGCGCGTAGCAGTGGAGCATGGGAACCATGCGATGGCGTGGATGGAAAAGCGTGCTGGCTCGCATGTGGCGCGCGCCGCATTGTGCATCATGCATTCAGAGGTAGAACCAGCGACTCAGTGTCCTTTGACAATGACGCACTCCGTAATTCCCTCGCTTCGTAATCAGCCAGAAATCGCCGCCGAGTGGGAACCTCGGATATTGACCAACACGTACGACGGTTCGATGCGTCCTGCGAATCAAAAGGCTGGAGCCACCATGGGCATGGCGATGACGGAAAAGCAGGGCGGGTCGGATGTTCGTGCGAACTCCACTCGAGCCGTTCCAATGAGCGGTGCAGTGGGTCCTGGGGCGGAATATTTACTCACCGGACACAAGTGGTTCTGCTCTGCTCCAATGTCGGATGCCTTTTTGACTCTCGCATATACCGATTCTGGGTTGTCCTGCTTCTTTGTCCCCCGGTTCACGCCTGACGGTGCAAAGAACAACTTTTTTCTGCAGCGTCTGAAACGCAAGATTGGGAACCGGGCAAATGCGTCGAGTGAGCTGGAATACCGCAATACGTGGGCAAAAATGGTGGGCGAGGATGGTCGTGGAGTCCCAACGATCATTGAGATGGTCCATCATACCCGTCTTGATGTTGCTTTAGGCGCCACGGGGCTGATGCGACAAGCAATATCCCAAGCTCTACATCATGCGCATTA
The DNA here is from genome assembly GCA_002863065.1 of Pseudomonadota bacterium. Taxonomy (GTDB): domain Bacteria; phylum Myxococcota_A; class UBA9042. Next base: position 12,567 of record PKDL01000408.1, read on the forward strand.
TCGGTTTACTTTTGGGAAACGACTAATCGAGCACAGTCTTATGAAAAACGTACTCGCGGATCTGTCGCTTGAGGTGGAGGCTGCCACGGCGCTATCGCTTCGAATGGCGCGCGCATTCGACGCGGGTGATCAACTGGCGGAACGGCTCCTGGCCCGTCTGGGTACGGCGGTGAGTAAGTACTGGATTTCGAAGCGTGCCACCAATCACGTCACAGAGTGCTTAGAATGTCACGGTGGCAATGGCTACATCGACGACCAAATTATGGGACGACTCTTTCGCGAAGCGCCGCTGGGTTCGATTTGGGAAGGGTCCGGAAACGTACAATGTCTCGATGTGTTACGTGCTCTGAAAAAGACCCCACATGTTGCCGAGGCGCTGGTGCAAGAATTGGATGGAGCTCAAGGTGTCAATCGCACCTACGATGTCTTTGTTGAGCGTCTCAAAGATTCGTTACGGCCGACGGCCGATTTACAGATCAGAGCCCGGCGCTTTGTGGCGGACATTGCTGTCGCTCTGTCAGGAGCACAGCTGGTACAGCACGCACCCAGTGAAGTGTCTGATGCTTTTTGTGCATCGCGTTTAGGTGGCGACTGGGGGCAAGAATATGGGACCCTCTCCAGTGCAGTCGCGTTTGATCAAATCATTGACCGTGCGCGGCCACGCATCGGTCACGACTAGCGGCAGCCACAATGCTCGACATGCGGGTATTGGTGATGTGTTCCACGCCTTTCGAACATTACGCTCATCTTAAACGTTGGCTAGCTCGTCTACGGCGATAGTGCTAACGGTGATGGCTAGATTACCTGGGTGTATTCCACTTCAGACAGGGTAAAGCGTTGCGAAGTTTATATTTTTTTCTTGGGGGCTTTCTGGTTATTGGTTCTGCGTGCGGCTCAGAATCGACCGCTGATATAAGCAGCGGTGAGGACGTCGGTAGCCTAGGAGACACCGTGTCGGTCGAAGAAGACGCAGTGCCTACTGATGATACGGTCCCGTTGCCGCCTGACGTGCAAGAGCCACCGTCGACCGTAAAGTTAGTGGAATGGCCTGCATGTTCTGAC
>PKDL01000480.1 GCA_002863065.1 Pseudomonadota bacterium
TTGACGACGGACCAATCTCCGCCTTCATGTACGGTCCAATCGTCTATCGCTTCTCCATTGAAAAGGGTTCGCCAATCATCCGGAATGGTTCCCAAGCTCCAGAGATGAGCTCTCCACCGCCGTTCGAATGACGCGAGGTCGTCTCCAAAGAATCGTTTGAACGATGCAATTCCGTCAGCATCTGCTTTGATAGCGGCGTAAAACCTGCCGAGCTGTTCTCGATACGGTGGCGTGCGCGCTAAAAAATCAATGAGGCCCCAAGCTTCTGCATAATACAGGTTCATCGAGGTGCCGCTGTATCGTTCACTTGGTGCGGTGAGGAGTGATTCTAGGTCGACGAAATCACCCGAAGCGAGTGCATTCAGCAGGTAGGCGACCTTGGTACGATTTCTCGCTGCAATCCGAATAGTATTTCCAACGTTCTCAAAGGAGCCAAAATACTCTGCGAGTCCTTCGTCAAACCAAATGGGCCAATTAGGCTTTGAGTATCGAAAGAAGTAGTGGTCGTTGAACAACTCGCCCATAACGGCATGAAAGATCTCATGGAAGTAGAGTTGCAGTGAATTATTGTATCGGTAGGTTACAATCGTTCGCGTGGCGCCATCGTAATATCCACCGTTGTTGATCAGTTGCGGCGCATTACGGCGCGCATGGCGTTGGTATTCCTCTTGTCGTTCATACAAGCGGATACTGGCCTTGATGCGCGTAACGTTGATATCTTCCTTGAGCAGTTCTGGGAGTAGCCGCGCTAGCTGGTCGTAATAGGCGTCAAGCCGTACTCCGAGGGAACGGGCATATCCTTCCGATGTATTCGTTTGGATGGCGAAATGTCGCGTCATGATAGTCCGGAGTGCGGGTTCACCTCCGATCTGTGGGAGCCGGTTTCGTTGCTGGGATTCTGCGGGAAGTGTGAATAGCAGAGCAGTGAGTAGACACCAGAGTGCGTAATCACAATGCCTGCGCTGGAAGGGGCGTTCCATACGGATTTATGATCGAACCGACCTACACGCTTGTCAAGGAAGCCACATAGATCCACCCTGTGGATATGCGCAGGTACATCATTTGGACTACTCTAGTTTTTGTCGCTTTAGGTGCAGGCTACGCCGCCGTGGTCTGGAATGAACGACAAGAGCTGAGGGCTCTACGAGAAACAACAGCCATTTGGACTGCGACCCCGCCGATAATAGATGGCCGTCTTGACGAATTAGTCTGGAACTTGGCGCAGGTCACGTCCGAGTTTGTATATAGCGATGCGCGTGCAAAAGCCCCATTGCCCTGTCGGGCTCGTGTTGTTTGGACAGATCACGCCGTATACTTCGCATTTGTCGTTGTAGATCATGATATTATCGCGCCGCATACCATGCGAGATGGGCCTCTTTACACCCGTGACGTCGTCGAAGTGTTCATCGATTCTAATGGGGATACTACGGACTACTTTGAATTTGAGGTATCTCCCCGGGGAACGGTTTTTGATGCGTATTTTCCTAGTTATCGAGAGAATCTGGAGCGCTCGAAACAATTTACAGCCGCTAGCTTTGAGCGGGCTGTGCATGTGAATGGCACGCTGGATTCTGCACAGGCGGATCGTGGCTATACCGTAGAAATGAAGGTCAGCTACAGCGATTTGGGTTTGGCAGGCGCGCCGAAAGCTGGAGAACGTTGGCGTATCAATATGTTTCGAATTGATTATCATGGTCCTGACGACGCGGATTACACTGCATGGAATGCGCCTTTAGTGGGTGATTTCCATGCCTTGGATAGGTTTGGTCAGCTGCGCTTTGTCCAATGAGAAGGTTGATACGGCTCTCACTCTGGTGGTTGCATGTCACGCTACCTTGACACCTTCGATGACAACGTGAACACATACCGATCCGCTAACGAGCCCTTTTTGCTAAAGCGGCGTGAGGAGTGAAGTGTGAGTATACAGTCCATAGTACCCGAACACATACGCGGTCTGACACCGTATCCACCTGGTAAACCCCTCAGTGAATTAGCACGTGAGCTTGGCGTAACATCCGCTATCAAGTTGGCGTCGAACGAAAATGCTTTTGGACCTTCGCCGCTCGCACAGGAGGCAATGCAAGCGTCACTGAGTGAGCTACACCGGTACCCAGATGGCGGTGCTTTTTATCTGAAGAATCGGTTAGCGCAGTCTTTGAACGTCGACCCTGCACAGCTGATGCTAGGTAACGGGAGCAACGAGCTCATCGAGCTGCTCATTCGTACCTTCGGTTCTCCGGAGCACGGTGTACTTACCAGTGAGACCACCTTTGTCGTATACCGCCTAATTTCGACGGCCGCGGGTATTCCGTTTCGAGCGGTCCCCATGAAGGATTTGACGTTCGACTTGGATGCTATCGCTGATGCAATCGATACATCCACACGGATGATATTCTTGTGTAACCCGAACAACCCGACCGGGACCCGATTCTCTCGAGAGGCTCTAGATCGCTTTGTTGACCGCATTGGAGACGAACCAATCCTGGTCTTAGATCAGGCTTACGTGGAGTTCGTATCTGAGGCCGACCGCATCGATGCGTTCGGTATCCTGGCGCGCCGGCCCCGAACGGTCATTTTGCGAACGTTTAGCAAAGCATATGGCTTGGCAGGTGCTCGTGTTGGGTATGGGATTTCACATCCAGAACTCGTTGATTACGTAAATCGGGTGCGTCAGCCATTCAACGTGAATCTTTTGGGTCAAGTTGGGGCTCGCGCGGCACTGGATGATGAGACCTACTTGCAGCGTATTATCGATGCGACTAATACCGGCTTGGACTTGATTTGTGATGCCCTTCGGCAACTTGATCTCACACCGGTGCCAAGTTTTACCAATTTCGTGCTGTTCGATTGTCACCGTGTCGCAAAGCCCATTTACGACGCACTGTTAAAAGAAGGCGTCATAGTGCGTCCGATGCATGCCTATGGTCTGCCGAATCATCTCCGAGTCAATGTAGGCACAGAGGCCGAAAACGAACGGTTTTTATCTACATTACGGCGTGTGTTGTCTGCTCTGTGACCAGAACGAATCGAATCCATATTCGCCCCGTTGACACGCTGCGTGGCCAGGTGGCGGTTCCTGGAGACAAATCGGTAAGTCACCGCGCACTACTGTTTACTGCCCTTGCCGAGGGCTCGAGTCGTATTCGGAATCTCGCGCCTGGTGCCGACGTACAGTCGACTGCATCTGTTCTTCAAGCCCTGGGTGTATCGATACTGCAGGAAGATGGCGCCGTTGTGGTTCAGGGTACTGGACGTACTGGATTCACTTCATCTAGAGGGTCTCTGGATTGCGGGAATTCGGGCACTACCATGCGGTTGATGATGGGTATGCTCGCCGGGACTGGCTTTGAATCGGTTTTGATTGGTGATGAGAGCCTCAGCAGTCGGCCGATGGCGAGAATAGCAGACCCACTACGTCAGATGGGTCTAGAGGTCGAGCTGACGCCAGAGGGTACCGCTCCGATACGGTTACGCGGGATGCGACCCCGTGCCATACACTGGACGAGTCGAGTTGCTAGCGCTCAAGTGAAGAGTGCCATTCTATTGGCTGGTTTGGCCGCGCCGGGTTGTACCTCTGTAACGGAACCCACGCGCTCACGCGATCATACGGAGCGCCTTTTACGACAGATGGGTGTGCCACTTGAGGTGACAGGGAACAAGGTGGCTCTACATGGGCCGGCCCGTTTGTCGGCGATCCCTGAACTGCTCGTTCCTGGCGACTTGTCGTCGGCAGCGTTCTGGTTAGTTGCTGGATTGCTTCGTGGCGAGGATTTACGCGTATTAAACGTGGGGCTAAATCCTACCCGTACCGGAGTCCTGGATGCTCTTGAAGCGATGGGGGCGACATTGGAAATCAAGCGACATGCAGAGAGCGTCGAGCCGATGGGCGACATTGTGGTTCGGCGTCAACCGGTGTTCGGTACGACGTTGGCCGGAGACCTGGTGGTTCGTGCGATCGATGAGATACCGATACTTGCCGTACTTGCAACACAAGCGCAGGGCCGCACGACGATACGCGATGCGAGTGAATTGCGGGTCAAAGAATGCGACAGGATTACGGCTATGGTCAGTATGCTTCAGGCGATGGGAGCTCACATTTCAGAGCTTGAAGATGGAATGATAATCGATGGGCCGACGCCTCTCCAGGGGGCGAGTGTGTACCCGATGCACGACCATCGGATTGCTATGAGTGGAGCGATAGCTGCGATGTGCGTCGATGATGGTACATCGACAACAATTCACGATGCGGACGTCGCTCGCGTCAGCTACCCCAACTTTTATGCTGACCTCGATAGGCTTTCTGCATGACGGTTAAACATAGCGAACTCCTGGTTGATACGCGTGGTCGCGGGGCTGGGCTATATGAGATAACGAGTCGTATTGCGGAACAGATATCTTCTCACGCTATCGAGAACGGTCTGGCTAACGTATTTTTACGCCACACTAGTTGCTCGCTTTTGATTCAGGAAAACGCCGACCCGACCGCTGCCTATGACCTTATTCGTTGGTTTGCCCGCCTGGCACCGGAAGATGACCCAGAATACACCCATACGTTGGAAGGTGCCGACGATATGCCGGCACATCTGCGCGCCGCGGTTACGAGGACTTCGGAGCAGATACCCGTCATAAACGGTGTGCTCGGAATGGGTACATGGCAAGGTCTTTATTTATTTGAACACCGTCGACGGGGTGCCCTCCGAAAGCTCTGGATAACCCTGGTATTCTGAGAGAGCACTTATCAGTATAAACTATTGGCGGCCGCCCGATACATACCATGCGGTCTAAATTTGGACGATGACACCGAGGAACTGGCCATAATGAAATGCTTCGCACGTTGGCAGCTGTTGGTACTGTCCGTTGTGTTTTTCGCTGCCGCGTGCAGTGAGTCTGAAGCGCCAACGGATACCGCCAGTGCTCCTATACTTCCGGACTTTGGGACGCTTGGAATAGACGGTGCCGACGGCTTTGAGAGTATCGATGAGTCTGATGATGGTTCCGATGGTACCGACCAGCCCGAAGGTACAGATGCGACTGATGGTACAGATGATACTACCAGTACGGAGCCATCTCTTTGTTGTTCAACGGATGCGGATTGTCCTCCTGAGCGCAGCCTGTGCGCGCCGACTACCGTCGAGCCGCCGGAGGGTGAAGACTTCTCCACGAAGGGTATGTGCCAGGAGGAGCTGGTATTTCCTGGCTGCGTCCGACAGGAAGACTGTGGTCAATTCGGTGAATGCATTGGAGTCTTGGGATGCGCATGCGACGACTTCCTGTGTGAAGCGCAGTTTGGCCTTTGCGAGGTGTCGATTCCTGAGGGCTGCTGTGAGGATTTTACCGGGTGTGGCTCTGGTGAGGTGTGCGTGCAGAAAGGGGTGTATGGCCAATGTCTGTCGCTCGCCAAATTGACACCGGGTGGTTGTTACAACGATGTGACTTGTCCCGAGGGGCAGCTCTGTGTTGGAGCAATCATATGCGATTGTGCGGAAGAAGATTGTGAAGGGAGGCAAGGTTCATGCGTCATTCCAGGTCTGGCGCAATGCCAATCCGATTCAGACTGTAATGGCGGTTCGTGCATGGCCACCGACCCCTGTTCTCCTGATTGCCCTCCGGGCGACCCTACGTGTTGTTACGGCAACCAATGCGTCTTTCAAACTCCAGAGTGCCTCACAGACGAGGAGTGCCCGGATGGGCCGTGTATAGCGGGCGGAACGTGCTATTCATGGTGTCCGGTAGGTGATCCCAGCTGCTGCTTCGGCAACACATGTTTCAAGGACCCTTGCGTCGATGCGAATCCCCAAGGGTGTTATTTCACAGGCTGTGGGCCAGGTAAAACGTGTGTGACGACCGATTCCTGCATACCAACCAGTTGCCAATGTGCAGATGATGGTTGGGTGTGCACCAGCGATTGCATTGGCGGCGCCTGTGTCGAGAGCACGTGCAGTGGGAAGAATCCACAGGGGTGCGCCTCAGCCGGTTGTCCTGAAGGATTTGTCTGCCAACCCACCAATGATTGTGTTCCATCCGCCTGCAGCTGCAATGAAACGCTTGGTGCTTGGGAATGTGCCAGCGACTGCAACGGTGGAGTGTGTAATAAGTTGTAGCCGTATTGCCGTCAAAGGCGGTGATATATGGCAGTGAAGTGGGCGAACGGTTCACATTGTTTTCGGTACATGATTGTCCGAAATGAGTCTGATCGGTAAGCTCCGCCGTCGTCATCGACAATCAACGTGTCTAAAAAATGCGTTGTATCTGCGGAGGAGGCCTTGTGTTTGATTCGATGAAACCATCCAATTCGATGGTTGGTCTTTTGGCCCTGTATTTTGCGCTCGGTTTTGCCGTGGCGAAGGTATCGGAGAGCGACCCAGAGAAGTCGATGACATCGGCGGCTCCAGCCGATCTCAGTGCGACGGATCAATCAGCGCCTGCGACCCCTCAACCCGTGGTTGTGGCCCCTGCGCCAGCGGCCGTACCGCCTGCGCCAGCGGCCGTACCGCCTGCGCCAGCGGCCGCACCGCCCACTCCTGCAGTGGCTGCAGCCAACGTGGCTCCAAGGCCAGCTGCCGTACCCAGTGCTTCTGCGCGTACGCCAGATACTGCAAAGCCTGCAGCTATCGTCAAACCTACTTCAGCCGTCAAGCCTGCCCCGGTGAGTCCAAAGACGCCTACTAAGCCAACGCAAATATGGCGCGTCCGAGTCAACGACACGGATGCTCAGCTTGGACCGAAAGGCGCACCCATGACCGTCGTGTTTTTTTCAGCATTCGGATGTGGAACCTGCACTACCTTTCAAGACGCGCCGCAAAGGCTGATAGAAAAGTATGGAGATCAAGTGCGCATTGTCTTCAAACACAAGGTCATACCGGAGCCTGCTCCAGATTCACTAGCTGCGTCGATTGCGTCTTTGGCAGCGAAAGAGCAGGGTAAGTTTTGGGAGTTTCACAACAAACTATTCGAAACAAATGCACTTGATCCCAATTCCATAGAGGCGCATGCCACCGCCCTAGGTCTCGATATGGAAAAGTTTCGAGCCGATCTGAAGCGTTCGGACCTGCGCGGCCAAGCCTTGATGGATGCATTACTGGCGAATGAAGTGGGCGCGCACTCTATGCCGAATATTATGGTCAATGGTGAGCGGATGAAGGGGGCAAAGACGTTTGAGAACCTGATTTCGCTTACAGATTCTGTACTACCGCGCGCTCAAGCGGCGTTCGAGAAAGAGGAGAGAAAACCGGGGTTTTACGCTCGAATAATTTCGGGCGGGAAAGCGTTTGACCAGTTGGAAAAGCGGCAAGTGACGGTTGATGATAGCGGTGCAGCGATTCTTGGAAAACGTGATGCGCCGATAACGGTTGCCGTTTACGAGGACTTTCAGTGTCCTTTCTGTGCAAAAATTTCACCGGCGCTGAAAGCATTTCAGCTTCTCAACAAAGACCAGGTTCGGATCGTGTTCAAACACATGCCGCTCAACTCCATACATTCCGACGCGCAACTCGCGTCGGAAGCGGCCAAGGAAGCGCAAGCGCAAGGAAAGTTCTGGGAGTACCATGATGCGCTGTTTGATGGTCAGAAGTCATTGGACCGTGCGTCATTGGAGCGTTATGCACAAGTCGTCGGGTTAGATCTTGAGAAGTTTAAGGCAGCTCTTGATGGTCGAGTGCATCAGTCCGCAGTTAATCGAGAGCTTTCCGAAGGCCAGCGAAACGGAGTGACTGGTACTCCATCGGTCTATATCAATGGCCGCAAGTATCAGGGGCCTAGAGGATATCCACCCGAAGGGATGGAGGCTGTCTCCCGGGCATATCTCGGGATGAAGTGATCCGACGCTGTTTCGTTAGCTCCCGATGATATGCGACTCGATTGTCACGTTTCATGTCCTACATTCTTCGTTGTTGTGGGTCATTCAGTCGCGGTCGCAAAGACAACAGCAAACAGATGAGGCATCCAATCACTGTCCCACCTAGCCCGATCTCGAATCCAGGTGTTGAGTATTCTACGTGAATCCGGTGCTGCCCCGGTGGTAGTACACTTGCGGTGAGCGAACCGTAGGCTCGAAATGTCGGAAGTACAGCGTCTTCCAGCCGCCAGGTCCAGCCGCTGGAAAAGGCCTGCCGGTGAATAACTACCGCTCGGTGGTCCAAGCTCACCTCAAGGACCGTTTTACTTGGGGAATGTGGAGCCGTCCTGGCCGTGCCGCAGGTTCGTATCGGTTGAACTGGCACATGGTCTAAATAGTCCGCGAGTTCAGGGGGCCCTTCGAGAACTGCTCGCACCCGGAGATCATGATCCGCAAGCGCATCTGGAACTGACACACTCGTCTCCACCATTTTTACACGGTCAGCACACATGACATCACCCAGAGGAGGTCGATTAGGAGCCACGACTCCGAGATCCAGCGCCGGTGATTTATTGAGCCATTTGAAGGCTCCAGTGGATCCGAGCTCGCTTGCGATTTTGTTTGGAGTGCGTTCAAGCGATACAAAAATAAAGTCGACTCCTAGGATCGGTGCGGCACGCACTGGGTCGAACCAGAACCATTGATGCGGTGGCGCTGAGTGTGCGAGTCTGGCAGGTGACTCCGAATGCAGTGTTCTGATGTTGGCTGTGGAACCAGCGTTGGCGCGTAAGGTAAGGCCATTCCTTCGCACATGATTTCGAAGTCCATCCAGATTCCTGGGAAGTCGTTGCGTATCGAGGCCAGCATCCCGTGCCACGATGGGAGATGCATTACCGGAAACCTTCGAGAGCATTGAACCGACGGGTTCGGCCGCAACTAGCACATCGGGCTCTGCGGTCCAGACAAGCGACTGATGCGCTAGAGAAACGTCTATCAGTGCAATAAGCGCGAGCAATACAGCGCGTTGTATTCGCAGTCTCTGGGTCGACCATACAGCTATCGCGGCGGCTCCGCAGAATGTCACATGCATCGCGCCTCTTATCTGCGTTTTCCTGGCTGATTCAACGAGGTCATCTGCAATATGTAGTGCGATGTAGTCGCGTGCGGAATCATCAAGAAAAAGTACGGCAGTGGCGGTAATTCCAATCGGGATTCCAAAGATCACCCAGTCGTACTTCTGGATATGAGGTAGGCCAAACGCAGCGAGACAGACCAGGGAGATGGAGGCGAGTAGCATCCATCGTTCCGGATAACGGAACAAACTGGTTCCCGGTAGGACGTCCTGTATCCAAAGGTACAAGCCACCGTATTTTCCCATCGCAAGCCAGGTTGCGCCGAGCGTAAATAGCAGGAGACTAAGACACGTACGGCGGTATGGACTGCGCCGAGCGGCAGGTAGGACAAGCCATGGAATGAGGCCACAGTAGAGGCTGTAGAAGAAAAAGTTACCGTCGCTCAAACCGTCTGTTAGGTAACCGCCCCAAAAAGACATGTTTGGTGCGTAGCGACCAAAAAAACCTGGAATCCAGAAGTCAACCAATCGGTCTGGTGCCATTGACCATAATCCCTCGCTACCGAGCGCACCGGATTTTCTGATGGATTCGGGTAAGAAATAGGCAGTCGGGACAATCTGAACGGCCGCAATGAGAGCCGCTAAGGCATAACTCAACAGTAGCCTCGTCCAGACCCGGTTTTCCCGCGTATAGAAGATACCCAGGACCATGGCGGCACTGGCAATGGTGGCGAGTGGGTCTCCAGCGAGCGTGGTCAAGGCTGTGGTACCCGCGAGCATCAAAGGACGATCTTCGGTCGCGGCCACCAGAGCCCATGGAACCCAGGCCCAAGCGAACAGCATGTAGCCATAGGCTGTGGAAGATATATAGGCTCCGCATAGTCCGGCGGATGCGGCGAGCAGCGCGCCGGGTGTGGTAAGGCCGGACGCAACTACCCATCGATACATGCCGGACGTCATCAGTAGTGCGTGACCGATAACAAGCAGGGAAAGCCCGGGTATGACGTCGAATCCTAAAAGTAGGAGAAAAGGAGGATAGAAGGAGCCAAGCATGGGGTTGGTAATCTGGGGCAACCCGAGTGCTTGCGCTGGATTCCACCAGGGCCAAGATCCCGACGATATGCACTGAGACCACCATTCTATTAGTGGCTGATAAATCAGGCTGTAATCTGAATAAAAGAGTGTTTGCCCGAGGAGTAGGTCAAAAAAAACCCAAAGTACGGCGCTGGCAAGGAATAGTCCTGGCAGACATCGGCGAACAGTCTCTTCGGCACGACTCATACGGGCCAAGGTATCGCGTGCCTACGTATTTTCGTAGTCGTCTTGTGGAGACTATGTTCTTTTACTTCGCGCGCGATCATTCCCCTAGCCGATCGGCGTTGATTTGTGACTCGGCAATGTGCGGTCCCCACATTGTTGGATCGAGCAAAAACGCATGTGAAATTGGGCTTTGACACCATTTTGACTAAGCGGTACAAACCAGCGCCTCATCGTACGGATGAACCGTCAACGATGGGCAGAAATACGAACTTTTCGCGCAGGTGAGGCTAAGCTTTTTGGTTCGCCCGCATACATCAGGATAGCACGTGCTAAGCGTTTCAGGACCAGCGATATCGGCGACTACTCTCATCCGAAAGGGTATGGGAGGGGCGTGGTTCGTCCGTGTTACGGTCATGCTTGGTGTGCTATCGGCCTGCGGCTCAACCGGGAGTATGAGCGAGCAGAAATCCACTCCGACCTCAAAAGCCATGGCGCGTTATATGGTTGGGATGGACGAACTATTGAGCGGTAACTACACCGAGGCAATGGTCCACTTTCAGCGGGTTATGCGCTCTCCGGGCTATGTGAAGTATGCGTCGCTTTCGCGTCTCCGTGTGGCTGATGCGCTATTTCTCCAGGAGAAATTCGACGCCGCTATTGAAACGTACCGGAGTTTCATTCGGCAATATGAAGCCGATTCTAATGTGGGTTATGCGCGATTTCGGATTGGTCATGCGTATTTTGAGCAGATTCCCACGGGGTGGTTCTTGTCACCCCCGGCATATGAGCGTCAGCAAATCTTTGTGCGTCAGGCATCACAAGAGCTACGGCGCTTTTTACAGCTATATCCCGGGGACAGATTGACGGGCCAGGCTCAAGAGATGCTCGACGAGTGCGAAAGACTCCTGTATGAGCACGAACTTTATGTAGCGCAGTTCTACAATAAAAGAGACAAATATGAGGGCGTAGTACTCCGGTTGGAGCGCGCCTTTCGTAATTACCCAGACTTTGCGGCAACCGAAGATAACTACATGATGCTAGCCCAAGCGTACGCGAAGTCGGCACGGGTTCCTCAAGCACGGTCTATGTATCAAGCATATCTAGACCGATATCCGTCGGGGGAACGCCGGGCAGAGGCAAAAGAGAGCCTCAAAGCGCTATCGCAGGCTGACCAGTAAGAGGTGATGAGATGAAAGCAAGTCCACTACAGCAGGTCCACGAGAAGTTTGGTTCACGGGAAAAACTTGTGGAGAAGATTATCCCGCTTTTGGAGACTGGAGATACGGACGACGCGAAGTCCGCGCTCATGGGAACCACAAATAAGAAGCTTTTGCGGATCTATGAGACAGCTATCCAAGTCAAGGAGCATGGTGGTCGTAAGAACCTCATTGAGAAGCTGACAACACTCCGCTACCCAAAGGGTAACCCCGACGATGGTTTTTTGAAGTCAGCTGAAGAGGCTACTCAGAAGCGTCTGTTGGAGATGTATCGTCAAGCTGGCGGTGATATGACGCGCCCAGCGAGCGGCAAGTAGTCACGTCCCATCTATTATAAGTGCACGTCCCTGTCACACGGCCAATCGGCCATCTAGACGGGTTTGCCACTTGGGTGGGGTCGTCTGACCCTCTTCCGGGACAAAGCATCATTAGACACTGCCCTGAGTTATTTAGCTGCAACATACTGAACTAAATGACTTTTCCTGGGTGGCTTCACCAAAGAGTGTGACAGCCTGTCACACCTTGTAGCGCGACATTGGATCCTAACCGGTGGGCTATTCAAGATAACCAGTTGAGAATTAGTGGATTTTCAGTAGGCTACCGGTTGGCACTAGTGTTGCTAACTCTTGGGGCGTCCGTACGCTCTTGGGGTTTTCTGACCTCAGTGCTGACGGGGCATCACATCGAGAGTAACGGGGTAAGCATGCACGGCACCTTCAACATAGGCGACAAGGCGGTGTATCCGGCGCAGGGCGTCACGGAAATCACCGGAATCGAGACTCGCGATATCTGCGGGAATCAGGAAATTTTTTATGTTTTGAAGGTTCTCGATACTGAAAAGAAAATAATGGTGCCGCTCAGCAAGGTGAGTAGCGTCGGTCTCCGAGAGGTGATTCCGACGGGCGAGGTGATCGAAGTGATGAACGTGTTAAAAGAGCGCGGTCATCCGGTAGACACGCAGACATGGAATCGCCGGTACCGGAAATATGTTGAGAAGATCAAAACCGGCTCTGTGTATGACGTGGCTGAGGTGCTACGCGATTTGTATCTTACACGATACGAAAAGCCCCTAAGCTGCCGCGAGCGCGAGATGCTCGACATGGCGCGTCGCCTGCTCGTCAAAGAGTTATCGATCGCATCGAACACCGACGAAGAAAATGTATCAACCGAATTGGAAGATATCTTTGCTCTACCCGAGGAAGAAGAGAGCCAAGTCGCATAAATGTCCGGCATCTATATTTGTTACTGACCGGTACTAATCTTTTTCCACAAGTTTTCCACAGAGTAAGTGCTGCCTGCGCAATCGCATCACTGCGTGCTAATCCAAAGTCGTGTTTTCACTCGGGAACATGTGCTTTCCCACATGCTATCCACAAGCACGTTATTACCTGTTGAATACCGTAGGGATCTATCGAAAACCATGGGAATACAGCCTGTATTTTGTCGCCGTTCGGTGGTCTTTTTATCCTTATTTTCCGTTAGGAAACTGCCTACCAGGAACCTCGAATACCGAAACTCGGAATGATGGGTAGGCTGTTGATGTCGTCTCGTTCGGAATAGTCATAGTTGTAGCCAACTGCCTCTGTATTGGCACGATTCGTTGCGTTTTGTACTTCGAGGTACACAGTCAATCGCCACGCATCGTAGAAGAAGGTTTTATCGATGCGTAGATCGAGCTGAAAGAAATCGTCTAGTCGCCTGGATAATAGACCCGCCGCCGCGGTAGCAACATATACGTCATTTGTGGCGTCATAGAAGCTTGTACGTAGCGGAGTGTACGGGTTGCCGGTGGAGTATCTGACACGTGCACCGATGCGCCAGTTATCACCAGGATTAACACCGATGACGAATGACAACACATGCGTTTGGTCAAAAGTGAATGGTCTTTCAGGTTCCCCAGGCCTATCGACACGCTTGGACTGTGAAACAGTATAGGCCAGCCACCCATCAACATATTGTGTGTCAAATCGTGCTAGCAGTTCGCCGCCCACTACTTGTCCCGTACCTACGCTCTGGTACAGCGTTGATGCCCGTGGGTCTGCGGTCGGACTGACAAGTTGGTCCATATATTTATAGAACCCTGTAAGTTCGAGTGTCA
>PKDL01000310.1 GCA_002863065.1 Pseudomonadota bacterium
ACCCCGAGGTCGACGGCAACATCGCCCTTCCTCGGTGCCAATGCGGTGCGGATTCCAATCTCAAAACCATCGACTAGCATGGTGCGAAGCCGAGCTACTGCCTGTACATCGGCATCATCTTCTTCAATGCGCGCGCCGATCTCCAGAGCCACCTTGTCCGTTCCAGGGCGGAATGCGGCTCCAATGCCGTAAACCCGTGGCTGAACTGTGCCATCAATTTTTGGGGTGTTGAGGTCCTGCGCGGTAATGCCGAGGCTAAACCACCATGTTGGACGCAAAATAATGCCCAAGTCGAGGGAATGTGTACCATCGAGACCGTCTCGGTCATCACTCGCCAAATAGTGATAGCCCAGTCCCAGATGGAGAAAATCTGTCGCTTGGACTGCTGCCCCCATGGAAAACCGAAAATGCGATGGTCCGTTATGAGGGCGGAGATACTCGAACCCAGTTCCCAGCGCCAGAGGACCGTATACGGGGACACCCACGAAAGCAGAAGTACCCTCACCAATACGGTTATCGAGTTGAGTATTCACTAGCCGCAGTTCCCAACCGCTGAGGGTACTCAACCCTGACGGATTGTAGAGCAGTGATAGGCTGCCATCAGGCTCAGCGACTGAAGGCAATGCTGCTAGTGTGCCTGCCGTATCCTGAGCGGAGATAGGACCCGATAGTAAAAGTACAATGAGCCCAATGCTGCAGGACAAGTTAGCCTGTGCCCGTCGATCCGATGAAGTCAGTTGATGCATGATGAGGTTGTACCAAATGGACCCACTGCACGCGACTATGCCCCATAGAAGAGATGACGGACTGGGCAGAACAGCTCACGCGCATCAATCACAAAAGCGCCATACCCTTGGCGATGCATACTGCGGGAACGACAATGAGAACGGTAGGATCCAGAATATCTAGTCCACTATCGGAGCCGCGTACAAGCTGACTAGGCTGTTACTCTGACGGGGATTTGACCACCAAGTACTGCGTTAGGTGGAAGCTTCATACCCAAAAGAAATAATGAGAATCGATACTTGAGATGCGTTTTAGTCATCAAAAAATGGTGGTGAAATGGCGTTCAGCAGTCAGCTTGGGGTATCCTTGTTACGGCGGAGAGTCTCTCATGGACCGGGAGCGAAAACGGCAACCATGTACAACACTGCGACACGGCATTTGGCGAATACAGTACGACGGTATCTATCCGCCATTGAAAGCGCAGCACAGCACGTCCGTCGGCGAGAGCAAGCCAACTGCAAAAATTTCCTGCGATATTTAGACCAAGAAGGCAGGCTCGATGAGAGTACGGTGGGCACTTGGATCACCCGAGCCGGATCAGCCAGGTCCGAGGTTCGACAGCGTCGACTATCCACAGTGAGGCGGCTACTCGCGATGACTCCAGGCGCGGATGCCGAGCGCTTAGCGGCTTGGTTGGACCAAAATCGTCAACAACTGCTGCAGAGCGGACATACAGCAAAGGTAGTTGCCCTACGCTCGCCCACTGAGGCGAGTAAAGTCGAGGCTGAGCAGTGTGCGGAAAAAGCCTATGCATTTCGGGAAAACGGGGAACTTGAACGGGCTGAAGCACTGGCAAGGCACGCACTGACACACCACCCAGCGTGTCTACGTGCTCACGCGCTAATCGGTCTATTGAAGCTGGAAGCAAATCAACCAGAGACTGCCCTCGAGCAATTCCGACAGGCCCTCGTATTGAGCGGTGACCCGCACGACAGAAATGGAATCGAAGGCATTACTGATGTTCTAGCTGGACTCGGAAAAACCCTACTGCACCTAGGGTGCGTCGATGAAGCCTTTGAAGTCTATGACCGCCTCCGCCGAGCACAGACTGTACATGCCGACGACGCACGGGCCGCATTAGGGCGCATCGCGTTTCTAAAGGATGAAGTGGATACCGCAGCACAGTGGTTTTCCAAATGCTCTCCGACACTGCAGTATAACGTCTACCTCGCACGTAGCCTTCAAGGAGAACGATTCTCTGCTGCCATCGCACTCGCCCGAGGAATCATTACCAACCCGCAAGTACCGTGCATGCTTCTCGGCATTCCTAACCGATATGCAAATATGCTAGCTGCTGAGCAGCAGGAAGAATGGGAGCGTAATGCGCGTGAATTCACCGAGGAGTGGGGGGACCTCTGGCTGCGTTGGCCTGGCATCATTGAACGCTTCAAACAAGATTGGGAAAGCCCTGTAATACGTAAATTCATGATGCGAATCGCGCCTGTATTTATAAGCAGTCCCACCTCCCCCAGGCTGGCGGTCTGGATCCACCGAGCAGCCACTGAATTACAGTTAGACGATACACATCGCACTCCTGCTGCAGGTAAGCCGGCGGCTATCACCGTCCTATCCTTGGTGGCTGATGAAGGATCCGATGCATGACCATTTTAAAGATCGCTACCATCGGACACCCAGTACTTCGTCAGATCGCCAGACCACTGGACCGCGAGGAACTACGCCAACCAAAGTGGCAACAGTTCATCGACGATTTGGTAGAAACAATGCGGGATGCAGATGGGGCCGGCCTCGCTGCTAACCAAGTATATGCCCCCGTTCGTATCTGTGCCATCGAGGTCCGAGCGGACAATCCTCGCTACCCAGAGAAGAAACCAATTCCACTAACTATCCTGGTAAACCCCGTATTGACTCCTATCGGCGATGAGACGCTTGAATCGTACGAAGGATGCTTGTCGGTACCCGACCTCCGCGGAAAGGTCTCCCGCTACTCCCACCTCGATGTGTCGTATCTTGATCGCGAGGGTAATCCACATGCAATTCAGGCACATGGGATTCAGGCCGTCACATACCAACACGAATGCGACCACTTGGATGGCAAGCTGTTCATCGACCGTGTAACGGATACAAGCACGCTCACCAGCTGGAAAAATTACCGACGACACCACAAATAAAGCAGGGCCGCACAAATAACATCTTACCTGTCACGAAAGCGTAAGCGCCGTCGTCCCCTTCGTACCTTCGAAAGCACATCCCAACTGGCAGCCGCCCAAGTACCTGAGGATTTGATGGCACGAAGGGCGATAGAAAATGCTTCTCCGTCCCCCTTGCAGGGCAACAAATGTGGTTCAGGAGTCGCTATGACCCGCCATCGCTCACGTCCAACAGGCTCAACAATAATGTTTTTGGGATCGATTTTATGATTGCGGTTCGCTTCGATCTTCAGGTTTGTGAACGGAATGAAGACCGAACCTTCTGGCCCAATCCAAAACATCGTCACATAGGCATCTCTATTACTGCGTAGAAAGTAATAGATTGGGTCAAGCACGTAATATGTTCGCTCATTGCCCCAAAGTTCGATGTTGAACCACTCCGTCGGATTTTGCAGAGCCAATAAAGTCCGCCGGAACTTGGGTGCGCGCCGAACCCCGCAACGGGGCGGCACGAGGTCGGTGATTACCTTCATTTTTTGTTTTCGCTCAAGCGCTTGTTGTGAAAGTGAATCGCTACCTTCAATCGGGCGGCGCGTAGAACGGTCTTGTTCCACACCACGACGTCGCCCTTCATTTCCACCATCCGCCCCACGACGAAGCTGGTCTGCCGACGATACATCTGGGGGAAACCCGGCAACCAGTAGGACCATCATGACGACAAACGCGTGAGACTTTGCGTTTTTGCGCTTCACGTAATCAGTAACCACCAAATTCAAGTAGGAATTCCTCAAATCATGAAAACGAGGAACCCGTTCAGAGTACGCCTACCCACCAGAAGTGCCACCCGTTCGTACAAAACATGAAAAAAAATATGAATACATACGGTCCGTGTAGCACCGGGTAACGATGGCCAGACAAGCTTACCGATAATTCCCCGCAATCCATTGACTCCGGGTCATTGTCAGCAGACCGCAATGACCATAAACTCCGCCGATGACCGACGCACCAAACCGCTTGTATCTGTTAGATGCATCCAATTACATCTTTCGCGCTTTCCACTCCACCAGTCCCGCTGCAGGCGGCACCGGCATGACAACCAGTAGTGGCTTGCCTACGAACGCCATTTTAGTGTTTACGAATATGGTCAGAAAGCTGCTGAGAGAACATGACCCCTCGCACTTCGCCGCCGTATTCGATGTGCGAGGGTCGAAGAACTTCCGGCACGAAAAGTACGCGGACTACAAAGCAAACCGAAAAGAAACCCCCAGCGATCTTGTAGTTCAATTTCCATATTTCCGTCCGCTCATGAAGGCGCTTGGCTTGCACATTATTGAAAAAGAAGGGTTCGAAGCAGATGACGTGATCGCTACGCTCTGCCAGCAAGCAAAAAAAGACGGAATGGAGGCGGTAATTGTATCCAGCGACAAGGATCTCTATCAGTTACTCGACGATGGAATTCAGATGTTCGACGGGATGAAAGACCGCTGGATTGACTTAGAACTGGTAATGAAAAAGTTCCACGTGGGCCCGGAAAAGGTGCTGGAAGTACAGGCTCTCATTGGGGACTCGGTAGATAATATCCCCGGCATCCAAGGAATTGGACCCAAAACTGCCGCTAAGCTCATTACTGCATATGAGAATCTCGAGGGGATTTACGCCAATATTGATGAGCTGAAAGGCAAGCAGAAAGAGCGGCTAGTCGGTGGTAAAGATGACGCATTTCTCTCACGAGAGTTGGCCGCCCTGCGAGATGACGTTGAGCTCGGCCCGATAACCCTCGAGAGTTTTCGGCGCCAAGATATCGACCTAGACGCGCTCTTGCCCATGCTGGGCGAGTTGGAATTCCGGTCACTCTTGCGGGAGTTTCGCGCTCCCGCGGTGCAGAAAAAGGCCGTAGAACGCCACATAGTTACCGATGAAAGCACTCTCCATAGCCTGTGCGACGCTCTACGCGAAGCAGAGTCATTCTCAGCTACAGTTCTTACGGGTCATGGGCTTCACACTCAGTCGGAGATAGTGGGCATCGCATTCGCAAGCAGCCCGACTTCGAGCTGGTATGTTCCCCTAGCCCACCGCACGCTGGGGGCTCCAACCCAGCTGACAACGGCCAAGGTATGCGAGGCATTGAAGCCAGTCCTGGAAAGTGACCACGCCAAGAAGCTTGTTGTACACTCAATGAAAGAACTATCCGCGGCGCTCTTGCAACACGACATCCAGCTCCAGTCGTGCGCGCTCGATACGGAATTAGCGAGCTACCTTGTAAACGCGACACAATTCGGTGTTGGTGGGCACTCATTAGCGAATTTAGCTCAGGATCGACTTCAGCTGACGCTCCCGCCGATCCCGAAAGCGATACAGAACGGTCGGTCATACTGGAGCGAAGAGATGGTCGATAAGGCACAAGCGTTTGCGTCCATCCGTGCTGAAACCATGTTGAGCATCGCCCCCGAGCTACGAGAAGATCTTGAAGACGGTAAGCTGTCGTCGTTACATGATGACGTAGAAGTCCCGCTCACCTGGGTGCTAAGCCAGATGGAGGCTGCAGGCGTGCAAGTCGACCGTGAGGTACTCGCTTCATTGTCCGGGCGATTTGGCCAGCTGCTAACCAACTACGAGCGTGAATGCCACGAATTGGCAGGTGGGCCTTTCAACATAGGTTCTCCAAAACAGCTCGCAACTATTCTCTTCGATACACTCGGCTTACCAGTACAGAAGCGAACAAAGACCGGACCATCAACCGATGCGTCTGTACTTGAGGCACTCAAAGGCATGCATCCGATCGTGGACCGGATTCATGATTGGCGCTCGGTATCAAAGCTCAAATCGACGTATACAGACGTACTGCCAACGCTAGCGGATGACCACGACCGCATACATACGAACTTCCGTCAGGCGGTCGCCGCGACAGGGCGCCTCTCAAGTTACGTACCCAATCTTCAAAACATACCTATCCGCACCGAAGAAGGCCGTCGAATTCGAGATGCATTCATCCCCGCCGACGGGATGGTGTTACTGTCCGCGGACTACAGCCAGGTAGAACTTCGAGTCCTTGCACATTTATCGAATGACCCCGGCCTCACCAAAGCATTTCAGGACGGAGTGGATATCCACAGTCGTACGGCGAGCGAAGTATTCGACGTGCCGGAGACAGACGTAACCTTTGAGCAGCGTAGCGCGGCAAAAGCGATAAACTTTGGCCTCATGTACGGCATGGGACCATTTAGGTTAAGCAACGATCTAGGTATTGAATTCGCTGAAGCCAAACGCTACATCGCTCGCTATTTCGAACGCTTTCCTGCCGTCAAGACATTCATGGATAGCACTATCGCTGGTGGACGTGCCAAAGGATATGTCTCAACGATTCTCGGCCGCCGGCGCTATGTAAGCGACCTACGGTCGAAAAATCACAACCGACGCAGTGCGGCAGAGCGCGCAGCAATAAATACTCCAGTACAAGGCAGTGCGGCCGACCTCATCAAGCTCGCTATGCTGAAAATCGCAAGCTCGCTGAAAGAAGAAAAGTACCGCACGCGGATGATTCTTCAAGTGCACGATGAATTGGTCTTCGAAGTGCCCAGCGATGAACTAGAGAGCGTCATTCCACTCGTGAAAAATGACATGGAAAATGTATATCCGCTCTCGGTACCGCTGACCGTATCTGCAGCTAGTGGACTCAATTGGAACGAGGCCCACTAGATGAGTACTGCGCAGCCCGCGAAACCTGAAGATAGCTATGTCGCTAACCTTGAGCATCAGCTCGAGCGCATGCGACGCCGCATGGAGGCCATCCAGGAGATCGGTACTGCGCTAGGTTCCACCCTAAATCTCGACCGCCTGCTAAGACTCATCATGAGTAAAATCACGGATTTGATGGCTGCAGAACGGTCCACGCTATATCTGCTAGATGAAGACCGGAGAGAACTTTGGGCAAAAGTGGCTCAAGGCGCAGAGGACCGGGAGATCCGCATCCCTGTTGGCGAGGGACTAGCGGGCTGGGTGGCCAAAACGGGTCAATCGATAAATATCAAAGACGCATATCAGGACCCTCGTTTCAGTAATACCGTTGATGAGCAAACCGGATTCCGAACGTACTCAATTACCTGCCAGCCAATCAGAAATCACCGTCGAAAAATTATTGGCGTCGTCCAGGTACTAAATAAGCGCGACGGGTACTTCACAGTGGAGGACGAGCAGCTGTTGGCCGCGTTAGCTGCACAAGCCGCAGTATCCATCGAAAACTCAAAGCTCTATCTCAAAGTTGTGGGGAAAAATATTGAGTTACTCGATACACAAGAGCAGCTAAAGGACCGCATCTCGGAAATGGATCTGTTGTTTCGATTGGAGCAACAGATGAACCAAACCATTGGGCTCGATACCTTTTTGTCTTCGGTTCTTGATGAAACTACATCGGCCATACCGGCCGCGGGTGGTGCAATTTTGACGCGCCACGAGAGTGGATGGCGACTGCTAGCCAAATCCCCTGATTACGCCCCTGTATTCCGCTCGCTCCCTCTTGAACACCAGGGCGTCACTCGCAGAATCGCCGACTATGACAGTGTCTTTCTTTGTAACGCCTTGTGCGAAGAAGAGCTCGCGGATGAGGCGCTCTCTGATGCGCTGGGAGTCACGCTAAACAACGCGATCGGGCTCCCACTGCAGATCGACGGACGACGACTTGGCGCACTCATCCTTGTCAATCGACGAGACAATCGGTCCAGTGGATTTACCGACGAGGACCTCAAATTACTCACGGTCATCGGTGGACGCGCCGAAGTTGCAATTATGCTTGCCAATCAACGCCAAGAAGTCACTAAGCGCACACGCTTAGCCGCGATAGGCCAAGCGTTATCTGGCGTATTACATGACCTCAAGACACCCATGACAATAGTCGGTGGGTATGCACAATTGATGGTGGATGAAGAGGACTCTCAGACAAGAGAAGAGTACTCCAAATCCATCACCAACCAGCTCGGCGCATTGAAGGGTATGACGGGCGAAATCCTCAGCTTTGCACGGGGGGAATCCACGCTCCTGATTCGGAAAGTCTTCATCCACCAATTGATGAAAGAAGTGCAAGAAGCACTCACACAGGAATTCAAGGGCCGGACCACGCTCACGCTTGAGCTGAACTACCGAGATGCCATTCGCCTAGATTCAGGTAAGATAAAGCGTGTGATGTTCAATCTGGCCCGTAATGCCCATCAAGCAATGCCCGAAGGAGGCGAATTCCTAATCCGTACGGCAGAATCTGACGACGGGCAGTTCGTTGACTTTTGGTTCAGCGACAATGGCCCAGGCATACCAGAATCTATCCGTCACAATCTCTTTGAATCTTTCGTGACGTCAGGAAAAGAGAGCGGCACTGGGCTTGGACTCGCAATTGTGAAAAAGATCGTTGAACAACACAATGGTTCGGTGGACTTCACAACCCGAACGGAAGACGGGACAACGATCCACATTCGCCTACCAAAGGCAATGCGTACATGAGGGGCATACGAATAAACGGATACGAATGTGAATATCTTTGATTTCTTAGAAAAGGGCGGCCTCCTAATGATCCCCATGGCCGTCTGCCTTGTACTGGGGCTGCTTCTCTTTTTGGAGCGGTTGTACGGACTTGCGCGCAGTCGCGTCTTACCCGACGACCTAGTACGTACGGTGCTAAAACTGGTGAATGAGGGCCGGTATGACCATGCTGAGACACTTTGTTTGAAATCCGGTTCTGCTTACAGCCAAATTGCACATGCAGCTATCAAACAGGGACGAGCGCCACGGGCGCATCTCAAATCAGTTGTCGACGAAAAAGGTGCATTAGAAGTCGCCCGACTTGAAAAACGCATTGGAGTGATCGGTACACTAGCGACCATCGCCCCATTACTTGGACTGCTGGGAACCGTCACCGGTATGATTCAAGTGTTCCAAAAGATTGCTGAACAAGCAGACCCTCAAATAGATGTTCTCGCAGGCGGAATATGGGAAGCCCTAGTCTCTACGGGGGCCGGGCTCACCATCGCCATCCCATTTTACGTCTGTTACCGGTACTTACTTTCACTTGTGGACGGCCTCTCCATCCAGCTAGAGGAAAGTGCGCTGGATCTCATCGATGCAATGAGCTTTCACGCAGGGCACCGTCCTGATGACACGGTGGTAGAGGAACCATAGTGGCGTTTCGACGTGAGAAGCGTGGCAGAACCCTAGAGGCTGCACTCGACATGACCCCACTCATCGATGTGGTGTTCCTCCTTGTCATATTCCTGCTCATTTCGACCACCTTTAAAAAGCGGCAACTTAGCCTTGAACTAGACCTTCCACGGGTCGGACAAACGGAATTTCGCTCGTCCGGAACAGAGCATCAACTCCGCATCGCAAACGACGGCGCCATGTATCTTTGTCCAGAGCAAACGACTGATGGGACAGATAGCCCGATTGCCTGTGACGAACGGGTAAACCAGGCAGCATTGGACACACTATTTCGCGATCTCTCGAAAAAATATCCCGGGATCCGGTTAGGCGTGTATGCCGATGGTGATGTGTCATATCGGTTAATCGTAAAGGTAGTCGCCGCCGCGACAGAATCAGGTCTAGACCTGAACCTTCCGTATGAATTGGAGCCATCATCAGAATAGCCGCTGACACAGCGTCGGCTGGAGACATCAGATGAACGCGATAGACTTCGCAGCTGCGCTGGCTGACTGGTACCGACTAAACGCGCGTGAACTACCTTGGCGCAAGACTCGGGACGCGTACCATATTTGGCTGTCCGAAGTGATGCTGCAACAAACACAAGTCACTACAGTACGCCCTTACTACCGAAAATTCCTTCAACTTTGGCCAACGATTTCAGATTTGGCGGCCGCGGACATCAGTTCGGTTATGAAAGCATGGGAAGGACTAGGATATTACGCCAGGTGTCGCAATCTGCATGCGGCAGCTAATCAGATTGTACAGGAGCATGGAGGCGTGTTTCCTCGTAAAATTGAGGATGTTATCGCTCTGCGTGGTATTGGACGTAGCACGGCAGGTGCTATTCTGACGTTCGCTTATGCGCAACGGCACCCCCTGCTAGATGCCAATGTGAAACGCGTGCTTACCAGGCTGTATGACGAGGACGGAATTGTAACGAAGGCCGCCGTCGAACGGCGCTTATGGCACTGGTCACAGACACTACTGGACGGAGCTGCCGACCCGTGGACACATAACCAAGCGATGATGGAGCTCGGAGCCACCCTATGTGCACCGAAAAAACCAAACTGCCCACGCTGCCCGGTAAAAATTGAATGCCTAGCGCATGCGCACGGGACACAGCGTGAACGCCCACAAAAGAAAAAGCGAAAACCAATACCCCATAAACATATCGGGGTAGGAGTCATCAGATGTCCCGATGACCCACGAAAAGTACTGGTCCAGCTCCGTCCCCCGGAAGGTCTACTCGGCGGCCTTTGGGAATTCCCGGGGGGTAAACAGGAACCCGATGAGACGATAGAGCGCACCATTGCGCGCGAACTGCGTGAAGAGCTCGACATCGAGGTAACCGTTCAACATCATATATGCGACGTGCAGCATGCGTACTCGCACTTCAAGGTAACCCTACACACATACTGGTGTCGCCTAGACTCAGGTACACCGCGAGCAAGGGTTGCAGTCGAGTGGAAATGGGTACCGATACATGAACTAACCCACCTAGCCTTTCCAAAAGCGAACCGTGCGATACTGGAAGAGCTCATCGACGAGGCGTAGAGATTTGCGCTACATTATGGATGTGAGGGTCATACGAATCATTTGGTCTGCCATCGCGTGGACTACCGCTTTCCTTGGCTTCGTCAGCGTCGTTATTCTCGCACTACCGATGTCTCTCTTTAGGCGTTTCGAAACCTTCCAAGGGGGCTGGCCCAGCTCGGTCATTGGCCGTACCCCTCTACTCACATTATCCCCCTTCCAAATTCGGGAAGACCCACGCCATGATGCATCTCGTGTCTGTCTCTATGTAATGAATCACACAAGTGTTCTCGACGGACCAGTGGCTGTCGGCGCCCTACCCCATCCATTTTGTGGCATCGAAAACGCCGGTCATTTGCTCCTGCCGGGATACGGCTGGTTGATGAGAATGGCTAATGCCATTCCAGTGCATAGAGGTAAGGGCAGAACGGCCAAGCTTATCGCAGCTGCCAAAAATCGAGTCGCCCGGGGCATCAGTATTCTCGCATTCCCTGAGGCCCATAGAACAGTGGATGGAAAGCTCTTGCCCTTTCGAAAAGGCGTCTTCTTTATGGCTCGGGCGGCGGGTATCCCCATCGTACCGGTCGCCGTTCGCGGTCTACACAGTATTCTACCCAAAGGCACTCTCGTCGTTACGCCAGGGGCACTTGATGTGTATATCGGCCCACCGTTCGAGACTCGTGGGCTGTCCGATGACCAGGTCATTAGCCTCGCGGCCCAAGCTCGCCAGATCATCTCAGATTATGTGGAAGGTGGCGTGACCGTTGACGGGTTAGTGATCAAGCCACGAACCGCTGTACCCAGTGGTGTGCCCAGAGCACCAGCTGTAATATCATAACACGATGGAATTACATCGGCTTACACTGACCTCATTACGCAGCCTTTTGGATGGCCGAGACATCAGTGCTCTGGAGTTAGCGGATGCACATATCGAGCGGTTGGAAGCGATCCATCAACGTACGCATGCGCTGGCCGTCAGACGCTACGACGAAGCACGAAGGGAAGCCAGAGCTGCCGACCGACTGATCGCGAGAGGTGAAGGCGGACCGCTCACTGGGATCCCGTGTACGATAAAAGAATTCATTGGAGTCAAAGGCTTACCTCAAACAGGCGGTATCAAAGCGTATGCGAAGCGGATTGCTACCGAGGACGCACCAGTCACCGCCAGAATCAGGCAGGCTGGCGGTATAATACTGGCAACCACAAATGTACCTGAAGGCGGCCTGTGGATGGAATGCGACAACACTGTATATGGTGTAACCCGTAATCCATGGGACCCCAAACGAAGTCCAGGAGGTTCATCCGGAGGGGAAGCAGTGGCAATCGCATCCGGTGGAGCAGTCTTTGGAATCGGCTCAGATATTGGCGGTTCGATTCGAATCCCTGCAGGTATGTGTGGAGCTCTAGGCCATAAGCCATCAGGGGGGCTTGTCCCAACCACGGGTCATTTTCCGTCGTCAGGGCCAGGTCTCGCATCACTGTTATCGTTAGGGCCATTCGCTCGTTGCGTAGACGACCTTGAAGCTATTCTCGGCATCATATCGGGTCCCGACGGGCTCTGCCCGGCCGTAAAAAACATGACTTTGAAAGATTCACGCACGGTAAACATTTCCCAATTACGAGTCTTACGCTTGGACACATCGTTTCCCCGTATCCGGCCAGTCATGAAGCATGCCGTGGACAGCGTATGCGCAGCACTCGCCGAGCGCGGTGCAACCGTCATCCCATACACATTACCCGGCTTCGGCCGGACACTAGAGATCTGGGGAGCTCTCCTGGACGAACTATCCGATCAGCCCTATGCGGTGACGCTTGGTGGTGGCAAACCCATTAGTGTCGGTATCGAAATACTCCGATACTGCCTCGGCCGCCGACAACACACCCCTGCTGCTCTCCTCATGACAGCGATCGAATCATTGACGGGCGTAATCCCAAGTCATGTAAAAAAAATGGCTCAACTGGGCCGACAGCTACGGCTTGAACTGAATGAAGCGCTTGGACATGACGGGGTGCTTCTCTTCCCTCCGTATACGTCGCCGGCACCGAAACTATACGCGCCTTTGGCTCGCCCCCTGGACGGCGCATGTACCCCGCTATTCAACGTCTGTGAGAATGCGGTTACGGTCGTACCAGTCGACCAATTCCATGGATTACCCGTGTGCATCCAAATTGTCGCCGCTCAAGGCGCAGACCACATCGCGTTGGGTACGGCCCGATTTGTAGAAGAAGCGTTCGGCGGTTGGAAGTTGGCTCCGGCCACATATGCCGAAGCTGTGGCTACAACCCAAGGGCCCCATTGATTTGATTTTGCAGAGTGGTCAGGTTCCCATAGTGGCTTTTGTACAGAAGTACCCCGCCCTGCCCAATGAGAATCCTGTTGTCCGCTGGTGAGCTACCGAGCCCCACATGAGTAGACAGCTGATTACCCGGGTCCATAAGTACAGGAAACGGCAAGGTGAAGCCAAACTTCACATCCCGCACATACTGACAATCCACAGTGGTCACTGGTTGATTAGACGCATTACGTACAAGCACCAGGTATTGCGAAAAAGAGGCATCTTGGTAGGTCGCTTCATAATTCGGCATCACCGTTCCGGCGATGTAGTTGCAGCCCCCTCAGTACTCTGCGTGGCCGAAGACGAATGCTGCCTGCTGACTACACAGGTCGTGCAAGCTATAGGGATTACCATCGCAATCAGACAGAATCAGGTTGGGTAGTGTAGAGCCGATATTGGTTCCATAGGGACCGTCTGGCGGGCATGTTTCTCCCGCAAGCGCTTGGCAAACGCCACCGACACACTCACTGTCCGTATTACAGGTACCGCACACACCACCACAGCC
>PKDL01000311.1 GCA_002863065.1 Pseudomonadota bacterium
GTAAGGCAGCAGCTCATGGTGTAAAGTATATCGGCATGCCGGGGATCTCTAAGCCCTAACCCGGCGCCCACACCACACCAAGCCAATCTCATAACGCACTGATATGAATGCACTTAACTGCGTTCGAAAAAAAAACCCTTAAATCCTCTGATGTCCTCACGTTCAACTTGGGTGGAGGCATTCAGTACCCATCGGGAGAATCGGTGCTGAAGGCGGGCCCTTTCTAAGTGTTCGTTTACGCCTCCATGTGGAAATTTCGGGGAAACGCGCATAGCGTTTTCTCGCATACCAAGGAGTCGGGAACAAAATGGCACTTTCTATTGTCAGTAATACTGCGTCCCTAAATGGGCAACGCAACATAGCAAGAACCCAAGCATCGCTGAATCAAAGCCTCTCGCGCTTATCATCCGGTCTCCGGATTAACAGTGCGATGGATGATGCAGCGGGCTTGGGTGTTTCAGAACGAATGCGCGCTCAGGTCCGTGGCCTAGCGCAAGCCTCTCGTAATGCGAGTGACGGCCTGTCCGTTGTTCAAACTGCAGAAGGGGCGATGGGCGAAATCTCTGGTATTCTCATACGGATGCGTGAGCTAACGGTTCAGTCTGCTTCAGACACCATCACAGATACGGAGCGCGAGTACATCGACTTGGAATTCAAGGACATGATCGCAGAGGTTGACCGTATCAACCAGTCCACCAAGTTCAACGGCAACAAATTGCTTCAGGACTTCTCGGCCAACGGCCTTGACTTCCAGGTCGGGTTTGAGTCCGGTACTAACTTCAAGATTACGGTTGCGATCGACAAGGTGGACTCCACAACGCTGGGCTTCAACTCTTCAGCGGTGAATACAAAAGCCGCCGCTAATACCGCGATGAGTGTCTTAGATACGGCAATCGACAAGCTCAACAAGGCTCGCGCTGGCCTAGGTTCCAAAGGTAACCGCCTGGTTGCCGCTGGTGCTGCAGTCGACGTGATGCGAGAAGGGCTCGCTGGTGCGAACTCACGTATCCGAGACACAGACATCGCTGCCGAGACCAGCCAAATGAGCCGTTCTCAAGTGCTGATGCAAGCAGGTACGTCGATGCTGGCTCAGGCCAACTCGCAGCCACAGCTCGCATTGTCTCTACTCGGCTAAACCTAGCTAAACGCCTGCAAGCGCTACAATCAGCAAGCGTTATGACCCGCCCTGCATTTGCAGGGTGGGTTTTTTTATGCCCTCAGGGTCGTTTTTGACCAATACTATCTAAAGTCGGGGCGCTACTGTCCCGTTAGCAGAGGTGTTATGTCTTTTTCTGCAGGCGGCTTAGTTTCAGGTCTGAATACAAAACAGATCGTTGAACAATTGGTACAAATTGACCGCGTACCCATTACCAAACTTCAATCTAAAAAAACGTCCTTCAACTCGCAAATATCCGCGATTGGGCGAGTAAGAGCATCGATAGACACACTGATCACTGCCGCTAAGGATATGGATACGGCAAATGAAGTACTCGCTCTAACCACCACGTCTTCAAATACCGATGCCTTTACCGGCACGGCACTAGGCAGCGCAACGAGTGGTAAATATACGATGGAAGTCTCACAGCTTGCTGTCCCGGCGAAAAAACGTTCGGTAGGCTTCGCGGATTCAGATACTGCAGCAGTGCAAGCTGGAACACTTTCCTTCTCTGTAAAAGGCGGTGCGGCTGTTGATGTCACCATTTCAGAAAATGACACGTTGCAGGATGTTGCCTATGCTATCACCTCGAACGTTGAGGGGGTCAGTGCCACCATTATTTTCGACGGGACAAAATCATACCTGTCGATCACGAATGACGAAACCGGACATGTCATTGGCTCAGACCCAGCGTCGGCGCTCAAAATCACTGAAACATATACCGGCACCACGGGCTCACAACTCGGTTTGGCGGAGATACAAGCTGCACAAAACGCCAAACTGTCCATCGATGGGCTAACAATCACGTCGGAAACTAATACCGTAAAAACTGCACTCTCGGGCGTGACTATCAACTTGTTAAAAAAGACAACAGCTGCCGAGACACTTGAAGTCAAAGCGGACCCGGATACTGTGACCACCAATATCACCAAGCTCGTCGACGCATATAACGGAGTCCTTAAAGTACTTGCGAAAGAGACGACTATGAATAAGGCAACGAATCGGAACGCAACCCTCGCTTCTGATCCTACACTCCGCGGTCTGAAAGCGACCTTGTCGCAAGTGGTGACCGGCGCAGTTGCCTCTCTCTCCGGAAAAACATTCGAATCACTATCATCGATAGGCATTAAGACCAGCACCACTGGGAACTTAGCTATCACCGCGAAGGACTTGGAGGCTGCCCTCAGTAAAAACCTGACTGCGGTAGCCGATGTCTTCACCGCGGACGATGGGATTGCTGACATGCTGGTCTCGACTCTAAAGCCGTTCACCCAGACCGACGGGATACTCTCGGCGCGAGTGGACGGAATCAATATGTCGATAAAAGCAATAGACAAACGCGTCGAATCCATGGAGCAGCGACTGACCAAATATCGCACTCAGCTCATGCGCCAATTTACCGCTATGGAAAGTGCGCTAAGCCTGATCCAACAACAGCAATCCTCATTATCAGGGATTGTTTAGGTAACTAAGTAAGGGAGCCGCTCAAGTGGGGCGTACTTCGAATCGCAATTTTAATATGCTGTAGAGGCCGCATGTATAAAAATCCACAGATGCAATACTTAAAAACACGGGTGCTCACTGCGACCCCTGGTGAACTTCTAGTCATGCTCTATGACGGCCTCTTGCAAAGATTGCGTCAAAGCAAGCTCTCGATTGAAGAAAACCGCATCGAGAAAGCGGGTGAATTACTTGGCAGCGCGCATGATATACTCGGGGAATTGATGACGTCACTCGACGCGAAGCATTCACCCGAGTTGGCGGAAAATCTGCTCAATCTATACATGTACTGCAAAGAGTTGCTTATCACAGCCTTGGCTGAGCTGGACACTAAACACATCGATGAAGCGCACGACCTCCTGGTTCCATTGCGGGAGGCCTGGGCAGAGGCCGAAAAAAGCTTGAGAAAAGAGGATCAAAGGGCACTCGGCGGGTGAGTGACGACTTAAAAATACGGCTAGTCAGCAGCCAAGAGAAACTGTCCGAGGCCTTAGATGTACCCGACTATGCATGCGCCGCTGCCATCTTAGAGGAACGTGCGGCCGATATTGCAGCGCTCGTAGAGCACGTGCAGTCGCACCCTAATGAACGTGGCTGGGCTCGAGACTTTTTAGACAGAGACCGCGACCTCTCGGCGCGGCTCAAAGCCGCCTCGGTGACGTATCAGGCGCGAGTCGAAGACTCGAGGAAGGCACGCCAAGTTCATCGCGCCTACCTCAGCGAAGGTTCACGAAGCTGAGCCCTCGTTTCGAACGCGGCGCTGCACCACTTATGGGCTGCATTCTCATTTGCCTACTGATAAGCAAACCATTGCATTTGGTGGAGTTGGCCATCAATTCCCGTAGTTTCTAATACACGCCGTCCATTTTCCCAAAGCACCGTACCATCCGAGCGTTTTACATACATCGCAAAGGTACCTGACGTGCCCGGTGGTAATAACATTGTGGCAGTCCACTTATCGAGCCCTGAGTCAAACACCATGTTCAGACCACTGGATCCATCCCAGTTTTCATCACCAGGGGTCACACTTCCCAGGCCTTGTAGGGTGCCACCAACCCCAAGTTCGTCGCCGTCACCAATGGGCGCATCCGTCCCATAAAAAACCACCTCGACACCAGGGCATGTGAAGTCTGAGATCGTGATAGGAACGCAAGGGTGGAACCACGTTTCAAAACATCGCGACTCGGAATCATCTGCCAGTACCCAAACATGCTGGATACGTTGCGCTGCCACCCCTCCCATTTCCGTTTGCTGAGGCTCCCGCGCTACCGCTAACTCCCCCGGATGTAACCAACGAAACACCGCACTGTCTGTGAGGCTATGCGCATGCTGCCCACCATTGAGGGCGGGCGGAGGTAATAGCTGGGTTTGACCCAGGGCGGTTAGTATTGGACGTAACTCCAGGCTATTGACAATGGACTTGGCTTGATTTCGGACCGTATGCCACCCCATACCCGATGGTAGGCCTGCACTACTCTCCTCAGATGTGTCCCGTGCCGGGAGACATTCATACCGGTGCTCCAATGGAACTGTAGGAATGGAGGCTCCCCATATTCGGCTTTTACCCACAGCGGTCGCACCCAGTGTTGCATGCGGACTATACAAGGTGTCTGACGCACTTTCGAATAGCGCGTATGGCGCTCCGGGGCCAAGTATTCCGAGCTCCGCATAGGCCCCGCTATCTGAGGCAGCAATGGATGCAGGATCGGGGAGCGACCAGCCGGAATCATTTTCAAGGAAGCCTTCAGGAATCGTGGACAGATAGGTATCCAGCGCCGACGTCTGATGTGAAAAATGAACTACATACCAATCTGTTCCTACACTGCCGATGGTCCGCACTTGCAGTATCGCGTCATCGCGAACTAGTGGCTCATTCCATTCAGCAATCACATAACCGTTGGTACCCTCCGTCAGTGGGTATTTCATGCTGGGTGAATTGTCCCACCTAACCTCAAGGTCATCTCCGAGTACGTCGAGGTCCGGATGAAACTCCACGCGTAGCCGCAAATCGCCGGTGGCATTGCGCACCATAATGGCGATCATTGGGGGCTGGGTACCTTCCCACGCGCCGAGACTTACACCAGCATGCGTAATGCCGTCATTCAAACTGCTAATACTCGACTCACTCAGCTGCACTGGGATTGAAACTATGGCATCAAAGACACTCTCACCTTGCTCATGCCATGCCCAATTGAGCGCACTACCAGCCCGATTCGCAATCACTGCGGGCAACTGACGTGACGAAGGGTTCATCCCTCCCCAAGGCACGCTAGCCGTATTGGATGGCGCAACAGGCACTGTACGGCTAGGCCGTGGGGTCAGTGAATCAATCACCTGTGTGCTGTCAGTTACCGATTGGTCTTGCGGAACGCTCGTACCGACTACTGCGTCATCACAGGAGAAGTATACTGGCAACAAGCAGACTAAAAGTCGGACGCTCACCGAGTCAGCCTGCCGAAATTTACCGCGATATTTTGGATGCGTGCTCATGCAGGGACGGTACCAGAAAGTATTCCTCACCGGTGAGTCCGGACTGCCACCACCGGTGAATGCAACGACCAATCGAATATCGGGACGTCTCGTTCAACAAAAAATGACTAGGTCAATCCGATAAAAGGGTTACTCTCAAGATCATGAGGCGCCTTACAACCGACCGGGTTTTCGGCCATATCTCGGTCTTACTTCTCCTGGTGAATTGTTCATCAGCCCCCTCTCCTGCGAGTGACGACGGCGAGAAACTCAATACAACAAGGCCAAAGACAGTCGCTACGCACAGTGCCGGACGTACAGAGGAAGAGAGTCCACCCGAAACTCAAAATGAGAATCGGGGTGTCGTGACTACTCCGGAGTGGACCTGTCCAGAAGATATGGTGTTGATACCGGGGGGATCATTCGCCTATGGCCCCGGCAATCGGCGTATAGAAATAAAGGTCTTCTGTCTCGATCGAACGGAAGTATCAGCAGCTGACTACAACGTCTGCGTCCAAGCAGGACACTGCACCGGGTTCGATACGTGGACGTTATGCGACTCTATAGAAGCCATTACACCGAATGCATGCAATCCGGACAGGCAGAATTATCCGGCGAACTGGATGAGCTTCTTCGACGCACGGACATACTGCAGTTGGCTAAACAGACGACTCCCCACGGACCATGAATGGGAACGCTCCGTACGTGGTGATGACGGCCGCCCCTACCCATGGGGCAACGAAATCGACTGTTCGCAAGCTCACTATTCTCGAGGGCCAGCCTATGATGAATGTAAGAGTGCTTTCGACCTCGAAGACAATATGGTTCCTGTCAATTCGTACCTGGAGGTGCAAAGCCCATATGGCACAATCAATCAGGCTGGAAACGCAAAAGAGTGGGTTGATGTCTGGTACGGCAAAGAACCAGATGGCGGCCCGGGTCGCGCACGCGGGGGCTCATGGCGTGATGGTAGCGACAGCCTGATCGGCATCTTCGGTGACAGCACCTTAGGGCCTGACGTTGCCACTGATTTACATGGATTTCGTTGCGCAGCCGCACCATTAGCCTTGTAGGACCGTGCAAGTCGCGGTACTGCTCGGTCGTAGCACGCACGGAGTAAGCACCAACGAACATCATGATGCAATCGACTCTCAAACAGCTCTCAGAAACGAACCGCATCCTACTGACCACTATGGCGGCCTTGCAGCTGCCCGGAGTGTGGTTTCTAGCAGAGCAGTACCAGCTTGCCCAAAGTGGTCTATCCGATAAGGAAGCAGTCGTACGTATCCAAACCTTGATCGATGCTCACGGGCTCGTCGAATTAGGCATGCGGTTTGCCACCGCATTCGTTTTTGTACGTTGGATGGTCTTACTGCACAGAAACGCCATGCAGTGGGCACCGAAGCAGCTACGTCACTCCGAACAGCAAGTGATGTTCGCCTTTTTTATTCCCGTACTCAACTTCTTCTGGCCCTTCCAAGCAATGATGGATTTGTGGCGAGCATCATCTCTACCAAGACGTCCACTGCCACCAACGCTTGTTATCCGGTGGTGGACATTGTGGATTGGAGCGTCGGTATTGAATTCAATCGGAGTGTTCCAAGTCATCGGAGAAGAAGCACCGCCACCGGAAGCCTATGCCGACAGCGCGCTATTTATGATCGGTGCGCGTATGGCCCTTATTCCTTGCGCACTTCTGGCCGTCAAGGTCGTCCGCACTTTGACGCTCCTACAGCGGCTACGGCTTGAAGTACAGGCAGACGACAGCGCGGGTGGACCGCTTACCGGTAATTAGATTAGCTCCCTTCCCTGCGTCGCAAGCGTCTGTGCGTAGGCTCAGACGTTCGGCGTATCCTATGAGTTCGTTTCATTCAGTCTGAAGCAGCTCTCTCGATGACATCTCAGTAAGCACCGGAATCGACGATATCGCACTGGATACTTGAGTCGAATTTCGTATGCACGATCGCTATCTGACACATCTCATCTGCGGCGGAAAAGCCCCAATGTACAGTGCTCTCATACGGGTTTCTGTAGTTGCAGCGGAATTCGAAGCCTTCGCCCTTCTTGATGACCATCGGGGGGTCATACTTCTTCAATTCCGGTCGATGCCAATCAAAGTTTTGATAAAAGAGCTCTCCAGTCTCGGTACCATCAAAATGATAGACATCCACTCGTTCGCTTAGTTCGTGTACGTGAGATGACAGAAACAGGAGTTCAATATCTTCGTTCATGACACACCGCGTCCACTCCACATGGTTTTCGGTACCAGCTGGAATATTGATATCCACATCACGAATTGCACTGCCCCAAATGCCCTCCTCGACTTCCTCGTCCGGGACGGTCCACGCATTGATACGGGACCAGACATTTTTATCCTCAAGGGTTGCGTTCACATAGTGAAGTTCAACCATGACCTTGAGTCCACTGGGTACGCCAGCGGCGACACCGTCGGGAAGCGTTAGCTCCTCTCGTTCCAGCTGACTTGCATACAGGAAGATACCCTCTTCCATCATCTCCGCGTAAGCCGCGTAAAGCGCATCACAGTCGTGCATGCCATTCTCAATGGGCAAATCCAGTAATCCGAGCGCCATAACATCCATGTGATGCACACCCGCACTTTGTAATGACTCGACGTGTTTTACTTGATGAAATATCCCCGCTGCGATCGGTATATCCGCCACATAGCACTTCCATACTTCGGTTCCTGCTGGCGCAAATGTGTCAATACCCATTTGGAACCCCTGCCCTTCTGGCGGTGCAACCAAGTCTTGAGGTGTAGGTAGTGGTTCTCTATCGGACGCATCTAGCGCGTCCGGACTCGAGGGCATACGTGCCGTCTCACTCTCGGATATCGACGAGGTCTGTATCGATGAAACATCGCCAGTACAGCTCAGCAAAGAACCAACGATGACTGCGGTGCGCGCCACCCGACACCAATGTACCCACGACACGACGGAAAACAGGCCCATTCGACGCCTCATTGCTCCTCCCGCTGTACCCAGTCCAATGAACGTAGCTTTGACAGAATCTTGTCTGCGATCATGGCATGTCCATCAGGATTGGCGTGTATCGGATCCGCAAAGTAGCGACCCGCATCAGCTCCATATGATTGCCAAAACGCACATAAATCCACGTGCGGTTCGTGCTCCGTGTCCGCATAAACACACGTCGATCTGCCAGAATTCTGAAGATCGACAGACACCTGACCTAAGTATAAAACGTTGAAACCATTAGTTTTAGCCAAGGTCTTCATGGCATTCAGGTTATCTGTGTGTTTTTCTCGAGGCACTCGTACACCGTACGACCGACTATCCTGTGCACTCGCCCGACTACGTGCGGGTGACGGCTGTAACCAACGCCGCAGCAAGCGATAAACAGCAGACACTTCCAGAATAGGTCGCGCCTGAACCGCCCATGCTGGCGGTGTATTCACTTCATGGTCCGGTAATGGGAACTCAGCCGATAAAGGCAAGGTATCATTCACTCCAACATCACTGATCACAATATCCGGTGCGTATTTCAGCGCGTACTTTTCAAGATAACGCCGCACCTGAAAACTCGTATGGCCTGGCGCAGCGGCATTGAGAACTTGCCATCGCACATCGCCTTGGCGATTGAGCTCCTGTTCTATGACAGCCCCGTATGTCTGTGCATAGTTGACGTACATGCCCATCGGATGTGACCCGCCAACGATCAAAATCCGCTTCACCCCGTCCGGCTTCTTTACCGAGCGTTCGGGTCCGCGCATCCCCTGAGAATTAATGCGGAGGGGACCGTCTCCCCAAAATCTGGCTGGTGCTTCATTCGGCGTTTCGTACCCGGGGCTGAGTCGCCACAAGCAGTAGTCATCCCATGTATATAGGCCACCGGAAAACGATAATTGTGCTTGTGAAACCCAGTCTCGTGACGTAGCGCGCTGGTCCGGTTCGGGAGGAGTCAGAAATAAGATGACAAACGCGCCAAGTTCTAACAGCAACCATAGCCCTATGTTCACCGCGAGTATCTTTGCGATACCACTCAATTTCATTCGCTCAATCTCCGGACAAATAGTACATCTCAAGCTATCGTATTGGTACGGTTTACCAGCGTATTGGACTTCGCATTTATCATCCTGCTCTACCCACCAAAGGTTTGCACGACTAGACCTGATACGTCACTAGAGTAGACTACTGATTGTCTCCCGAAGAGACGAGCGCTTGTTTTGTCAATCACTCTGACGCGACCCAGCCCTCTTCTCGTGGCGGTTCAACCCATTGCGATGCGTGGAGAACTTATTTGAGCGGGCAAAAGTCAGTCGTATTCGCGGTCATCATTCTCGCACTTGGAATAGGGGCCGCAGAGGTTGTTCTTCAGGCAGTAGATCAGACAAAAGAAGAGCAATCTAGCGACCGAGCTACCACGGGCATGACTGCGGAAACACAGAACGAATCGCCGAACCAAGGGCCCTTGAAGCTGCCACCGGGCGTTTACGTGGAGCAAGTCATTTTACCCCGCGTTAGTAATGCGTCTGGACTCGCATCGGTTATGCTCAACGGACGACCAGCGTACGCGACTGTGGACGAAGTGTCGGAATGGTCTGGTGAGGGCCCGCCACCGCCACTGATATCGTATAGCGAACGGTTGAGTGGCACACTTTTAGGAGGAGAAGGGACGGCTGGTGCCTATGGCGAAGTAGAAGCCCTGACCGAGCGCAACGGACGGCTAGTGTTCCCCTACAAGACCGATGCACAGCGAGTCGTACTCCGTGATGGAACGGATAACATTCCCATAGTTGAAAAGTTCCTTATCGAACAACTCGAGCGTCAAGCTGCGGCAGTCGCCCAACCGCCGTTTTACTTCGAATTTGAGGGCCTCGCATGGCATGCGTCCAGATGGGTGCTTTTGTGTGCTGTAGTTCGCCCCAATGCGCCCGATACCCCTGCATCCACGGTTGCAAATATACTCATCACAACACGAGAAGATGGTAGTAACCCACAGCTATCTAAGCCTATTCATTGGGAAGATGGCCGACTATATACCGACTACGGAGCCGCACTCGATTACACGGAAGCCGGCCTCGCTATCGTACCGGGATTTCATCGGCGTGGAGTCGTATTGGTGGACGCGACTGGACTAATCGTCCATGAAATTGACCTCCCCACCTCACGAGTGGAAGGGGTCCGATGGTTTCCCGACACGAAAACCATGTGGCTGGTCCGTGAGTGCGCCGGACTCGGTACATCCTGCGCGGATGGAGTCGTTTTCGGTACGCCACTTTGGGATGTTCATTTTCGCAAAGGGCTCTTCGCAAAGTAGTCCACTACGGGCCGCTACTCTATCTCGTCTGTGTCTGCGTCGAGAAGATGCTTCGCCCGCCGACCGACCCAACCGACGAGTACTACGGTCGCGAGGAAGCCGGCCACAAGTGAGCCAAGGCGGAGGGGGGAAGCGGCCAAATCCCCCTGTAGTGCCGATTCACCTAGCGTTCCAAGATACACCCACATCAATGTAACGGGGATGATACCGATGAGTGTTCCAAGACTAATGGTCCACATCGGTGCCGCGGTAGTACCCAGGCCATAATTACTCACTGCGAATGGAAGGATGGGTGACATCCGCAATAAAATAATCATGCGAAACGCGTCAGTCGAGAAGGCTTTATCCAACGCCCTCAGCAGGGAATATCTCTTTGTGAGTTCTTCGGCTGGCGCTCTGAGCCATGTCCGACCGAGTGAGGCCGATATAGTCGTCGCCAACGAGCATCCAAGGGCAATAATAATCGTGCCGTCATACAACCCCCACGTCGCACCCGCGAGAAGACTGAGGGGTGTCGCTGGTACGAACATCGACACGAGGACGCCAAAGCCAAGTACATAGAGGCTCGCGCCCACGATACCCAGGCTACGAAGCGATTCAGTGATTTCGTTAGCCCACTCAACGACTGGCAGATACCGTGTCGCGACAATAAGTCCGAGGATGAATACAATAAAAAAGACGAGTCGCTTCATACGCGGCCGAGCATACGCCGATTTGTTGAATTGCTCACGCGGGTGGCCTCTTTCCGTCATCAGATTGCAAATAGCCGTCGACAAAGTTTGGCAGATCGATCAATCGACCAGCCGCGAACGACAGTAAGAAGTCATCCATGTCTCTTGGTGTTGGTGCTTCGACCGGCTCCACTAGTGCAGCAGACGCATCTATGGGAATGTCAGCGACCTGTTCGTCGCATAACCGATGAATACTATCACCATCGAAGTACTCCTCGCGGTAGTGAAGTGTGACTCTAGTGATGCGCTCTTGACCTCGATACGGAGGTAAATCACCCCAGTAGAACACCTGCCCGCCGGGCGCCTTCATCCAACGTAACATTGGAGGCAGCACCGACTTTCTCGCACCTTCATTCATTCGATAGAAGAATCTGCGTAGGTACTGCACATGATTTACTGACAATGCTTCGGACCGAGGTAGTACACCAAACTGCTCACGTACGGCGTCCAATCGCCTCATATTGGGTCCGGCCGCACGAATTGCATCCCGGAGTTCATGCTTCCATACCTCGCCTAAGTGATAGGTAACGACCGGTATCGGAGCAAAGAAGCAGCCACCGACCTTCCCAAAAAGGCGTTCATGGGGGCACATTACATCGGCGTATACCCCATACGTCCTACCGCTCTGTCC
Source organism: Pseudomonadota bacterium (assembly GCA_002863065.1). Taxonomy (GTDB): domain Bacteria; phylum Myxococcota_A; class UBA9042. The sequence continues at coordinate 11,783 of PKDL01000311.1, forward strand.
ATGGGCATACCAATGAATGCGCTGCGTGAAAGGGGTATCCCACCAGCCGAGCGGAATGGGCTTCCATAATTTGTGGCGAAATGGAAATACAACGGTAAAGATCAAACCCGTGCAGACTGCTCCTACACCGAACGCAGGCGATATCACGTCAGTGGGGAGCGTCCAGATACCTAAAGCTACGGCAATATTAGCTCCTACCCAGTCCCAAAATAACAGACCAGAAAGACCAAATACTCCAAGGTGGAAAGCAGACCATCCGAGACAAAATACAATGCCAGCCGTGGGGCTAAGTAACGCCAGAGGAGCGAGGGCCTCAATACCGAACACGAGCAATTGCGCGGGTTTTTCCACACGCTGTATGGCTGAAATTACCCGTCGCCAACGCTCCCAAGGTAAGAACTTTGCCCAGCCCCAGCTGTATGCGCTCGCCGCGAGATGGTGCATCTGATTGTCAGTGATCCAAGAGTACCACTTGGGGCCTAGCCAGGCCTTTGCCACGGCGGAAATCAAATAGTGAGATATCTGGATGACCAACAGGAACCAAAATAAGACATGGACAGTCGCGCCGTACGGCGTCAGCCCGAGTATCGCCCATGCCGTAATCGCTTGGAGAAGTCGCATTGGCAGCGTTGCATGGTGCTCCCAGGTCGCGAAAGGAGTGGAAAGAAGCCAGGCGACCAAAGGAAGAAAGACGGGTGAAAATCCGACACCGATGACCCCTGTAGACAGTAAAATACGACTTCCCTGCGCGAAGTCCCCCTGCACGAGGTCAATATCGCGGGTAGTAGCCTTCCAGGCGAGCATGCAGGATACTAAGCTTGCGACCAAGCGAACTGCACTATGCTCCGTCAGTGCGGACCAAGGGACCTGCATTGCGATGCCAAAGCACATACCGCAGGTGACGGTTGCCAGGGACGATACCGACTGTAGGCCAAGTCGACGAAGGACGTTGGTGAAGGCCCCTCGACGGCAACTCAAATCGACAAACCAGTATGCCGCTGTAAGGAGCGTAAGACCGGCAATATCAGGCCATGCCTCACTCATACACCGTACCTCCGCGGATTGAACACTACGCTCGACAGAATCGGAACGCAATACGACTTCAGCCTACTACCTGATGTGGTTCCGTGGCGCAGTTTGCCTCTGCGTGATAGAGCATCATACATCCCAAAGCTGGGGCAGAAAATGGATAAAAAACGCAGGAGATAGAGACAACGCATGTTGGCTTTTTTGATGAAGAATAACATTCAATTCGCGCTGACAATCTGCAGCCTTGCATTGACTGCAGGGTGTGGAACATCGAGTTCAAAGCAGCTGTCGTCCGGCGTATTTTTACAGAATTTTGACCGCACCGTACGTCCTCAGGATGACCTGTACCGATTCGTAAATGGCCAATGGCTCGCCAAGACGTCGATACCTGCGGACCGCTCAAATTATGGGATGTTCACGGTCCTTGCAGACAAAGCGAAAAAAGATGTTCGCGCTATTATCGATGAAACAGCGGCCTCTATCGATACAACCGAGCCGTCGTCAACGGATACCTACAAAATTGGCGCGCTCTTCAAAAGCGCGATGGACACTGATGCCTTAGTCCAACGTGGCCTAAAACCCATCTCAGTGCATTTAGCCAAGATTGAAGCGATCACTGGCAAAGACGA
>PKDL01000148.1 GCA_002863065.1 Pseudomonadota bacterium
CTAATTCTTTACGACGTTCGCCAGTAAGGGGGGGAATAGGCAGCCGGATAATCTCACCATCGCTACTGGGAGTCAGACCGACGTCCGAGGCAATGATGGATTTTTCAATCGCACCAAGAAGATTCTTGTCCCATGGCTTCACGGTAATCAACCTGGGGTCCGCCACAGTGAGCGCTGCCACCTGATTTAGTGGCGTCAGGCTGCCATAATACTCCACTCGAATACCATCCAGCACGGTGGTATTCGCGCGACCAGTACGTACCCGGGAAAGTTCGCGCCGGAAGGCATCCAAGGCCTTTTCCATACTGACCGTGCAATCATCCAGTATCTCTTTGACTTCGTCGTTCACTATCGCCTCTTCTCGCTTAATCGGGACTGTCAGACTATTCAGGATTTATAGATACCGTCGTTCCAACTGTCTCGCCAAAGATCACCCGTCGGATATTACCGTCAGTGTTGAGGTTAAATACAACGATTGGCATGTTATTATCCATACAGAGACTGATTGCAGCTGAGTCCATCACATGTAGCCCATGCTCAAGCACTTGCAAGTAACTGACTCGTTCAAATTTGACAGCATCCTCATGTGTCATCGGATCTTTGTCGTATACGCCGTCGACCTTGGTTGCCTTGAGAATCACATCAGCATTTATTTCCATGGAGCGTAAGGCGGCTGTGGTGTCGGTAGTAAAGTATGGATTTCCGGTACCAGCACCAAAAATCACCACTCGACCTTTTTCCAGATGTCGAACCGCTCGTCGACGAATGTAAACCTCAGCAACTTGTTCCATTTTGATAGCGGTCATTACCCGCGTGTGCACACCGATCTTTTCAAGTGCATCTTGGAACGCAAGAGTGTTTATCACCGTTGCGATCATGCCCATGTAGTCAGCAGATGCGCGGTCCATGCCTTGGGTCGACCCGGCAATACCTCGGAAGATATTGCCACCGCCGATAACAATACCCAGCTCAACCCCAGCTTCATGAATCTCACGGACTTGGGCTGCAATATTTTGCAGGGTCGGGTGATGGATCCCAAAGGGCTCAGAACCACTGAGGGCTTCACCCGACAGCTTGAGAAGGACGCGCTTGTAGGCAGGTTTAGACATCGGCGCTTAGCCGCCGGCGATAGTAGCAGCAACCTCGTCGGCCAGATTATCCTGGCGCTTCTCAAGGCCTTCACCCAGCTCATAACGAACAAAGCGGCGGATAGACAGCTTTTCCCCGATATCGCCGGAGACCGCTAGTAAGTGCTCCTTGATGGTTTTGGATGGCTCTTTGACGAACTTTTGCTCGAGCAATGCACCCTCTTTCATCCACTTCGTAATTTTTCCGTCTACGATGCGGGACGCGATATTTTCCGGTTTACCTTCTTCGATGACTTGGGCCACAAAGATGGCACGCTGCGACTCAATCGTTTGTTGATCGATTTCATCCGTACTCACCGTAGTCGGGCTCATCGCAGCGATATGCATCGCAATATCCCGAGACAGCTCTTGGAAAGGTTCGGACTTTGCCGCGAAGTCAGTCTCACAGTTAATCTCGACGAGTACACCGATTTTACCACCCATGTGGATGTATGACTGAACCGTGCCCTCAGCTGCAATACGGTCAGCCTTTTTTGCCGCCTTTGCCTTCTTTTTGATCTGAAGGTACTCGGCCGCTTTATCGAAATCTCCGTCGTTTTCCGACAGAGCTTTCTTACAATCCATGATCCCTGCGCCAGTCGCCTGACGAAGCTTCATCACCAATTTGGCGTCAACACTCATCTTTGTCTCCTAAGTGCTCGATTCGATCGAGGCGGCGCAATTACTCAGCTGCTTCTTCCGTGGTAGCTTCTTCAGTCGCCGCCGGCTTAGTGCCTCGACGAACCACATCGATCTGGGCTTCATCTGATGAAGTTGCAGTCACAGTGTCGCCTTCCGCGGTGAATGTTTGCTGGAATCCATCGACCATCTGCTTACTCGCCACGGTCGTTGATGTGAGAACCGTATCTGCAATACCCGCAGCGAACAGACGAATGGCTCGTATTGCGTCATCATTACCGGGAATCGGGTAATCTGCTTCGTCGGGGTTACAGTTCGTGTCACAGAGCGCGATAATAGGGATGTTCAAGCGACGCGCTTCTTTGACCGCAATTTTTTCGCGATGCGGGTCGACGATGAATACTGCTGCCGGTAGCTTCTCCATCTTTCGAATACCACCGAGGTTTTTGAGCAGCTTGTCACGCTCCCGCTCAAACATGATGATCTCTTTTTTCGTCAGCCGCTCGACCTGGCCCTCTGATAGGTGTTTCTCGACTTCCTCTAATCGCTCGATGCTTTTCCGGATGGTCGTGAAGTTCGTGAGCATACCGCCAAGCCATCGATTTGTTATCGAGGGCATGCCGCAGCGTTCGGCTTCTTCCGTAATCACCTCTTGAGCTTGTCGTTTTGTACCGATGAAGAGCACATCGCCGCCTCCAGCTACCGTGCGAGAAATAAAATTCATCGCGTCGCGGAGCAAGCGTAGTGTCTTACCTAGGTTGATAATATGGACACCATCCCGGTCGCCGTAAATATACGGAGCCATTTTGGGATTCCAACGAGATGTCTGGTGACCAAAGTGAACACCTGCTTCGAGCAGGTCGCGCATAGAAATTGAGGAACTCATGTGTTCTCCGTTTGTCGTCCACCTTCCTGGAACACCCACCCAGGCAGGTCGATCGACCCTTGTGGAATGAGCACGGAGCTTCCATACGGAAAGTGTGCGTAATCTTTTGTTTTTTCTGCCGAAAAGCTCTACTGCATTTTCCGGCGGCGCCGTCATAGCACGATGCTGACCAGTTGAGCAAGACGAAGTTACGCATGTTGATAGTTTACGTGCAGGAACCCGCTGGCCAGCTAGAGTCCGAGAGCTTCCAGAAGGTGCACTTCACAGAGAGCAGTATCGTCTTTCGTGCGCTGCCGTTCAGCTTGACACATGGAACAATCACTCGCATCAGCATATGCGCGATGTTGCGCGCCTGCAGCAGCAAGTGATTGAAGTGCATCCTGAGGGTCTGGCGACCGATAATTAGCGGGGTCCCAACCTGGCTGAGTACGAAGTGCACGGACTCCCTTCGAGGTGATACGCTTCTTCTCGCGCCGACTAATATCATCCATACACAGCTCCTGTGTCGAGATTTCGCCGTCCAAGCCGCTCATTGCGGCTGGTCTCATGTGGCTCACTGTAGCCTGTTTATCCGGCAAACGCCGTATCGAACTTCATCGTAACGCGTGAGCCGTACGCTAGTGCTCATTCGGCGTGGCTACAGCCCCACTGATCGAACGAATCTCATCTGCCCAACGATCAATAAGCTTCCGGTAGCTGCCACCAGTGTCTGGACCATGGCTTCCCTGATAGGCCGAATGGATGCTGCCATCCGCACGGACAAAGGCTATCGCAGAATACGTGCCGGATTTGTCATTTGGTGTGTCCAAGCGTGTCACGTCGGCGTTCAGTCCGTAATAAGTCAACCAAGCAGAACGTCTTGCTTGGGATCCTTCTGCTGGCTCGTGCAAATAGACGTGTAAGTGCACGGATGAGGCGTAGGGTTTCAGCAGCTCTGCCAGCCCACGAGCTACACGATGGCTATCCGCGTTGAGCGTCGATGTATGCCATACGACAGCTGGAGTAGCTGAAGATATCTTCAGCTGGTCTTGTTCCACCTCAGTCAGTCGTTGCTGCTGCGGCACGCTCAACCGCTGCTCGAGCCGTTTTCCCGTAAACGACAGTACGTCTCCGTTGATGGAAATAAAGCCCTGAAGCGTCATACCGTCCTCGCTGCACGTCGCTTGAAGGAGCGTGGCTTCTCGTCCATCAAAATGAGACGCTTGTAGAAACCGCCCATGCAATGAACCAGCTAACGCACCATAACTTCTACCCGCAACATACACCGTCGCATCGATGGCATGCGTCGTGGACTTGCGGTATCGAAGAACACCGGTCGCACCACCGACGGTAACAGCATAACGTGTCGGAAGCGGCTGTCGTGTGGGCTCAGCAGCTGGAATGGCGGGTGCCACTGGATACCGACGTTCGGGTAATGCGTCAGGTATCCGAAAACCTGTGAGTTGAGTCACCGCGAACGACCCATCGGATAGCCGTCGGCGCCACTCTCCTTCAACCTCCTCATCACCAACCCAGGTCGCAGTCAGGGTGGCACCGAGCCACAACATTGGTACTTCAAATCCAGTCGATGTCCGCCGTACGCCAACAGGTATCTCTTCAAGGCCATTCACGATGAGACCTTCTGGCAAAGCAGCACCTTCTTGAGCGGCTTCCAACGGCACGGAAAGAACAAAAGGGACGCGAAAACCGTTAATATCTACGGACAGCTTGACCCAGTCGGCACTCGCTGACTTGACTGGTGTTTGCAGTCGACGCAGCGCATTTGGGTTTTCCGCGCATCGACCCGTCAGAGTAAAGACGGTAACGACGAGCAACAATACACCACCCAACGATTGCATGATGGTTTTTTTGGCAATGCGCTGCTGTATAGCGTGTGACAGTCGGTGACGCGGAGCGTCGCGTGGGTTCTGTTCGTGTCCCATTACGGAAGAAGGTATATCACTCTACGAGCCAACCGGTAGACCCGTTCAAACGGAACCGCTGAAGAATGAAGGAGATAGTGATGAAGCTCTACTCTGGCGCATGCGAACGAAACCAGCCGCACATAGCAGCGGTGCTGAAAAATGTATTCGACGCCCCTGGACTGATACTGGAGATCGCGTCTGGCACAGGGATGCATGCCGCCTATTTCGCTAACCGACTACCTCATCTTCAATGGCAGCCATCCGATGTACAGGACCAAGCGTTAGACAGCATTTGCGCTTGGCACGCAGAATCGGACCGGAAGAATTTCCTTGCGCCGGTACGAATCGATGCTGCAGCGGATGACTGGGAGCTTTCCGACGTACCCCGTCCAATACAGGGTATTTTTAATGCCAATATGATTCATATCGCTCCCTGGGAGGCAACATGTGGTTTGCTGCGCGGTGCTGGCCGCCATCTGGTTGCCGGAGCTGCCTTAGTGACGTACGGGCCCTACCGATTTCAAGGCCGAATGTCGGAGAGCAATGAACAGTTTCACGCGTCGCTTCAGTCGCAAAATGCGCAATGGGGCGTCAGAGACGTCGAGTCCATAATTGAACAAGCAAAGCCCGAAGGATTGTCGCTCAGTGAATGCCATGCCATGCCGGCAAATAATCACCTACTAGTCTTTCGCAAACAACCAATGCTGACAGCCTAGAGCGAAATCAATGGAGCCGTTATCAGCGAGACCCACGGGCCATCATATGCAAGCACCGCCTCCGCTTGTGCTTCCAGCAATGCATCGATATGCCCAACGAATCGTAGCTGCTGCCGCAATTGCTCCAAGTATTCTATTCCCCTCACCTTCAAATCACGAGACAGCGGACTGCCGGCTCGAGGCGTCCCATTAATCAAGATACGCGCTCGAACATCCAATGATGTGCTCTCCGGAAGATCAAAGACCCCTCCCGGGTTAGAGAGATAGGTCGTCGCCAGTACCTCAGTACATTCCATGCTGAGGCGGACCTCCGTTCGAAGGTACCCCAATGTCGCTCGCTCTCCTCTGGGATCATATCCCTCGCGCCGGTCCATCGCTCGAATCACCTCGGCCCAGTTAGACGGTTCATACGCGAGCGCCACACCGTAAATTACGTCCTGCGCTGATTGTACCGTGCCTACTGCGAGTGAGAACGCCCAAGAATCAGTCAGGTAGCCCTCGGGCACATCGTCAAATACCGCATATGCTTGCGATCGAGGACAACCACGCCCGGGACTACGCTTATTGAATTCACGACGGTAGCCCTTGAGGACCGCCGGGGTTTTGTCGACCACAGACTCCGAATATTCGGGAGTAGCGATAAGCGAACCATATGCAAAAACCATGTGCTGCATGAGCTAGACTGTCTGATGAATGCTTCATAAGCACAACTGAGTTGCGTCTAAATCAGCCACAAGTAGCCTGTAGGTATGGGGACAAACGATTCAACACCCAACGAGAGCAACCAAACGAGGGAAATCCCGATTCGTGAGCGGTTGTCCGAATATCCCACCACGCCTGGGGTATATTTGATGAAGGACAAGGCCGGCGAGATCGTATATGTCGGAAAAGCTGCCAATCTTCGATCCCGTCTTCGCTCATACTTCGCGCGATCCGGCGGTGATGAGCGATTTTTCGTACACCTCCTCGACCACGTCCTGGGTGATATTGAAGTCGTCCTAACTCGCACGGCAAAGGAAGCACTACTCGTAGAAAATGAGCTGATAAAGACCCATCAACCGCGATTCAACATCAAGCTCAAAGACGACAAAAACTTCCTCAACCTCCGTATCGGTAATGAACACCCGTATCCGAGGTTGGAGGTCGTACGAAAGCGACGGAAAGACGGTGCGAAGTATTTTGGTCCCTATGCATCGGCGAGTATGGCACGACAAACACTCCGACAAACCAACCGCTACTTCAAACTACGCACCTGCAGGGACAACGACTTCAAAAATCGGTCTCGGCCGTGTCTTGAGTACCAAATCAAGCGCTGTGATGCGCCGTGCGTTCTGGACGTGTCGCCGGAGTCGTACGCTGAGAATGTGCGGCAGGTCTCATTATTTCTGGATGGCCGCGGAGACCAATTGGTCGACCATTTACGAGAGCGTATGGCAGACGCCGCGACAAATATGGATTTTGAGCAAGCGGCTACGCTTCGCGATCAAGCAAAAGCGGTAGAGGCGTCACTACAACGCCAAGCCGTCGTCATGAACAGAATGACAGATTTGGACGTATTCGGTGTCGGTCGAGAGGGTCCGTATGCTGCGGTGCACGTGCAGGAAGTGCGCGGCGGCCGAATCAAGCGAGCCCAAGCGTTCAAGCTCGGTAAAAATGAAGCGCCGAATGATGTCCTTCTCGGACAATTCGTCGAACAGTATTACTTAGACCGCACAAGTGTACCCAAGGAAGTTCTACTCTCGACACATACCGAAGATATGACGACCCTTGCGGATTGGCTTAGCGATAGACTTGGAAGTCGCGTGCAATTGAAGGTGCCACAGCGCGGCGAGCGGCGACGAATGGTCGAGCTAGCCGAGGCCAATGCAAGTAGTTCACTAAAACTAGACCAAGGCCGACAAAAACGACAGCGGGAAGTTCTGGGTGAGCTTCAACGCCGCCTTAGGCTCACAAAATTCCCGGAACGCATCGAATGTTTCGACATATCGAATGTCCAGGGGACTGATCCCGTCGCGAGTATGGTGGTCTTCATCGATGGCGAACCAGATAAAAGCGAATACCGACGATTTCACATTCGAACGCAAAGCACCCCCGATGACTTTCTAATGATGAAAGAAACTCTCACACGGCGATTCAAACGCTCTCTAGAAGGTAATTGGGATATTCCAGACCTGGTGGTTATCGATGGAGGGAAAGGACAACTACGGATGGTTCGTGAGGTCTTTCTGGACCTGAATGTGCGTGATGTAGACCTCGTGAGCTTAGCCAAATCACGTTTACTTGAAGGTCAAAGTGGTGACGACATGGACCGCAGCCCCGAGCGAGTATTCGTACCCGGCGTAAAAGATCCCATTGTGCTGCGACAAAACAGCGCGCCATTGTATTTATTAGCCCGACTTCGAGACGAAGCTCATCGCTTTGCCATTACCTTCCATCGGAATACCCGCCGAAAACGTCGTCTGACATCATCGTTAGATGACATACCGGGCATTGGACCAGGGCGTCGAAATGCGCTGTTGAGACACTTTGGTTCACTGAAGAAAGTGAAGCTCGCAAGTGCAGACGAACTCTCGCAGGTTCGTGGAATAAGCCAGGCAGTTGCTCAAACCATATTCGATACATTTGAATCCGACCGAACTGAAAATAACACTCAGTGAATGATCTTTTTCGTTTGTGGCACAGGCATCGGAATCGGCCCATGTTTCGATTCGTACCTTTTGATGTTCTCGTTCAAAGCACCCAAAAGTTGTCGTGCATGTCTCGGGCTGCAAATGATGCGTGAGCGTACTTTTGCTTTTGGCTGCTGAGGCTGCACATAAACGAAGTCGAGCACAAACTCTGTTTCGTTGTGATTTATCATGATGAGGTTGGAGTAGGCTCCCTGAGCTACATCCTCATCAAGCTGTACATGGATATTTACCGTCTGCTGCTTTTTTTTACTTTCATCGTCCATGCTTCAGATTTGACCATAGGCGTCGTGGATTTGACAGAACGGATACTCCAAGGCCACGCTCCGGGAACCTAAAACGCAGCAAGGAAAAGAAGCGATGTCGGAAAATGTAATGGCTATCGACCAGGGGACTACGGGAACCACGGTCGTCATACTCTCGAAGAATCTAGACATACTGGGTAAAGCCAACACAGAATTTCCTCAGATCTATCCCCAACCGGGTTGGGTCGAACACAATCCAGAAGACATTTGGTCGTCGGTCACAGAAACCATTGCCAAGGCCCTTACCAACGCGAATGTCAGTGGTGAATCCATCGGTGCGATCGGTATTACGAACCAACGCGAAACAACCCTCGTATGGGACCGAGCGACAAATCAGCCAATTTTCAATGCCATCGTTTGGCAATGCCGCAGAACGGCAAGTGCCAGCGACGCATTAAAAGCGGCGGGACACACAGAGACGTTCTCAAAAAAGACGGGGCTCGTATTAGATGCCTATTTTTCTGGCACCAAAGTCGCTTGGATTCTCGACCATGTCGACGGTGCCCGAGAGCGGGCGGAGGAACTCGCATTTGGAACCGTCGACACATTTCTTGTATGGCGACTATCTGGCGAGAAAAAAGTCCATGTGACCGATGTCTCCAACGCCTCTCGAACCCTATTATTCAATCTCCATACGATGAAATGGGATGATGAACTTCTGAACATACTGAACGTGCCTCGAGAACTACTCCCAGAAGTGCGAGGCAATGCGGAAATCTACGCTCGTACATCTGGAGTCCCTGGGTTACCGGACGGTATCCCCATTTCGGGTATGGCTGGAGACCAACAATCCGCATTATTTGGCCAAGCATGCTTCGGTCGAGGTGAAGCCAAGTGTACCTACGGTACGGGAGCCTTCTTGCTTGTGAATACCGGTAATACGCCGGTTCGGAGTCAGCACGGTATGCTCACGACCGTTGGATGGCGCCTCAATGACGAGACAACATACGTCCTCGAAGGTAGCGCGTTCATCGCAGGCGCCGCCGTCCAGTGGCTGCGCGATGGACTGGGACTCATTGGTGACGCCGCAGAAGTGGAGGCCCTAGCGGCATCTGTACCAGACAGCGGTGGAGTGACATTCGTACCTGCATTGGCCGGCCTTGGCGCTCCGCATTGGCGACAAGACGCACGGGGTGCCTTTTTCGGTATCACACGAGGTACGACACGGGCGCACATGGCTCGAGCGGTGCTAGACGGTATAGCCCTCCAAATCGCAGACATACTTCGTGCAATGGCGGACGATCTCGGGAGTCCACTTACTGGCTTGCGAGTCGATGGTGGAGCATGTCGGAACAACCTCCTTATGCAGTTTCAAGCAGACATACTTCAGATTCCATGTATACGCCCAACAATGATCGAAACCACTGCGCTCGGAGCTGCCTTGCTCGGTGGATTGGGTGCCGGTATTTGGGAAAGTCAGGAACAACTGCGGGCTATCTGGCAAAAAGACCGCGTCTTCGCACCAAATATGGACAAAACACAAGTTGAGTCCCAACTAGCGCAATGGGCATTGGCCGTCTCTCGAGTCTAGCCTGTCAAAAAAACGGTATACACCCACAGATGATAGGCATCGATCGTAACCCGAGCTCTCGGTAGCCGCCGACCTACTGCACCTAACGAGAGATGTGATCCTAGAAATAGGCGCTATACATCTTGATGGTCAAAGAGCTCAGTATCGAGCAGATGAGAGGGTCGAACGTTCCCGAGCGCGGCGAGGATACTCCGACGTATATCGGGAATTTCAGCCTCAAGGGAATCCACCAGCTGAGCGACTCGCTCTCGCTTTAGATCCTTCCCTCGACCGCACAGCATGCATGGGACGATAGGAAACTGCTGTAGACTCGAAAATTCAATAATCTCTTTCTCATCGCATGCTGCCAATGGTCGAATCACTATCATGCGTCCATCGTCGGACCGCAGCTTCGGCGGCATGGTAGCCAACATGCCCGAATAAAATAGATTCAGTAACGTGGTGTGTATGAGGTCTTCGCGATGGTGACCAAGGGCAAGTTTGTTACAGCCATGACGTACTGCGGCATCATACAAAATAGCTCGACGTAAACGAGAGCAAAGTGAGCATGGCGTTGCACCTGGCTCCAGTTTCGATTCCACAATGCTGTAGGTATCTCGATGCTCTATCTCATAATCCACCCCGGTTGACTTCAAATACGAATCGATCGTTTCAACTGGAAATCCCGGATGACCCTGGTCGAGATGAAACGCCAAGATCTCAAATTTGAACGGTGCGATTCGTTGCGCTCTACGGAGCAGGTGCAGCATCGTATAGCTATCCTTGCCACCGCTAATGCCAACCATGATCCGGTCACCAGGACCGTAAAGATGCAACTTCGTATTTAGCTGAGCCATCTGCTTAGCTAGACGCTTTTCCAGCTTATCGTGCCGCTGCTGACACGCGGAAATGCTACTACGCTCCCGACTATCGGTAAGTGATATGCTCATAGTGGCGGGAGGTTAGCGGGACGACAGGCTTTCTGACAATGAATTTCAACGCCCGATGCCATCTTTGCTACCACGCCAGCCAGAATAGTTGAGGGTCAGTCAGAAGACCGGCATGGGCTGCAGTGATACGACCCGCTTCATCAATTACTACGGTCGTTGGATATGAAGTAATCCCGTAGGCACGCAATGCATCAGAATTGGGAACACTGACAGTCCACGTCATCTCCAGCTCTTCAACCGCTTGCATAAGCTGTCGGATTGACCCATCCGCCGTGATGCTAATGACTTCAATCTCCGGGTATAAATCGTGGAACCGGCGAATTGCGGGCATTTCTAGCCTGCATGGAGTGCACCATGTCGCCCAAAAATTTAGTACGACCTTCCGGCCGCGGAGCGATGACAACTGAAGCCTTTCGCCCTGGACGGTTCTCAGCTCCACGTCAGGGGCAATGGTCGGCAGGTCTGGTGCCCGGATTTTGCCCGTAGCATGCAAAGTCACTAGCAAGCAGCCCAGCATGCCAAACCAACGCATGATGCGACGTAACCAGTACCAAGTCCAACTACGCATCGCATTGGTCAAAATGACTGGCCCACACCTGCATAGAATCCAATGTCGTCTGGAGACCAAGCGGCATCGAATCGGAAGACGAGAGATTCTCCCCAGCCGAGCCGAATCCCTCCGCCAGTACCGAATCGGATCCCTACCTTGTCCCCATCAGGTATTGGTTTTGCGGAATAATCGGCGAACACCCGCCCTGAATCGAAAAAAGCTGCGAGGCCAAATTTGAAGCGATGCTTCCAGAGATTAAAGTGCCAAAACATGGACCGAAATTCTGCGGACGCAAGGACTCGCACCGTCCCATGGTAGAAGCCTTCTGGTACCCCTCGAAGCACCTGCTCTCCCCCAAGTACGGGTAGCGAATACACAGGGGTTTGACCGAATGCCATATCCACCGCCGCCCGTATGGCTAACACTAGATACTGTGGGTAGAGCGACACATAAAATCGACTTTGTGCCGATGCTATCCCGTAGCCGAATGACGCGTTCACATCCATGCCACCTAGTACCTGAAACGTATGCAACATCCCTGCAGATGGATACGTTTCGTGGTTGCGTGAATCGTACTCAAACCCCATGGCGGCGGTGAGTAAATGATGAGGGTCCAATCCGTGAATGACGCTCTGGACGAAGCTCCCATTCCGCCCCTCAGAATCATCTAAAAGTCGGCTTCCAGAAAAGACCTTTGACCAGACGTATTGGTAACCAAACTGCGTGATAAAAAACAGTTTACTAGTCACAGGAGTACGTGTGTTCCAACGGAATAATGGAGAAGAAAACCGATACTGCCCAACTCGGTCACTCACATCCAAGGGAACGGGACGCGCCCGGTTTCCAAACCCTCGATACCGGCGAAGCTCCCTCTGAAATGCGACTCGAAATCGCATTCGCACGCCGTTGACAATATTTGGGAGATCAAACTCCAGATAATGATCATGCGTCGGAAATTCCGTATTTCCTTTGCCATCCGGACGAATAGAGACGCTTGACTGACCTTCAAATCGCCATTGGTACGGGTAATATTCCGGGTGGTAGTCAGCCACTACCCCCATGGCACCAAAGAAAAATCCGTCGTCGGTGCTATAAGACACCTCAGGAAAAACACTCCACTCCATCCGATACGGATCGAGCTCGGAGCTCTGCTCATCGTCTCCCTGCACGCTGTCCCACGGTACTAGACTACGTACTGGCGGCAGCCCATGACTCGACTGAGGGCAAAGCATTGCCAAGGCCCAAAGCACGAGGAAGACGCTATGCATAGATTTTCTGGCGCGCACTATCATGATCTCACCGGCTCACTATCAGAGCCATACGCAAACGCAATGCAAATGCATCGACTCACTGGCTGCTATGCACGGGAAGCTACGAAGTGGTCGCCGCAAGATGCAGAAAAAATACCAACGGGGGGTGTCCTGGTATCACTGATTTCCAGAGCCAGGCGACGCTTTGCAATCATGAATAATCTCCAGATTCTCAAAGCGATGGTAGTTCGTGTAATAACCGGTCGACCCAGAGAACACGATGTAGCCGCCACGAAAGTTTAACGCCGGTACGTCTTGCTCTACCTTCAGTACCCCATCTAGCCACACCTTCACCTCAGTCCCGACCACATCAACTCGAATGGTGTGCCAGGCCTGGTCCTCAATTTCACCGGCGGATGTGTACGCAATTGAGTTCCCTGCATCCAGATTCAGTGTGAGTTCTACGTGGTCGTCTTGAGTTGGATCGGTATGAAATTCATTGTTGCCATTATAGACGTTGTACCACGTGTCGATCTCCACCGTGAATGCTTCAAATTCCACCGGATTGCCATAGCTACCCTGTGATGCATATGCCAATCCACCACCAGATTTTGCTGCGTTGAGTAATGTCGGTAGGTCGGAGGTATCGTCCGTTTCTACTATGGTCATGGCGAATCCATCCGCTCCTGAACCACTACCGCCGCCAGTCAGAACGTCGAACCGAATGGAAACGCTGCCAGGAAGAATATATTCGGCTGTGTTGTACACAGCGCCCTTTTTGCCTTGGAAAATCCCAGTCATCTCGATGTAGCCA
>PKDL01000508.1 GCA_002863065.1 Pseudomonadota bacterium
AACTTTAACCAGTTTAGCTTCTGCGACAGCTCCGTTCCCAATTGCAATCAGGGTACCTTAACCTACTAAAGCCAACCTAAAGCTCAATGATAAAGACTGGTTAGGCAATCACTCGCCCGGTCATCGAGCGCAGCCCAATGATATTGGACTCGTTCATCGGGCCCGTGCTTGCCCAATGCATCTATCCGCCGATGACTATCATCTCACCAAGCGCGAGGGTGAAATGCATTCGTAAACCCGCCGAAACACTTGACAATCGCGACGAACAATCGCAAATCTAGCCGTACAGAATATGGGAGAGTTACATGAAGCTAGCATCGAACATTCGGCAATTCGTCCTGCTGACCGCGGTATGTAGTATCGCCGCATCATGCGACCGCACCGGCATCGAGACATGCACAGTAGAAGAAGACAACCTCGGTTCTGCCACGTTGGTGTGCCCCGATGGAACGACTGCGCAGCTTCCCGACTCGAACCTAAACCTGGATGAGTATTGCAAACTGACGGATAACGGCGATGGCACCAGTCAGTTGGATTGCCCGGACGGCACCACGGCGACCATCACAAATACTCCGGTCACTGGACCCATTGATGAGGAGCCGATTGCCCCCACTCCAGAAACCCCTCCCACAGGCGAAGAAAACAACGACCCACCAGTCACAGCGGACGACTTGTCGCCGGAAGAACTCGAACGCGTCGACTTTCTCCGCACCGTTATCGAGGCTGGCTTGGACCTCGGACAAACATCCTTCCTTGACGAAGTCGATATTGTGTTGGCGAACAACGGGATCGTGGACTACGACTCTAGTGGTCTAACGGATGAATATTCGGTATCCGAAGAACAGCCTAACGATTGTCCGTTCGTTCAGTTTTATGACAATGGGTTCGACAATCAGACCCAAGGCAATTGCGATTTCATGCTGGAGCTAGCGAAAATCGAAATGTATTCGCAGCTTAGCGACGCATTGGTCAACACACCGCCCCCCGCCAATCCAGACGCAGCTACCGAACAGAACCCAGAGAACACGGAAGGTACTGATACCGAAACGACGGACGAAGAGACTTCCGATGAGGGCTCCGACGAAGAAGCGGAATTCTGGTATGAGCAAGGTGCTATCAGCGGCATCGAACAATACAAAGTAATGGTTCGGTCGGACATGAAGCTTCAGTCCATCTGCAATACGAACCCCACAGTGCCAGAAAGCGCGTACGAGAAGGGTCTTATCGTGGGTGCTCAGATCCTCGCCGCAGAATTCAATACGTGGCTTGCGGATCAAGGGGAAACTGCAGATTACCCCACAATGTCTAACCCGATTGAGCTATGCAATATCGACGATTCTGCGCTCGACCCCTCACGCAGCAGCGCGTTGGGTAAAGTACCTGCCGCCGCTGAACAGAATCCGCTGTGTGACGATTATTCACCACCGACCTCCGAGCATGCACTCCACTATGACCAAGCCACCATCGACTACATGGAAGGTATTAAGGATGGCATTGATGCGGAGTTTGCACTCGCGGCCGTGCGGATTTTCAGACTCATCCCCTGCAACGTAGGCGACCCAATCGTTGTAGACCTCGACGGAGATGGAATTGAGCTGTTATCGATTTATCGTGGCGTGAACTTCGACTTTTATGGCACCCGCCATCCTCAAGCAACAGCCTGGGTCGGAAGCGACGACGGATTGCTCGTGTACGACCGGAACAACAACCAGCGTATCGACGATGGTACCGAACTCTTCGGCAACGTTGACCAGCGATTCAGTGATGGCTTCCAGCACCTTGCTGCCCTCGATACCAACCGAGACGGCCGTGTCGATGCCGAGGATTCCCACTTCAGCCTGCTCAATATTTGGCAGGACCTCAACAGCGACGGTATTACCGACGCCGGTGAGCTGAAGTCACTGGCGGATGTAGGATTAACATCTATTCCGGTTCAGGCAGACCCGGTGTCTATGCGTAGCGCTGGGATTCGGATCCCTCTCGTGACTGAAAGTGACGGATTCCTGATCGGTGACGCGTTGTTCCAAACCGCACCCTATGCGAGTCCATCCCTTAGTCGCTAAGGCTCACCCAACCCGCCACGCTTGAATAATCGCAAGCGACACATAAGACTACCATGGTGGTACCCGCGCATACGCGGGCCGCTGACCTCCAATACAGGAGACAAGAATGAATAGTTCACTGACGCAGTGTACTTGGTTGGCGCTATGCCTCAGTGTGTTCGCCTGCTCAGAGCTGGAACCACGATATGAACCAACAGATGACGAAGATGCAGGCAGCGTCGAATCGGACGACGGTACCGGTGAAGATGCAGGAGCAGTACCGGACACCACCAACGACGATGACGCTCAGACCAATGACACTGTCACCAGTAGTTCGGATCTCACGATTACACTCGAGTTCGACACCCAATCCCTATCGGGATTAGTCTCGGTAGAGCCAACTGTCTCCGGCGGTTCACGAATTATCGGAGTAGAATTCCTCGTGGACGGCATACGTCTGGATACTGATATTGTCCCGCCATACAACTACATGCTGAACAGCGCGCAATTCACGGACGGCAACCACACCGTTGGTGTGGTGGTGGCAGATGATGCCGGACAATCCGCGTCTGCAGAAGTCGATATCCTGTTCGACAACACGCCTCCGGATATCGCAACCGTGTCTCCTGGCGACGGCGATGCAGTGTTCTTCGAGGATGGCCCACTCAAAATGACAATGAGCGTGGAAGATGTAGGGCCCCTCAAGAAGGTAGACTTCCGCATCAACGGCCTGAAGGTAGCTGAGTTTACCGAGCCACCCTTCGAAGCTGCTGTCCCCTTCGAAGATATCTTTGTGACAGCCGATACCCTGCCGAAATCTATCTTTGTTCAATACCTCGCTGAAGACACGCTAGGCTTACAGACAGAGGTAAGCGGTAATGCCACCGTCTACAGCCGCAACGTATGGACGCATGAAACACTCGGTGAGATCTGGGGATCAGCCGCTGTGCTGTCCGACGGTAATATCGTTATCGGTAATCACAACTCCAGAATCCGTGCAATCGCACCAGATACCGGTACGGAAATCTGGTCACAAGACATTGGCGGTAATGTAACCCAAGGACCGGTCTACGATGCAGCGACTGACCGTATATTTGCCGGTGGGGGTAACGGTCTGCTGTATGCCCTTTCCGCCAATGGTGGCTCCGTTCAATGGTCTTCTGACTTTGGTTCACCCCTTGGTGGTCAAGTTCGTATTCTTGGCAGCACCCTGTACGCACCGGTCTTCGGAGGCAGTATTCGGGCGATGGATACCTCTTCAGGTTCGCAACTATGGCAGCTCAATCTTCCTGCCCAAGTCTTTTCCAGTCCTGCGGTCGCTCCAGACGGAACCGTTATCGTGGGCTGTAAAGATGACTTCGTATATGCGATCAAGGAAGGCTCTATCGTCTGGCAAGTAGAAACAGGAGGGGAAGTCCTAGGTTGGCCCGTTATCGGTGCCGACGGTACGGCATATATCGGCTCGAATGATGGGCGGCTTTATGCGCTCGGACAAAATGGAACGACCACGTGGGATGCGGATGTCCAAGGGCAGCTATGGGGCGCTCCATTGATTGGAGATGACGGTAATCTCTACGTCATCTCGACATCTAAGTTTGTTACCAAGGTGGATATTGCTACTGGCGCCATACTTTGGACCACAAAGACAGAAGGACTGACCTATGGGGGACCTGTCCAGGACGCCAGTGGGGCCATTTATGTGGGTACGTCCGGAGGGAAGGTCTTTGCACTCGACCCGGACACGGGCGATATCGACTGGTCACTCGCTGTATCCGACGCGTCGATTAATGGCGCACCAGTCGTCGCAGGTGACCTGCTGCTAGTCGGTAGCACAGACAGAAACCTTTACGGCATACGACTCGCGGTGTCCGACCAATAATACGACAGCCTAATACCCACCCCGACATGGCACATCATTCCACTAGACCTGATTGAGAGACTGCGCATCTTGGTAGCATGCAGGTTTTTAAGGCGCTGGGCGTTCCACCCAAGGGCAAGCGATTAGACCGTATGTGCTCCGCTCCAAATTTCGACGGACGACGGTTCCACAACACCCTTCCTACACACCATTTTGTTAGCAAAGCCGCAGGCAAATGGCTGCGCGGAGCACCCAATCGGACACCAAAACAAACAGTGCCGACCATCGGGCTTGCAGCCGATACCTTTGCACGACATCCTGCAACGCCACATGCCACCTGGCTTGGGCACTCCGCAGTATTAATCGAGCTCGATGGACTACGCATATTGACTGATCCAGTGCTGGTTGGGCGTAGCTCTCCCTCCAACATTGCCGGCCCTAAACGATTTTTTAAGAGCCCCATTGCTGCTGCGGAGCTGCCAGATTTAGATATCGTACTCTTGAGTCATGACCACTTCGATCATCTCAGCTACGCCACAGTGCTGGTGCTGAAAAATAAGACTGCACAATGGCTGATGCCCCTTGGGGTAGGTTCACATCTCGAAGCGTGGGGTATTGATCCTGATCGAATCACTGAGCTTGAATGGTGGGAGTCACACGACCTCGGACCCGTAAAACTTACGCTCACTCCATGCCGACACTTCTCTGGACGCACGCTTCTCGACAAGGACCGGACGCTCTGGGGCAGCTGGTGCATCCATGGACCGAGCGGCAGCCTGTTCTTTAGCGGCGACACTGGTATGACGCCGCAGTTCAATGAAATTGGTGAACGTATGGGTCCATTTGACCTGACCCTCATCGAATCGGGGGCATACGACCCGGCCTGGCCTGATGTGCATCTCGGGCCGGAACAGGCGCTTGACGTACATCGGGCGGTTCGGGGCAAAGTGATGCTTCCCATCCACTGGGGAACGTTCGACCTCGCATTGCACCCGTGGATAGAGCCTGCAGAGCGACTCATGGCTGCGGACCGTGCGGATGTACACCTCACATTGCCCATTCCAGGCACTCGATTTTCATGGAACAGCCCGCCAACGCTGCGAAGGTGGTGGCCGGACTTACCGTGGGACACGGCCTTGGAACGCCCGGTCCGAGCGACCGGGCTTCATACGCCACACTATCGGTCTGCCTAGAAAGCTACTCTTTGAGTGCCATCTCTAGGGCGCTGTCGAGATAGATCCCTCTACCATCCAGTGTAAGGGGACCGCTGGTGGCCACGAAGTCAACGCCAGGAACAGGCTGCCAGCTCGTGGCGCCACCACCAGGCATGTAAAGAACCGCGTAGACAAAGTATTCACCTGTGACGGGCGCATCGATCAGTACTTCCATCGAGTCACCAAACGGAATGTCGGGGGTGTCAACCATAGTTGGCGGGAATACGTCAGGCGGCCCCAGTGGAGGCAGTGACTTGTATAGTGCCACTACAAGTTTCTCTGGCTGCTCTTGAACTCCCTCTGGGAATAAAAGCTCTGTACACACGGTATTATCGTCACCGCACTCCTGCTGGGTAAGATCTGACGCTTCGCCGAAAGTAAACTCACAGTTTGCAATATTCCCAAGCAACAGGTCAGGCGTCACAAATAAGCGGTAGGTTTTCCCATCCTCAAATACCGGCGCTTCAGTACCATCGAACGGCGTGCGCTGTAGTGCACCAGCTGGCACCACTCCAGGCGCCACAGTACCAGACTCAAAACCCAGTTCTTCAGTCCCTGCGTATAGAGCCCATATCGTCCCCTCAGGTCGGTCTAGGTTCGGTGGGCTCCCTGGGTTTTGAGACCCAACTTCTTGAATGTAAACCTGACGAGCCTCGCCGCCTTTCCACACCAAACGACCATTGGCATCCATACCCTCACCAGGCCCACAGGTAGAGGCTTCTTCGAAAAGACTGGAGTTAATTTGGCGGAACGTATCGCTGGCTAGCTTAACGTCGGCGTCTGTTCCACCCCGCCGCTCAAACTCCTCCATAAAAAACGCCTTCATGCGCGGGATGTCTGTCGTGGCGAAGATCGTGATTTCGCGGTCGAAGCCAAAGTTGTCGTCCGACGGTAGGTAGCCGAGGTATTTGTGCTCGTCCGCCAAACCTGCGCCCATGGCTACCGCTGTCATCGTGAGCGTATCCGTCCAGATTCCAGGAGCGTCAATGTCGAAGAAGCTCGCATAACCGGACTGTTGCGACGCGTGGCAGCAAGAGCAACCACTCGCAGCAACCTGCTGACGGACCCATTCGAGCTCAGTGCGGTAGGTCTCATCCGCGAGAAGCGAGGGATCTGTCTCTACTTTGCGACTTGGCGGAATGTACCAAGAGGGCCCGAGCGTACGAACGTTCTCGCACGATGCGACGTCGGCATACGATGAGCCGTCGGGGACCACTCCCGCAGGATGTTCCCAAATACAAATCTGTTCCTGCCCGTTTTCGCTTATTTCTACATTGGAGGCATCCATGCCCGACACGTCGGTCGGAACCGGCACGCAGCGCTTTTCTGGATACCTTGCAACCGTTGCACTCAATAGCTTTTCCAACTCAGGAGAAGGCGGTTGTGGATTATAGTCGGACCACTCAAGCTGACCATCCGACCCAATCGTTTGAACAGCATCGTCTGCACATCCGGCCACGCACACCGTAAGGCATGATACCGTCATGAACCGTACCCAAGGCCGGGATATGGCCGAACAAAAACCCAAAGAAAACTCAACAACTGGAAAACTATCTTTACGACCCAACATCTCAATCCTCCGCGTATCAAACTGCGGCTGCTCTGAACACTTATAAGCTATTCAATAGCCATTCAAAGCGGGAATACCTACTCATTGGTTGATTTGTCAAGAGATGTCTTTTGCAAAGGGATATTTTCTGCGAATCGCTATCTAATGGTGCCTGCTCCCCCATAGGGAGATAGCCCGTGAAGAGAGGATCGACGGTAATCTATACGGCAGGCAGCCGCCGCTAATGGTCGCCGAAGTTGACCTTCCTTAATTCGACCTCAATGGCATCTTCCGGTTGTAATCCCGGACACTTTTGGCGAATCGATCGCGATTCGAGTGGCAGGAATTCATGACCAGCCGATGCCACCGGGTATCCAGGGGTAGCGCCACATCGAATAGACCCATCAGTGGATACTCCACGAACAGTGAAGTCCAAGAGCGTTAGCGGCGGCCCCTCTGGTCCACGCATGACTCCAACATCTACCCAGCCGGTAACCTTATCCTGTGGCCCCGCATTGGACCGGCCACGTACGAAGAAGGAAAGGTTGTCCATCACTGTGTCATACTCATGCAGAGCACTCCCCTCCCAGCGATTCCTCGGTAATCCATGCACTGTCATCGCCTCCAGCTGAGCCGCTGGCTTTGATTCTATTGGCTGGCCCTCAATTTGTATCACTGCATTCGTCACCGGTTGAGGTCCGCTGGAGCAGAGTTGTCCCGTTCTTGGGTTCAACATGAGGGTAGAAAAACCAAAGACGTCTCCTGACTGAAGCGGAGCACCATAGGATGTGATTCTCAGCTCACAGCGACCCAGGGTGTCTCCGCTCTCACCAAGTAATGAAACGAAGGCAGAGGTAATGACAAAGTCACCAGGTCCAGTCCAAACTCCCTTACCCAATAAGAAATAATACGGCTTTTGGGTATGAATGACGTGAGACGAACGTGGCTGAATTTTAAATGCTTCCGGACCGGCAAAGGCCGCGGGGATTTCCAGGTTGCTTTCGACGCTTTGGCGGTCCTGAACTCCTGCCCCATCAACGCCGTTTCGCTCTGCTAACCTGTCATCATTGTTTCCGACGGCGTAATAGCCGACGAAAAGAAAAAAGCAGACCACCACCAGCGTATTAAGCCGATTCACCAGTCGCAGTGAAAGTCTAGCGGACGATGGTGCTGCAACCGCCCGAGCAGAAGACTGAGTAGCTCCTGGAGCTAGCGCAGCGTCTAAGGCTTCTAAGGACTCATGCGCAGATGCATATCTATCCTCTACCATCGGCGCGAGGTGCTTTTCTAACCAATCTTGTAGTGACTGACGCAAATGGACTACGTGACGAAATCGCAGTTGCATCCGGTCCATCGGTAATGTCGACGGCGCGATGCCAGACGCCAAGTGAACCAATGTCGCGGCCATACCGTAGAGGTCGCTTGCTGGGGTTGCCCGCCCTACGAGCTGCTCCGGTGGCATATAACCGTGGGTCCCGATCACTGTGGAGCCGCCCGCCGAGTCTTGAACCACCGACTGCACTCCACCGAAATCAACGAGCGCCAGTCGCCCGTCGGCTCGAAGGATAATATTGCTGGGCTTGATATCTCGGTGAATCACCGGAGGATTGAGGCCATGCAGATACCCAAGGATATGTAGTAGCTGCCTCGCCAGGTGAACCCACTCCTCCTCAGTCCAACGCCTTCCAGACGCAATTACTTTCTCAAGGTCGTCTCCATCCTCGTAGGACTGAACTAGGACAAACTCACGATCCCCTTCGGATAAATCCTCAGAATAATGACCGAGATATTTGGGAATCGCCGGATGATCTAGCGTGGCAAGCGTTTCGCATTCGCGCTCCCACAGTTCAATATCCTTCACGCCGGTGGTCCCGCCAGTGAGTCGCACCACCTTTTGGACCACTCGTCGACCGGTCGCTTGGTCGGTCGCAAGAAACGTTTCTCCCTGCGTTCCACCACCTAACCGGGTTCGTTCGGTATATTGCTTGTGCAACCTGACTCCGTAGACGAATTGTATGACCGCACAGTAGTGGTTTGTTTGCGAAATTGCGATACAGGGTGCCACAACACCCATTAGGTGCGCCTTAAATCTCAGTCTCACCTAGACAGACGGCAGCAAGCCCAAGTCAGCATGATGCAGTACTATTCGGTCTTTAGCGCGACCCGCTACTTTGCGCTGCCAAGTGCCTTGCACGCAGATTTGTCTCCGTCATCACAAGCGGTTTTGAGAAGCGCTTGAGCTTTCGCCAAATCGCGTGGCACCCCAAAGCCATTCCTGTAGATGACCGCTAACCAGGTGCAACCCGACGCATCACCCGCAGCACACGCCTTTTCCAATAATGGCTTGGCTTTCGACGGGTCCTTATCAAGGAGTCTGCCGAGTAGATAATGCTTTCCTAGGGTCCGACAGGCGATAGCCCCACCTGCAGCACAGGCAGTGACATATGCAGCCTCCACCTGTGCCTTTTCTGGGGTGCCGGTAATTTCACCTTTCTCATGCATCAGCCCAAGCAATGTGCATCCCAGCTTATCTTTCTTTTCGCCACAGGAAATTGCCAGCATGGCGGCGGCCTTTTTGTAGTCCCTCTCAAATCCATTTTTACCTTGGCGTGCATTATGAGCGACCGTATTACATGACCCGATATGCTTCTCTTTCAGGCACGTATCAATTTGTTGCTCTGGGGTTGGCTTTTTTACTGACTTCTCAAGCATTCCTGCAAACTTACAAGAGTCTTTCTCTCCTTTCTCACACGCCTTCGTGTGATATTTGAACGCCTTTTTGTCATCGCGCTTTGTACCCAGCATTTCAATGCCGTAGGCATTACCAGCGTGATAACAGCCATACTTATCACCAGCGGTAAGGCAGGCCTTTTCGTACAGCTCCAATGCCTTCTTCTCGTTTTTAGCGATGCCGTCCTTACCCGCTTTGTGTACGTTGGCTGCTAAGGTGCAACCGCGCGCATCATCTCCGCCATCACACGTCATTTCGAATAGCTTCAATGCTCTGGCGACATCTTTGTTTTTTCCGTTAGCGCCGGTCTGGTAATCGACTCCCAAGATCAGGCAAGACTTTGCCCTTTTACCGGTACATAGAGATGCGTCATTCTCTATCGATTCTTCAGACTCACTCGCATTATCCCCGGCTTTACCAGAGGTACTACCAGAATCCTCACCCTTACATCCGGCCAGGGCAAAAAGCACTGCGCACCCACACAGTATGACCCACATTCTCTGTCGCATTGCGGTCGCCTCCCAAGTTACGGCAAGACACACAGTTGCACGATAAGCATCGTGTGTAATTTCACTAGAACGGATTTCTACTTTCTTATTGCGCCTAGACTGGACGATGAACGAGAACTGGGGTTATTCAATATGAGGAAGCAAGGCTGCGTAATCAAACCGTCTGGCAGGAGTAACTATGAGCGAAAAATGGGACGCCCGTTTCTTGGAGTTAGCGGCACATATCAGTGGCTGGTCCAAGGACCCATCGACGAAGGTAGGATGCATTGTGGTCGGTGCAGACCGAGAGATCCGCAGCACTGGGTTCAACGGATTTCCGAGAGGCATCGAAGACGACGCCGCACGACTCGAAAATCGGGAGTTCAAGTACCCACTTATCTGTCATGCAGAGGAAAATGCGATCATGCACGCCGCTCGCGTAGGGGTGTCTCTCCGGGAGTGCACGGCATACGTGACTTGGCCACCTTGCACTCGCTGCGCCCGCTCCCTTATTCAGGCCGGTATTGTTGAGGTTGTATACCCCGCGAATTGTGAGGTGCCTGAGCGATGGCAAAAAGACTTCGACATGTCGAGTTCGATGATGAACGAAGCGGGTGTCAAAGTACGCGAGGCATAAAACACAACCAAATACGGGAGACGCCGAATGATACGGCCGTATTAGATGCATGGCCTGCAGCAGTGCTATGCCGTTGTACCATGGATCTCATCGACGTATGACTCTCAGGAAGTAAGGCCATTGTCCTGCCGTATGGTGCTATTGGCATCTGAACTAACGACCGCTACAGCGCCTGCCTCATTACAAAGTAAATCCAATACGATTCTCTATTGAGGAACGCCACCGGAAACACACTCGCCACCCCATGAGCGATATGGCTAGACAATGAAGATCTACCTGAAATTCCTACCTACGAGGACCCAAGGTAGAGTGAAGTCACCAACCGCTTGGGTAAACTGGACTACCACGCATCGATATCATCACTCGGCCATACGATGACTCAGCACCATGCCGTGCGCGCCACGAGCGACAATTTAACCTTAGCTGTTGAGTCAGCAGATGAGGCATCACAAACTACTGCCCCAAATACTGCTCCGGAGCCTGTAGCCGCTGTTCTAGTTCTTGGTAAAAACGGGCCACGTGCAGTCCATCACACAAGGCATGGTGCACTTCGATCGCAACCGGCATACGAACCTCATCTCCAGCGGTCCCGTACTTACCAAACACCAGTTTCGGAACAGATGACTGCGCTGGAATGCGATGGGCGTGCGTAATACCCGTTAGCTGCACCCAGGGAAGTGTGGTCCCGTACACCGCATCATCGCGTCCTTCCAAAATGGACAATGGCAACGAGCGTGAATGTGTCGCCTGAATCGCTCTTTCTCCCAAAGCCACAAACTCTAGAAAACTATCCACGCACGGCACATGACAGAAGCCAAAGGACTCGTCATCGCGAAGCACGGTGGTACTCAGATAGAGGCGATCGTGAACGAAGACTCTGTCGCCTCGAAGACGCATTCTTAGATTTTTCACTGAACAGACGGCCTGCAGAGCGAGAAACCATGAGGCAAGGAAAAAGGATGTGCCACTCCTGCGGCAAAATGCGTGTATTGCGGTCACATCAACGGTCGCACACACGTTGGTCATCGGCTGCTCATAGGCTTTAAAAAACTCATACGTTTCACGACGTGACCATGAATCCACGTCGAGCCAGTGCCCGGTAACAGGACGATCCATCCATCGCTCGCGTGTCATTCCGTTTCGCCTCGCTTCTGCGCGAACCACACTGCAAGACCTCCTACCCGTCGTACTGCTCCACTAATGTCTTGGCAAAGACTCGTGATTCATCCGATAGCGGATACATATGTTGGTACTGCAGTATCTGTTTTCCAATCAGAGACAGCCGGAGAGATTCTGGTGGGAGTTCACGCGGGTTGAGGAGCGGTTCATCGAAGGCCGGTATCTTTCCGCTCTGTACCTCCAACGCCATACTGATACGCGGATGAGAGGCAAACTCACTGCTCTGAGCCCCCCAATGAAGAACCGTTTGATCCCAGACCAACACATCACCAGAGTCGACGGGCAACGCGCGAATCGAGCTAAGGCCAGAAATACCAAGTCCATCGACACCGTCGACGCCGTAATACTTGTCATGCTGTTTCGGTACTACGTACATGCAACCGTTCTGCGGCGTTGCATCATTTACTGGAATCCAGCAAGTGAGGGATTTCGGACGGCCATCGGGAAATAGCCCGAGGCTTCCACCCTTGTCTCGATGCGGTTTCCAGCCTGCCTCTCCCCGCGCCGGATCAATTCGCCATACCCAGAAATCGGGAAGATGCTGGTACTCTTCGCCCAGGATTTCCGAAAAAATATCGCCAAGCGACTGGAAAATAAACCAAGGGAAATCGGTGTAATACGATACAACAGGCGATATCCCCGCGGAATGTAGATCATGAACCAGCCGAGCAAAATCAGCTAGTTCAGGCCCCCAGTTCTGTAATGCTCCGCGTTCCTCGAAATACCCGTCCACTAGCATTCGGCGTGCGCGAGTTGCCGGTGTTTGACTACGCGGGTTCTCCGACGTCCTCAGTCGAGCATTTGTCTCTACAAAGAGGCTCTCATATTGGCTTCTTATCTTCCGCAGGAGGATGTCAGACAACGTATGCTCCGGACCCGAGATTCGCCCAGATAGGTTACTCGGCACCTGAGACACACGCAAATCATCTCTTTTTGCGCAAATACGTTAGACTGGGACAACTATTCTGTCGCACATTGTGGTCGATACTTTAGGGGGAGATTGGGACATCGTATGGGAATCAAAGCCACCGCATTTTCATGGGCTGAATTGGGATACTTTCCAGACACACTCCTACGAATGGCAATCCGACGCCTGTGCCACCAACTCAGCCAAGATGTCACACCAATCGATGAAATGGCGCGGTTGCAGCAGCTCCAACAATGGATTGCAGACATGGACAGAAGCCCCGTTGCCCTGGCTACGAGCGAATCCAATGAACAACATTATGAGGTTCCTTCCGCATTTTTTGAGAAAGTCCTTGGACCGCATCGTAAGTATTCCAGTGCCTTCTGGGATAATCCGGACACGAGCCTAGAAGAAGCCGAAGACGATGCGCTTCGGCGTACGTGCGCTAACGCAGATTTACAAGATGGCCAAAACGTCTTGGAGCTTGGGTGTGGCTGGGGTTCACTCACCCTGTATATGGCGGCGCGGTATCCCAACTCAAAAATTACTGCCGTATCGCATTCAACAAGCCAAAGAGAAACCATCCTATCGTTAGCGAAGGCGCGAGGACT
>PKDL01000540.1 GCA_002863065.1 Pseudomonadota bacterium
TACTTCGTCTTCTTGTATTGTCTCCGTGTCTGGTGCCTCAGCGATCACTGCCTCGTGGTCCGTATCAGTCCCAGCGGTATCCGATTCACTCGATGATTCCTCAATGGCAGCCTCTGCCGGTCCCGCCAGAATAAGTTCGCGAAAGTGAGCGAGTACTTGGTTTTTGTCCGGAAGTGTCGCGTATTTCGACAGCAGTCTATTGGGATAGTCACTCTCCATTATCAACCCTCCGAGATGATTGTTTTGAAGGCATCGAGCACTGCTGGAATGCCATCGCTATTGGAGCCACCTGCTTGCGCCATATCCGGCTTTCCGCCCCCTCGGCCACCGATATGCTGCGCTATTTGTCCGACAATTCGACCTGCATGGAATCGGTCAATCAAATCATCGGTAAATGCGACAAGAAGCGCAACCTTCGGTCCGTTTGCGCTCACGAGGAGTACCGCACCCGAACCGATTCGGTTACGGGCTTTATCGGCCATGTCGCGCAGATCACCGCCTTTCACCCCGTCGAGTCGAACGATGATTGCAGAAATATCGCCAATCTTGACTGGCTGTGCATTGGCCACACCCGCACTTCGATTTTTAGCCTTAATAGCGCCCAACTCACCCTTGAGCGCTGACACTTCCTCCGACAACTTGGCTATCTTGGCCGGTACTTCAGCGCGACTAGACTTCAGTCCATCCGCAATGTTGGAAAGTAGATCCTCTTGTTCAAAGACCCAGTCCAATGCGCTAAGACCTGTGACTGCCTCGATACGTCGTACCCCGGCTGCCAGCGATGTTTCGTGTATTACCTTAAACATCCCAATATCACCCGTCGCGTGGACGTGTGTCCCGCCGCACAGTTCGATACTGTCTGAGATACTGAGCATACGGACGGTTTCACCGTATTTATCCCCGAAAAAAGCCACTGCACCGCAGGCAACGGCTTCTTCCTTAGATAGGATGTCCGTGCTCACGGCAACGTTGGACAGGATACGCTCATTGACCATGCGTTCGATATTGCGCAATTCGTCAGCGGTAACTGGTCCAAAGTGGCTGAAGTCGAAACGTAGCCGATCCGGACCTACATGGGATCCCCGTTGTTTTACATGGTCGCCCAGGGTTACACGTAGCGCATGATGCAATAGGTGCGTGGCACTGTGGTTTTTGCGCGTACGGTTGCGTTGCTCTGAATTCACATTGAGTTCGACGGTTTCTCCAACCTGGAACATCCCTTGAGTGAACTCCCCCAGATGGATGATGACCCCGTCAATTGGTCGCTGAGTATCGGTGACTTCGAAGACGCCAGAATCATTTGATAATGTGCCGGTATCTCCGGATTGGCCTCCACTTTCAGCATAGAAGGGGGTGTTCTGTGTAACGACTGTCTTACCATCGTTGAGGATAGCTAAAACGGTCGATGAGCCGTTGTCTTGGTCGTAGCCTTCGAATTCGACTGTACCGTGCTGGTCACGAAACAGCTGCCAGTCGCTGGTGTCGCTCAATGTACCTTTCCAGCTTGCACGTCCGCGGGCACGCTGTTGTTCCATGGAGTGATTGAATCCGTCGATATCCACCTGAAAGCCGCGCTCCTCCGCTGCCTGCACGGTGAGGTCGAGTGGAAAGCCAAATGTATCGTACAACTCGAACGCGACACCGCCCGCAACTTGCTTTGACGATGCAAATTCTGTGAATGCATGATCCAGTCGTTTCAGTCCCAAAGAAAGCGTTCGGAGAAAGCGTTCCTCTTCTAGCCTCACAATTTTTTCGATGACGGGTGCTTTATCTACGAGCTCCGGAAATGCATCCGACATACGCTCTATCACCTTGGCGCATACGTCGACTAAAAATGGTTTAGTGAACCCGAGTTTGTAGCCGAAGCGCATGGCCCGTCGCATCACTCGCCGGACTACATATCCGCGACCTTCATTTTCTGGATAGATCCCATCGGCTACGAGGAATGTAGCGGAGCGAGCGTGATCCGCTATGACTCGAAGCGCTACATCGGTCTCTGAATCACTCCGGTCGTACGATATGCCTGCCATGGTGGCAGTCGCGTCGATAAGGGGTAAAAAGAGGTCACAATGGTAATTTGATGATTCTCCCTGAAGAAGCGACGCGATTCGTTCAAGCCCCATCCCTGTATCTATTGACGGTGATGGGAGTGCCTTCAGTGCACCGGTCTCATCCCGATCGTATTGCATGAATACAAGATTCCAGATTTCTAGGTACCGGTCGGAACCATCTCCAAACTCGACCTCAACGCCGCCGGAAAGTTCTTTGCCCTGGTCGTAGTGTATTTCCGAACAGGGGCCACACGGGCCAGTATCCCCCATGGACCAAAAGTTTTCGGGATCATCGAGAATGCGTTCCGGAGGCAGGCTTGATATTTCGGTCCAAAGCATTCGGGCGTCATCATCATCGGGATGTACCGTCACATAAAGCTTCTCTATTGGCAGCTGGTAGACGTTTACAAGAAGGTCCCATGCGGACTCAATAGCGCCACGCTTGAAATACTCTCCGAAGGAAAAGTTCCCGAGCATTTCAAAAAAAGTGTGGTGCCGACGCGTGCGACCCACATTTTCCAGGTCGTTATGTTTCCCCGAGACTCGAAGACACTTCTGCGATGTGGTGGCGGCGGTATAGTCCACTTCACGTTCGCCGGTAAAAATATCCTTAAACTGCACCATGCCGGCGTTAGTGAAGAGCAATGTGCCATCACCTGGCGGTATGAGTGAGAGAGACGACATCGAACGATGGCCGCGTTCTTCGAAGTAGGACAGAAATGTTTGTCTGATTTGATCGGAAGACCAGGTCACAAGGCACCTCTGATTGATACGCTGTAGTACGCCGCGTTCTGTTTTAGCGGCCGATTCCGCTGAGCAGTAGCTTTACATCTGACGGGTTGGACGCGTTTGCATACACGACCGATTCCGAGATTAGACCCGCACGATAGTGGGCCACTAATGCTTGGTCAAACGTTTGAGAGCCAACACTGGTATGTCCTTTCGCAATGTACTCTCTTATTTCATGCGTTCGGTTCGAATCTGCGATGCATTCTCGGATCAGCTCTGTTGCTACCAGTATTTCGCATGCGACAACTCGGCCCTCGCTCTCTTTGAGGGGTAAAAGGCGCTGACTAATGACTCCCTGGAGTACGTTAGAAAGCGCTTTGCGGACCTCCGATTGTTCGTGCGGTGGGAACATACCAATGATTCGTCTTATAGCTTCGGTCGCATCGATCGTATGGAGAGTTGAAAGTACCAAGTGGCCCGTTTCCGCTGCATGAATCGCGGTCCTAATGGTTTCTGCGTCCCGCATTTCGCCGATGAGTATGACATCAGGGTCTTGGCGCAGGGCGGAGCGAAGGGCGGACATAAACGACCCAGTATCTTGTCCAACCTCACGTTGGTTCACCACGGATTTTTGATCGGTGTGCACAAATTCAATGGGATCTTCAACCGTTAGGATGTGCTCATATCGGCTGGTGTTAATCGCGTCTACGATACTCGCCAGAGTCGTTGACTTCCCGCTACCGGTAGCTCCCGTCACCAGCAATAGTCCACGCCGAAGTTCGGTGAAGCGATGGACTGATTTCGGTAGTTGGAGTTCATTCAGCGGTAGGACCGTGGTCGGTATGACACGCAAGACCATCCCAGCTAGTTCCCGTTGATAAAATGCATTGACGCGGAACCGACCAATACCGTCAATTGCATAGCTAAAATCCACTTCACCCACGTCATCGAAGACTTTACGGTGGCGCTCCGTAGCCATCTGCTGGATGTATTCTTTGATGTGGATGGGCTGCATCGTGAGAGCCCCGTTATGCGGCACCAGCTTACCGTCCTTCCGATAGATCGGTGGGCGGCCGACTTTCAAGTGGATATCAGAAACGCCTTGCTTTACCGCAAAACGTAAAATTTGGTCGATGCTGATTGACATGAGAGCGCGTCGCCCAGGCATTCATAGGTCTTTCGCTGTTGGCATTCGGCTAGTCGGCTGCCACAGACTAGAGAATCACATGCCAGATGCCATTCCGGCAAGGGTTCAGCCACCACGAGTTTGAAACCAGCGCCGCCATCGGAGAGGGTCTCTTCCAAAGAATGGCCTTTCTGAGGAGGTCCCGGACTCTAGAAACTTGTCGATGTCATGCGGAGGTCTCATGTCGTGTCCATGTACCAGGTGCTCTAAGGACATAAAGGCGGCATCGAGGGTGTCTCGATCTATTTCTGATGTCACCATATCGATGAGATAGGGACTTGCCGCATCCAGTTGTCCAGCCCGTCCGAAAGCCAAGGCTGTGGCGGTGCGTACCTCAGGAGCTCTATCTGAACTTAGTTGCGCCAGAAGTGACACGGCTCGTCCATCATCCAGGCAACCGGCTACGGAAGCTACGCGTTGTCGTACATCGACATCATCGTCTGTACTGGCTTTGCGCAGCGCCGGATACAGGTCTGGTCGACGGAGCACCTTAGGCGCTGGCGTCAATGCCAGAAGTGACTTCAACGCGTCGATGCGCACGGAATCTTCGCCGGCTCGAATGTAGATTGCGAGCGTTGCAAGTCCTTGTTCATCTCCAATGGCAGCCAAAGCCCAGGCTACCGCAATGGCAACCGTCGGTTCGATGGTATTCGATGCATTTTGCAGTGTACTTTTTACGAGAGAATATGCGTCGGATGATAATCCGCTCGCCCCCCGGGCGATTGCGCGTGCAGCGAGCGCACGGACCCACCGGTCTGGGTGGTTGAGCGCGAAAATAAGTTCGGGTATTGCTTGAACTAAGCCGTTGGATTTGGCTCGGAGAAGAGTACATCCCTCGCGTGCCGCTAATGCTAAACGATCACCTTCCAAGGCAGCCGCAATAGGGCGTGTATTTATTCGGTCACATGGTAAAAGTTGCATTCTGGCTGCCGGATGTGGGCAGTCGATCATTGCTTGTGCTAGGCGTGCGCTGCTAGGCGAGGAATTCGGGCTAAGTACTAAATTCCGCCAGTAGCGAGCCGCTCCAAGAGCAGCGATTGGGTCCTTGCTTGTGATGGCCTGCGTAAAGAGTGCGTCTCGCTCGTTCAGTGAGAGCTGCATCAATGCATCTAGAGCTAGCGCGCTTACGGCCGGATGACGGTCGGCTGCGGCGGCTAAGAGACCGGTTTTTGCCTCCATACCGGACCCGGATTCCAGGGCATCCACAACCGCGCTGCGGACTCGTACATTGCCAGTAGTAAGGTGTTTTCGGAGGGTGGCTATTTCGTTTGGAGCACGGGCAGTATTTTGTACGATCTCCGCCAACAATGCGTCCGTCGCCGTATCTGTGGGCCCGCCAGAGCCTCGTGATGCGGGTTCGATCCAAAGAACTGGTCGGCCGTCGAGGCCTGGTTGCTTTGGTTTGATGGTGGCGCCCACCGGACTTGTTGTCGACTCCTCGCATGACATCAGGAGAAGTAAAAGCGCTAGTACGGTCCGTTTCATATGCGTGCGTCGGTCGCCTCATGTTCTAACGAGTGGTCGCATGCGTTGCAGTCTGTTCCGGATTACGACGCTCGCTGCGACTCGTTGTCGAATCATACGTCATGCCACATCTCACGGTCGACGGATATGGTGCGACCAACGATTTGAGCGGTGAAGTCCAGTTCTTGGCTGTAAAGAGTTGCTCCAGTCAACGGAAAATAGTGGCGAATAATAATAGTGATTACGATTGTTTGCAGCCCCGTCTTTGTTTTATTTGGCAGTTGATTTCGTTGCTCCGCTTGACAGGTTTTGCGCTCTACTTATGTTTGGGCCGCTTTCAGCGCTTGGGACGACCCAGCAGCTTGAAAAATCAGCGCCGCACTTGCAGTTTTTAGCAACACGGCGGTGCATAAACTCCTAATAATTGCAGCTGATTAGTTCAGTCTGCTGAGGGAAATAAGAGGGGAGTACATGGGCAAGATCATTGGTATCGACCTCGGAACCACGAATTCAGTTGTCGCCGTCATGGAAGGCGGTGAGCCGAAGGTCATCACGAATGAAGAAGGTGCACGCACAACTCCGTCGGTAGTTGCATTTGATGACAAGGGCGGCGTCCTTGTTGGCCAAATAGCACGCCGCCAGGCAGTGACAAACCCGGGTAATACGGTCTACTCAGCGAAGCGATTCGTCGGTAAAAAGCTGTCCGACGTCGCTTCTGAGATATCACGAGTACCGTACGACGTGGTTGCCTCACCAAACGGTGATGCGCAATTCTCGATTCGAGGAAAAACGTATGCCCCGCCTGAGATTGCTGCACGTGTCCTGCAGAAGCTAAAGCGTGCCGCGGAGAACTATCTCGGCGAAACCGTCACAGAGGCCGTCATCACGGTTCCTGCATACTTCAACGACGCCGAGCGCCAAGCGACCAAGGATGCCGGCAAAATTGCAGGCCTCGACGTCAAGCGGATTATCAACGAGCCTACTGCCGCCGCCTTGGCCTATGGGCTAGAAAAGAAAGAAGACCAGCTCATCGCTGTGTTTGACTTCGGTGGTGGTACCTTTGATATCTCGGTTCTGGAGGTCAGTGATAACCTCGTCGAGGTTGTGTCCACTGCGGGAGATGTTCATTTAGGTGGCGACAACGTCGACCACTTGATCATCGACTATTTAGCGGCTGAGTTCCTCAAGGACACAGGCCTCGATATTAGCGGCGATAAGATGGTGATGCAGCGTCTGCGTGAGGCGGCCGAAAAAGCGAAAATTGAGTTGTCATCTACGATGGAAACCGAGGTGAACCTCCCCTTCCTAACGATGGATGCGAGCGGTCCGAAGCACATGCTACTCAAGCTCTCTCGAGCCAAGCTAGAGCAACTTGTCGACGATACACTAGAGCGGACCCTTGAGCCGTGTCGCCAAGCGCTGAAGGATGCGGGGAAGAAGCCCAGCGACATCGACGAGGTTATCTTGGTCGGTGGGTCTACTCGTATTCCAAAAGTACAAGAAATCGTGAAACGGTTCTTCGGGAAGGAACCTCATCGCGGTGTAAACCCCGACGAAGTTGTTGCTGTTGGCGCTGCAATTCAGGGTGGTGTGCTATCCGGTGACGTGAAAGACATTCTTTTGCTGGACGTCACACCACTCACCTTGGGTATTGAGACGTTAGGTGGCGTACGTACGGCACTTATCAAGCGCAATCAAACCATTCCCTACAGCCATACAGAGATATTTTCGACAGCGGCGGATAACCAGCAGTCCGTTGAAATACACGTGCTTCAAGGCGAGCGAGAGATGGCGAGAGACAACCGCACGCTAGGGAAGTTTCATCTTGAAGGCATTCCACCTGCGCCGCGGGGAGTTCCTCAAATCGAAGTAACGTTTGATATCGACGCGAACGGTATCCTGAAAGTGCTGGCGAAGGACAAAGCCACCAGCAAAGAGAAAGACGTCACGATCACCAACTCGTCCGGTGTAGATCAGAGTGAGATCGATAGGATGGTCCAAGATGCGGAAGAGCATGCATCGGCGGACCAAGAGCGGCGTGAAGCCATCGAGTCTCGTAATAAACTCGATACGATGGTGTACCAAACCGACAAAATGCTTTCGGAGAATAAGGATAAGCTTCAAGCAGCTGATGTCGGGACGCTTGAAACGGCGCTCACGAGCGCAAGGGAGGCGCTAGCTTCGGACGATAAGAGTCAGATCGAAGCAGCCATCGCGGCGCTGGAGCAAGCGAGCCACAAGCTCGCCGAGGCAATGTATCAAGCGGCCTCTGAGGGTGGCGATAATCCTGATTCTACTGAGCAAGCACAAGACGACGGTGTGGTTGATGCCGAGGTGGTTGAAGACTGAGAAGCGTGATCAGTCACTGGTTACCAGCGGCTGACCGACCCCCACGGTCTAGTTTACGTTGAGCCGACGGCTCCTACAGATGGAGCCGCACTCCGTGAGTGATTCCCTTGAGACCGATTTCTAGCGCAGCAGTTGCTCTCGCTACATAGAGAGTCTTCAGCTTCCAGACGCCGTTGTCTTTGTGAAGCAGTCTGACCTGGCCATCTGCGATCTTGGAGTTGAGGCAGTTACTAATCGTGGATGAGGGGTCTTCATAATGCACGCCCACAAACCGCTCCGGTGGCGCTTGAAACCAGCCTTCTATCCCACGGTTCCCTTGTTTGCCCCGAAATCTCCACCGCAGCTCCGTCCGGCGGCCGGTGGAAGCGAACATCGACGCCCATGAGTTGATAGTGAGCGGTTCCTCGTCTGGTAATGCAAGATGAAGGAGAGTGAGTGGGGGGCTTTTTATCGGGCCGACTCGAATGCTACTTGTCACCCCCTCGAATATCACTCCTGGTGTATCGAATGCATTGCAATGTGCCCACACCCAGCTTTCTGCGTGTTGTCGCCCCCAGTTATGCCCCTGCATACCCGGCACATCACTAAAGTCATAGAGTGTACCGTCGATATCCAATGACCCGTGGAACCGGCTGTTGGGTGCGGGACTGAGCAGCTTGGTTTTGGGAAAGTCTCCCTCGTACATGGATTGTTGCGGAAAGTGACGTAAACCACGGTCGGGTGTCGTCCAGCATACATTCCAACGGACGCGGTGATGCTCGTTTTTTAGCACTCCCTGGGAGTGTCCGTGTCCCATTTTTTGTTCTCCGAAGCGGAGTTCAAAATGATCCCTTGTGATGTGTACGTTGGATACATCGAAGCGTTCTTTCAAAGCGAATGACTGAGCAGGGGTCGTCGTATCGAACACGATACTCCATACCTCGAATGCATACGGTCCGGAGTCACGTTGCAGGATTGTGAAGCGACACCAAAAAGCGCGCGCGTCACCGGGAAGGTTGAACTTGAAAAAGTGGCTCTCGTACATCCCGGTCGCGTTCTCGGGAGACCACCGAACGAAGTTGTCTTGATGTGAAGTCGGCAAAGGGTGAGACACGGACCATCCTTACGATCGTTATTGATGTGGGTGGACGTTACGCATCCTTGGGCAGATGAGAAGTAAAGCGAA
Organism: Pseudomonadota bacterium; assembly: GCA_002863065.1. Lineage (GTDB taxonomy): Bacteria > Myxococcota_A > UBA9042. The sequence goes on from PKDL01000540.1 coordinate 8,945, forward strand.
GAAAATTATTGCAAGGAGGGGAGTGTGAGTAGGAGGAAGCGCACCAGCTTGGCATCCCGAGGGGTTATCTGCGGGCGGTACAGCCGCAGAGTCTTCATCAGTGCTTGTCGTCGTATTATCTCCGTTTGCCGATACGTCTGTCCCGTCCATGCCATCGGTTGCATCTGAAGGTACAGCTGGTCCACCGATGCACCCACCAATAAGGCTCTGTCCGAAGAGCGCGGAACATACGCCTTCATCACACACACCGTCACCTAAGACGCACGGATCAATGCATTCTGGGGTGCCTCCGCCAGCAAACTGTGCACAAAAGAGGGACTCGCAATCCAGGTCACCGTCGCAAGGTTGTCCTTGAGTGCCTACTCCTGCAGGTTGACAAACACCACTGACGTCACCGCTATTCAATCGTAGACAGCTTTGTCCGGTAGCACATCCTGTGCTTATGACGTTGCATCCGCGAGTGCACAGTCCGCCATAGCACGTGCCGGTATCGCAATCGCCCGCTGTTTCGCAGTTGCCTCCCTCAGGCTGTAACTCTGGCGGCGTACCTGGTACGCAGGCTCCGCTCCCATCAACTAATTCCAAACAGTCCCAGCCCACACTGCAGTTGTTTTCTCCTGGTGTGCAAGGCGATCGACAGAACTTGGGGCCGATAGTGCCAGGGTTTGCAACGCATACTGCCGACTCGCAATCTGCTCCTGAATTACAGGGGTATCCGTCCTGTACTTTGGTCGCTGGTACGAGATCATTGGGCAGGCATGCGTCCGTTGGAAAGCCCGGTGAGTAGAAGCAGGTATATCCGGCAGGGCAGGTTTCGCCGGTGCCGCACGGATTTCGGCACTCCCAGGTACCGAAAGAGTTTGGATAACAGACGTTAGATTCGCATTGTTCGTTGCCGACGCACGTTTCACCTTCTCCTAATACGTCCTCGGGTGCTTCCAGGCATGCTCCACCGTCGCTATCCGCGTATGGAAAGCACTCATATCCCACCGGGCATGTGTTTGCCTCTGGGATACAGTATTGGGAACAGTATGCATCGCCGGTAGAGAGAGGTTGGCAAAATAATGGTGGGGTACAGTCATTCTGGGTGGAGCACAGGTCGCCAAGCGAACCCTGATTACTGGAACCATCGGTATATGCACACTGGTCGATATTACAGATGAGTTTGGCGGCGTAGAATTCGTCACCATTCTCGGCATTATCAACGATATATGGGCACTGCGCGTCACCGTTGCATTCGTATTGCTGTTCGGCGGGATACAGAAAACATGCTCCCAGTTTATCGTCTTCTTCGAGCGTTGCGGATTTACCGTACGGGTCCGCCGCAGGGGACATCGTGGGTGGCTCCGCGAGTGAGTTGCCTTGCAAGTTGTGCTGCAATCCAAACATGTGGCCGATTTCGTGTATTGCCACGGATTTGACATCACTGCGGCCCCATTGGTCCGTAGTACTCCATTGTTGGGAGTAACCATTGAATGCGATATCGCTTTCGACGATATCGCCGCTTTGGTAAACGATCGGGGTCGTAACACCAAGCACATATTGGCCAAAGCTCCAGCTTGCGTCTTCCACCCAAATAAGCTCATTTTGGCCGTTCGGTTGCGCACCGTTGCCTATCACTGCGGTCGTAAATGTATCGCCCAAGTTCGTGAAAGATAGTTTCGAACAACTAATGCTTTGCCAATCAGTGAAAGATTGAAGCACTGCAGAGACGTCTGTGCCGTTTGATATGTCATCAGAGCCGACTGGGCTCAGGTAAAAGCTAATGTTTGAGCTGGACCAGCGTGTCGTATAGCCAAGTGGTGTCTGCCGGATGCTGAAGCTTGCCGCCGTTGTTGTGATGCATAGCATACCGATGAGCGTGAGGCTCCATACGAACCGGGCGCTATTCATTTCGACGAGCCAGCCGCTTTAGCCAAGTAGTGCTTCACCTCGGTAAGTAGTCCAGTGAGCGTTTGTTGTGGTGCTCTGGAGACGCCATGGCGTCGCACTGATGTGGTGCGGGATGTTTTATCCACCATGTGAATGCCATCAAGGTTCCGTTGGACCACCTTGGTACCATCCTTGGCAGGTATCACCGTGAACTTCCCTTGTGATAGTCCGCAAATGGCCCAATTCTTCGACGTTTTCTCAAGGAAGAGTACGACCTCTTCTTCTGCTATGAAGGATGGCATACCCGGTATATGCATGGCCCAATCACCCACGCGACCGCCAGGTAAGATAAGTGTGATCTCCCTGGTGCCCCGCGCACCACGTATGAGCTGCCTAACGTCGATATTAACCACTGTCTGGATATGTCTAGGGTTGTCTCTGATCGTTTCGGCACGCGAACTACGAACGACGCCGTGCACGATCGTATCGCTGGCGACGGTCATCTGCTCGACCGAGACCTTAAGTACGGTGGTGGCGGATGCCGTGAAAGCCAATAAGCATAAGGAAGTGAAAGCCAAAATGGCGATGGTACGTGCCAAAATAAATAGTCCTCCTACGCGTGAATTACACCTTCACTCACAACACCAGATGAACGGAAGGCCGCATTTGGAGCATGTGCTGGTCCACGTTATACGGGACCAAGTGCCTTCGATCGAGTTCCAGGTGCGAAGGGCCGGTTTTTACACGCATAATATTCGAACGTGCTGGCAATCGTTTACGTAAGGTGTTTCGTACAGCTCACAGCCGCTTGTATCGTCAGTGCACACCGTCCCAATGCTGATTTGAGCGGGCGTCATCGTCGATATACGCAGCAATTCCTGATGCTAAGGCTGCTCCGATAAAATCAATATTTTCCTCGATCGCCCCCGTGTCATCATTGATCGGCAGTCCACCTTCATGACGCCAAACCAAGTCTTTTCGCACCTCGATCACTAATGTACTAAATCGGTGGGGATCATGGCGGTAGCGGTCGATGACTTGGTGTGAGCTGGCGTACCATTCAATGTGCTCATAGGCTGCCAGTACATCACGAAAGGTGGTGTTGATTGAACCTGGCACCGGACCATCGACGCTGCGGCGGAACATGTGGATGAAACTGCGTAGGGCGACGGTGCCCGAATCACGCAGGTTCGTGTCCGTCAGCATATTCCAGATGTGTTGATATTCCGGTTTATCAATCGTGTTTGCGCCATTAGACGATGCTTCAAAGTCTTGTCGGAGCCACCGGAAAAAACTCCATACTTGAGAACGAACCTCCAGACTCCCATCTGGCAGCTCATACGGATGATTAAATCCCAGCCGAAGCCGGAAGCCTGGCGTTTCCCTCAAGGCGGATGGATAGGACTCGCGCGTAAGCGTCGACATGGTCAGAGCAAGGCGCGAGATGAGCTTTGGGTCCGCTGTGGATTCTCCAAAGTTCGCTGGGAAGATCGGATCGAACACATGAAATGGCATGCGTTTATCCCGGTTGTAGCCTATCGGTGTGTGGATCAGCGAGATATGCGGACGCTCGGTATGCGGTGGAGTCGGATTATGGCTGTCATAGGTGTGGATCGACACCGCCAAGATTTGGCGTGCTCGGTTTTGTTCAGGTCGCGGCCAAATTAGCTCTTCAATGTAATTTGAGATGGGGTCGTAGCATGTTTCCAATACCTGCCGTTGTCCGAGCCGGTCTAACCGTCGAGAGAAGACTCCACTCAGCGCATATCGTTCCATATGATTAGCTGTGGGCGAGGTGGCACCGGGAAATCTGCCGAAGTCCATCAGCACTCTCGCAATGTTCACACGATGGTACTCTGGGAGTCCTAGGTATTTTGCCACCGCATTGGCAACAAGGTCCGCTCCCCAGTCCTTCTCTCTCCGATATGCCGCTTCTACTTCGGGCAATCGGCTGTCGGTTTTGAACTCAGCTGGGACTACGCTTCCGGAGTGTATAGCCGTAATGTGAACCGCATCTTGGAAGGTTGGGTTACTCCAGACGGGTCGGTTCGGACCCACGGATACCGATTGCACGGGGGGGATGTCGTTAGTGAAGGTCAGGGATTGAGAGATATTCACATCGCAATCATCGCGTTATCCCTAGCAGGTTACAACCCGAACTTCTCTTTGGGTGACTCTTATTCTGGTTTCCCCGGGTACTACGACAGAGTGTGAAGCGTCGTCCGG
>PKDL01000399.1 GCA_002863065.1 Pseudomonadota bacterium
CGCGGAGGTGCCGGCTTGAACTTCTGAGCGTCGCGAACCAAGTCATCAAACCGGTCTGCTGTCGAGCTAGACGGAATACCGATGCCGCATAGGAGATAGCAAAGTATGCGGAACGACCGACGGAAGAAGAGGAGCACTCGGAGAGTTTAGCCGACACTGAGCCGCGTTGCAGCCGCTCTCTCACACAACAGTCAATTTCCAGTAGTTATCATGGAAGAGCGTCTATTTCAGACCCTTCACGTAAAGCTGGTAGGCCTTCGCACAGCCGAAGCCCGTGGCCTCCCAGCTCTTCACACCAATAATAAAGATGCCACTGTCATTGGAGCCCACTGTTTCTACCCAGTCTAGGGATTCATCCCCCGGTCCTATCAACTGTGCATTGCCATTGTTGTTGCCAATATCAGTGTTAGTGCCGCTCTCACAGCTTGAAACTGCGGAGGAGAATGAAGCGCCGCGCCATAAATAGATATCAGCATCCATCCCGATAGCCTGGTTACTCAGTTCGACTTTCACACGCTCGCCAAACCCAGGGACACTTGCATTATCAATGCCGTTGAAGCAGAAATAGTCCCATTCATCTGACGGGTTATCGAACGTCGCGTTGAGTGTAGTAGTTGGATCATCGCCAAGCCATGTGCACTGGTCACAGCTGTTGTTGTACTCATACTCATCTGGCTGGGTCATATCCGAACCAGAGCAATCTTCATCAAGCCCATTCCCGCAGATTTCTGCCGTGGGGAAAACCGCTCCAAAGCAACTCCCCCAGGCTCCGAATTGACACACTGCGTTGCAGGTCCGCGTTTGCTGACCTTGCTCACAAATGCCTAGAGAGCTATCGGGACCGCATGGCTGCGTTTCCGCCTCGCCGGGCGCACACTCACCGGCACCCAGACAGCTCGTCCAAGGCCCCCATTGGCAGCCATCGTCGCATGTCCTGGTCTGGTCTCCACAGTTGCCACACTCCTGCGACTCAACTTCCCCCGGCGTACATACACCTTCGTTTTCACAGATACCAAAGTCACTCCACTGACATTGAGTATCGCAAGTCGAGGTTTGCGTACCGCAAAGACCGCATGTCTTCGTCTGAACCTCTCCATCTTGGCAACCTGCCCCGTCAACACAAGCGCTCCAGTCACCCCAACTACACGTGTCGGTGCACGTGCGGGTCCGACTCCCACAATTGCCACACCCTTCTTCTTCGCTTTCTCCTGGCTCACAGACCCCTTCGTCAGTGCATTCCGACCACTTCTGCCAGCTGCATTCGGTATCGCACAGCCGAACTTGAGAGCCACATTTACCGCACGCTTCTGACTCTGCAGAGGTTGCAGCGCACTCTCCTTCACCGATACACAGGTCGGAGAAAACGAAGACACCATCGGGTGAGCACGTACCAGATTGTTCACCACAGTTCCCGCAAGGCTGCGTCGTGCTGTCCCCAGCATCGCATGTACAATCTAAGGGAGCGTCGCATGGTGCCCATTGACCACCCGCGGTACACGTCTCCTGACCTTCACCGCATTGGCTTGTGCACGTTCGCACCTCACCCGCTGCGCATACCTTACATCCGTCATCTGTCAGACCATTGCAGTCGTTATCGATGTCATCGATGCATATCTCTTCTGGCACTACCGGCTCTGCATCGCAGGCAAGCCATGCACCCCGCTCACACCTTTTGACACCCTCATGGCACACGACAAGACACGGTTCTGTTTGACCGTCAGAGCATTCAGTACCGTAGCAGGTGAAATTCTGGCAGACCTTGTCACATGCCGCCCCTCCCGGGCAGCATTCAGAGTCCACCTCACATTCAGCAATCTGACAGTTACCATTCGAAAGACACTTCTGCCCATCGATGCAATCTTCATTGGTCTTGCATTGTGCATTGGAAATCGGTTGGCACGAAGTATCGATACATACCTCAGCCGCACCGCAATCCGTCTGTTTCTCGCAGACTTTCGTTGGCGGCGTGATTATCGGCGCAGTCGAATCACCGCAGCCGATGGCAAAGCTGCACAGAAGTATCGTACAAAACAGTCGTTGCATTACTGAGAACTCTAATTATGGACGGCGCCAATGGCAAACATCCACCACCTGACCTCGACCAAATACCGAGGTAAATCGGTATTTACGTCGCCATTCACACAGCAGAACCCAGCGGAAGAAGAGACAAGTGAGGGCGACGCGAGACCGATGCTGCAGTTCGCCCGTGAGTGGCATGTTATACCCAGCTAAAGAGGGGCCTATTCGCAGGCGATGAAGCACTCAGCCTGCGGGAGCGTGGGCTTCGCATCTTCACACTCATCTGCTACTGCAATATTCGGAGTCCAGCTCCACTCGTTGAAGATTGCCTCACCGGCCAGCGTACGTACTCCACAGAGGTCGTAGTTATAGACCTGCGCCACGCGAACGTAGCGGACCGTTTGTCGGTAGACCATGGCGCAGCGATCTCGCGGTACCTTTGAGTTAATCGAGAGACTTTCGGACTGAGTTGTAGTCGACGACCACGTTTCATTCCACGACTCGGCTGTCGCTTGACCTACCTGCTTACTCACCGAGCCTGTACCGCTTATGGAGAACGTCTGGGAGCTACTGGTAGCCTCGCTTTGCGATGTGTTTTCCGAGAGGGATTGCTGGCTTGAAAGCGCATAGGTCCCCGATATGGACTGAGACTTTGAATCGGACGTGCTGCTGCCGTATCCAACCGTCTCACTAGCGGAATTCGTCATGTGGTTCCCTGACTCGCTTTTCGAACCAACGCGTTCGCCTTCGCTGTTGCCAACCTTCGTACCAACTTTCGCGCCTACTGACGTCGTAACATTACCGGAAACTTCGGCAAAGCCTGGCACAGAGCCCTTCGCACCGACCTGTGTGGCCACGCTACCGGACAGCTCACCCGAGAGGTCTTTTGTCTTAGATTCGTAGCTCTCTTCGCTCTCAGATTCGCTGGTCCTCCACCCCCAATTACTGCCATCGGTCGTGCTAGTGTTGGTGGAGGTGTTTTCTGATGTGCTGTAACTCTGTCCATAACTCTCGGAACTCGACTCGGACTCCGAGTGTGAGATACCCACGCTATTAGACTTCGATAAGCTCTGCGACTCGGACACACCCTCGGACCAAGATTCGCTATTTACTTCGCCTTGGCTCTGTGTCCAGCTTCGATTCATTCCTAACGAGACACCGCGCTGCCTAGCCTCTGATTTCGACTCGCTGTAGCTCACCGTGGTACCGATAGCTCCAATAATGGGACCAGCCACCGGGACCGGCTCGTAGTACTCTGCAAGTTCGAAGTTTCCGTCGTAATTGAAGCCCATCGGTCGAACGACAGATAACGGGATGCCAGTTTCAAATGTTTCACCGGTTGAGCTCGATGCGCGAACTGTTATCGCCATGATGCGAGAGTCCGTCTGCTCAGCGAGTGGGTCTAGTACGATTGGGCATCGAAACGATGAGAGGGATTCGGCACATGTTGGCCGGTCAGCATTAGCGAATGGATCGCCGACCGTGATTGTTGAACCGTTTGCGGGACCATTCATAGAATACGTCCCTTCCACCCCGTTCACTCCACTGATATCGACAAACCAGTACTCAGGTTCAAAGCCCATTGCCTCGAACTCCATGATGTAGGCCAATCCTCCCAGGCCTCGAAGTGCAGGGCCACCGCAGCCAGGTGTAACTGCTTTGTCTTCTTCCCAGGCTGTGACTGGCTCAAGACGCTTCACAATAATAGATGCTTTCACTTCAAGTTGTACATCCGTGGACTCCCCCCGGAAGATATCGCCATCCTCAGATTCATTGACGGGTGTGACTGTGCCCTTGAACGTGCCGGGCTTGTTGGACACGCCGAAAGGCACATGCCAGGGACCAAAGCGGTTCCAGCGAAGAATTTCGGTCCCCGTCGGTACTGCAACGCCTTCAAAAGTACCGGCCTCCAGAAAGCGACCGTCGTAGACAGGAGCGAGGATGTAGTTCGTCACATTGTGCGTCTGAACTCCATCTTGGTCATCGGTGATGTAGATACCGTCGAATATAAGCTTCGTTATCCCGCGTTTCGATACAGAATCGTCAGCAGGGTTGAGAAACCCAGTGCCTATCACGTGCAGAGGCTCTCCGATCGTGAGCGCGGCGTTTTCCGTACCGTAGACGGCGTTGGTTACCAGTCGGTCTACAGTTGGCATTGTTGGGTCTCCGCCAGAGGCGGCTAATACGTTTTCATCTCCAGAGCAGCCTAAAGTGCCGAAGATAAGAATCCCAACCGAAATCAAACGTATCGTCACTTTCACCCATCACTCCTCTTGCAGCCTCGTAGCGCGGTTTTATTAGCGGAACCACAGTACGTCAAGCCAATTGCTGTTAACGCCTTAGAGCTTTTTAACCCGCCTGCCCTGCCCGTCACGGTGACTACCGCCCCTGAAATGGACGGCCTGCACCGCTACTTTCGCGCAGAAAAAACGCCAGCAAGAACCATTCCAGGGTCTGCAGACCCCAGCACTTGTACGACACAGCTAACGCGACCTTAAGCACAAGCTTCTCGTAAACCGGACTGTCCCCGTAGCTTGGACAACGAAATGAATGCGTCTTGGCTGCATCACTAGAAGGAAAAGCAATGTGTAATAGCGTCTTGTCGCGCACTACTGGATAACTGATCGACTGTGACTCCGTTCGACGAATCAACATACCCAATGGCCAGGACGGCCCGCTCAGTGCCAATCGTGCTTGCAACCACCGCTGCCTGTTTAGTGATTTCAGTGGGACCTGCGGATGCCGAGATCGTACCACCGCGTCTTCTTCAATCGGTTGCTGCCACGTTGCCCGAAAACACAGTGGCTCAAGACATTGATGTCATACTCGTCATCACAATTGAGGCCAACGGGTCTGTAAGCGATATATCCGTGAAAGACGGGGCTGGCCGCCCCTGGGATGATGCTGCAGTGAATGCAGTGAAAGCCTTTCGGTTTTCACCAGCCACTGAGAATGGCATCAGAATCCCAGTCCGCGTGCCCTTTACTTTTCGCTATCGGGCCCCATTGCGTCGTGGGCTGTTTGTCTCATCCCGACGCGGACGTAGAAAACGAGAGCGAACACCAGGCTATCGATTGGGAGGCCTAGTACTAGAGAAAGGTACCCGCACCCCGCTAGCGGCTATCAATGTTGAAGCGATTGATGTGAAAAGCGGCAACATTTTCTCCGCGACAACCGGTGCTGACGGCCAATTCGTTATCGATGGATTGCCACCTAAACCTGTCACGCTACGTATCGTTTCTGGTGAACACGAGGTCATAGAAGAGCAGGTGGTAGGCAAGCCCTCGACCAGTGAAGCTTCGAACCTCGCGACCAAAACCCTCTACCTGTCTCCGGTGGGCACCCGGCAATACATATCGGTCGTCAGAGACACGGCACCACCCAAAGCAGCCACTCAAATAACACTCCAGGAAGAAGAACTCCGCAAAACTCCCGGTACGTTCGGAGACCCGACGCGTGTGGTGGCATCACTACCTGGCGTAGCTCGCTCACCGTTCGGCCTTGGATATTTTGCAGTCCGAGGAGCATCTTTTGAAAACACTGGTTTCTTCATCGATGGACATCCCGCACTGTTTCTGTACCACCTACTCGGAGGACCCGGCATCTTGCATCCAGAGCTTGTCGGGTCCCTAGACTTCTATCCTGGCGGTTATCCTGTTTCATTCGGTCGCTTTGCCACTGGCGCAATTGTCGTCAACACGCAAAACCCACCATCGGATCGATGGCATGGTCAACTTGAAGTTGATGTACTCAAGTCGTCTGCGCTATTCAGCGTCCCCTTCGACGAAGGCCGCGGTATGGTTGTGATGTCACTTCGGCGGAGCTATTTTGAGCTGCTGTTGCCCCTTGTGCAGCCGAACCTGGAGCTTAGTTATACCGACTACCAGTTTCGTCTCACCTATGACGTTACCCGCCGGATCCGTACAAAACTCGTAGTTTTTGGATCAGAGGACCGAGTAAACAACTCGCTCACCACAACCAACGGCGGCGCATCCAACAATGAATTTGCGCTTGGCTTCCATCGAATAAATGCAAGCGTTGACGTTGACCTTCATCAAGACATCACTCTCAAGAATAGTATCGCCTGGGAATATGACCATACCGACAATGAGCGAACTAGCGAGGATGAAGAGACCATTCGCGGAGACGTTGGTGGCTACCTCTTATCCATACGCAATATTATGGATTGGCGGGCAGCGAATACCATAGGAATCGAAGTCGGTTTCGACACGCTGATTCAACGCATTGATGTCGACCTACAGATCCCGGCTGGCCAACCCCTCGGCGACCCTAATCCACCAACCTTTGACCCCGTGATTACCTCTACCTTTATCCCCGGGGCGTACTATTCTTGGTCCCCGTTTGTGCTCATCGACTGGGAACCTATCCCCGGTCTAAGGCTAATCCCAGGCGTGCGAGGCATATTAGATCACTACCGTAACAAGGCACGGTGGAGCGCAGACCCACGATTAGCCCTACGTTGGGATATCACATCCGACTGGACATTGACTGCGATGGGGGCAATGGCACATCAGCCGCCGCAGCCGTTCCAATACGAAGAACCCTTTGGGGCCGATGTGCCACAAATCCGCGGGATACAAGGTAGCGTCGGTGTCGAATGGAAGTCGGACAACGGATGGGAAATCAAACTCGAGGCATTTTATAATCACCTTTACAACATGCCGCGTCCGAGTTCGCAGCTCATTGGAGATGAAAGCGATGGAGTAGCGCGCCAACTCTGGGTTTCCGATATGCAAGGCCGTGGCTATGGTTTGGAGCTGCTGGTGCGAAAGAATTTTGGTGGACGATTCTACGGCTGGTTGAGCTACACACTATCCCGCTCGGAACGGCTTCGGCCACCGGATACCTGGAGCTTATATCAGCAGGATCAAACCCATGTTCTAAACCTCGCGTGGAGCGTCCTTCTCGGAGGCGATTGGCAGCTTGGCGCTCGATTCACTCTGACATCAGGGAATTTCTATTATCCAGTTGTAGGCTCTCGTTACGATGCAGACCGTGATCGATATGAACCAATCTACGCCGATCAAACGGAACGGCTCCCTGTATTTCATCGACTCGATCTTCGAATAGACAAACGCTTCCGATTCAACGAATGGATCCTAGAAATATTCCTAGACATCCAGAATATTTACAATGCTCCCAATCCTGAAGTGCAGCGCTACAGCTATGACTTCCGAGTCCGCACGGATGGACCAGGCCTTCCAATCCTTCCGACGCTAGGTATCAAGGCGGTATTCTAATGGCGATACGAACGATAACCGCACCCATTGCCTTCATCAGTCTACTGTTCAGTATCGGCTGCCTTGATGAATTACCTAACGTCACAACAGTCGAAAACCTACGGATTCTTGGTATTCAAGCCAGTTCGCCGGAGGTCGACCCTGGTGAAACTCTCGAAGTACAGATACTCACCGGGAACGCTTCTCCTGGCCTGCTCACTCTCGAATGGTATTTGTGTGCCAGACCAGAACGCGGTTCCGGTTTCCTATCGGGCTCTAGCGCTACTGGTGCGAGCGGAGGTCAGGGCTACGGACTTGATAATTCGCTATCTTGTATCGACGCCGGACGAAATGGCGCCTCAGATGTCCAATACCTAGGGGACAGTAGCCGTGTCAGTGTGACCATCCCCGACGATCTCTTTGATGACAAAGATACGATGGCGAACCTGTATGGGCTTCCCAAGGCAGTCGATGATAGTGTCTTCACGCTTTTGAACGGAATTGCAGGCGTAAATCTAACGGTAGCCGTCCGCGTCTCAGACGGAGACGAAGAGAGGGACGCATATAAGCGCATCAATGTCTCTGATGCACCAGACACCAATGACAACCCCGTAAGCCTCGCTCTGCACATCACACCGGATGGTTCCGAGCAGGAGCCCCCCACTCAGGGGGAGCCCCCCGGTCAAGGCCGCTGTTTTTTACGTGAGGCCATGGGCCCCATTGCCGCAGCACCAGGCGTGTACCGCATCACCCCTGTCAATATTCCCAATCCTCAGGCTGAATACAGTGTGCTGTTTGTGACACCGGATCCCCAGGAGCCAATACGCATCGAGCAGCGGTCTGAGGAATACTTTTATTCGTTTTTCACCAACCGCGGTAGCTTTAGCGACGCGATCATTAAGGGATCCGCCAAGGCTGGGACCACCCTAACGATCCCGGAAAGTGGTCCAGAAGAAATGGACATCTGGATCGTAGTGCGTGACGGCCGCGGTGGTACCAGCTGGTGCCAAAGTCAGCTACAGATCATTGAGGACCCATAGGGATAGGGATACGGCTTTTCCTTTGTTACACTCCAGCGTATTCCGGTGTGGTTGTACCGGAGGAGTAAGCCGCTAATTTGGAAAAACTCGCAGGAATACCAAGATTCAAGACCCCCTACTAACGCTATCACTCGCTACTGCTGCCGGTGTAAGTCTTATCGTCTTAGCCGAGCGCCTCCGTGTGCCATCCATCGCCCTCCTTCTGCTGGGTGGAGTACTTCTCGGGAAGAGCGGTCTAGGTCTGGTAGATGTGAGCAGCCTTGGCCATGGTCTAGAGACGATCATTTCACTTGCAGTGTGCGTCATTCTGTTCGAGGGAGGGATGACGCTGGATGTTCGAGGATATCGCCGGGCTCCGGTGGTCATAAGACGGCTACTGACCATTGGTGTACTGACGACGTGGTTAGGCGTATCAGCTGGAGTGTGGCTAATATTTGAAATCGACATCAAGCTTGCACTCGTAGCTGGATCGCTGGTGATCGTAACCGGGCCAACTGTCATCTCACCTCTACTGCGCAGGATGGTTATTCGCGAACGCCTGCACCACGTACTCTACTGGGAAGGCGTGTTAATCGATGCCATTGGCGTATTCGTTGCCGTTCTTTGCTTTGAGTACTTGTCTGCATCGGATGACGCACAGGTATGGACCCCGATAGGACGCTTCATGCTGCGCGGGCTGGTGGGTATTAGCCTCGGCATAGTCGCTGGGTACTCGCTCACACGCTTGTTGCGAGCAGACTTGGTACCCGACCACCATGTCAACATCTTTGTGCTCTCGGTGGCCACCGTGCTTTACGGTGCATCAAACGCATTATTGCATGAGTCGGGCTTGCTCACCGTGGTGACGGCGGGACTCGTTATCGCTGTACTTAAACCCGCTCAACTCTCCCTAATCAAACGATTCAAATTACAATTAACCGAGCTGGCAATAGGTCTGCTGTTCATTCTCCTGTCTGCGCAACTGGATGTACGAGGCTTCATCGAGCATGGGCCTAAACTGGCAATCTTACTCCTATTTGTGCTCTTTGCCGTACGACCCATCGTGATCTGGCTCTCTACTTTCGGACAGGGTTTCGATACCGCGGAACGTTTATTTCTATCATGGCTCGCCCCCCGCGGCATTGTCGCGGCGTCTATGGCCTCGCTATTTGCATTGAGACTTGCGGAGCTGGGATTCCAGGATGCTCCCCTGTTGGAAATCATCACCTATGCCATCGTAGGAACGACTGTTATTGTACAAGGATTCAGTGCCCCTTGGCTGGCCAGGAGACTTGGTCTCCAACGTAAAGAACGCGATGTCTGGATGCTAGTGGGACAGCCTCCGCTCGTGCAACCTCTCGAAGACGCGCTGGCAGCGGCGGGTGTAATTGCAGTTAGCGTGGATGAAGAACACCTCCACCTGAAACAAACAGGCGGCGATGATGAAGACCCTGACTTCGCCTCGGATGCTCTAGATGAAGGGATCACCCACCCAGTCTTCGGTGACATCGATCATGTGGTCTGCGTTTGGGAAGACCATGGCCTCAACACTCGTGAAGCACGTTACTGGGCCAATCAGATACATACACAATCCGTCTTCCGATGGGATAAGCGGGATATCGGCACACTACCTGCCGATGCAGGTGAATCCATTTGGCAAGACCTAGAACCGATCGAGCGTATCGTGCACCACATCGAAGAAAACACGTGGGCTATCCAAGCGCTTGAGGTCGATGGATTAGATGATGTTGGCCGATATGGTCCCACATTCCGACCGCTATTCTTTGTAGAGCAACAGACGGCAAAACTAGTCTCGCAACCCTCCAGTATTGTGCGCGGCACAGGGCAAAGCGTTGTCGTCCTCAAGAAGCGGATCCCCTCATTGTCCGACTTGGTGAAGCAAGTCATCATTCTTGAAGGGCAAATGGACTGGGCCAGCGCAATAGAGGCGGTTGGTACCGCTGCATTCGACTTCGTACCGCCCGAGACGGCTGCCGCTTATAAACGCGATCTCGCCGAACGTGAATCTAGCTTACCTTCGTTGTTTGGCCGCGGTGTAGCCATCCCACACAGTTATATACCCGACCTGCCAATGCCGCGATGCACGTTAGCCATCATTCCTGGAGGGGTGGATCCGGGAACCCCAGACGGACAGCCTGTACGACTACTGGCCGTCGTTTCTAGCCCGCAAGGCAGGCCTGAGATCCATCTGCAGACGTTATCGTCATTGGCCGAAGTACTGCTCGATGCAGGCTTCGTACAACTGCTCGTACGCCAAAGCTCTCCAACACGTGCTCTCCGCCTGGTCACGGAGCGAGCCTGATGAGGGCTGTCGCGTGTCCTCGCTGCGGTGCGAGTATACCGGCCGATCGTCTCGTCTGTCCTAAATGTAGCCCAGACCTAAGTGAGGTGCCGCGAAGTCCATTAGGAGATGCTGAACCAGCCGATTCCACCTCCTTTTTATACCAGAACGATCCGTCAGTAGCGGTCAGCTTAGTCACCCCCAGAACAAAGGAACAAACGCGCCTACTGACATGGCTAGCCATTGGTCTACTCATCGCGTCCTTCACCACCGGTGTTCTCTATACTCTCTTTTATCTTCGCGTCGGCAACACGGTCTCGGAACTATTGCCTCGAGATACACTCGCCTATGTGGTCATGCGGCGGCCTGGGGAAGTACGCGAAGCCTTTCAGAATCTGAATTTGTGGACTAACACACGCCCCGTTCGTTCTGCGATACGACAAACAGAGTCCGAATTTGTTTCAGAATTCTTACTGGACCTAGGCGTCAACCGACACTTATTTGGGATCATTCAAGACGGTGTGTCTCGAGTCCATATGGCGGTCCTACCAAGTGCATCCGACGAGGCACCTTTCGAAATCCTGGTGTTCGGTGAATTCGAGGATGCGGGCATGCATACATCGGTCAAAGAACGCCTAGACCCATTCTTCGAGGATGGCGGTCGTGAATCTGGTCGTTCTTTTCAGATACGACGACTAAGCTCCACCACAGTCACATTGGTTCATCTGCAAAAACTCATGGTTCTGGGGATTGGTACGGGACAGGGTATTCGTACAGTGCTGGCAAATCTGGAATCAAGTCCTGCGCGGTCCCTACATGACGTCCAATCCTTCCGAAATGCGTGGCGAGCCAGAGCAGCTGGCTCCAACATCTTTGCCTTCAGTTCCGATTTAGCCGCATGGACGTTTGCTGCCACCAGGGAAAAGACGGGGTGGGACCTTGTGGCAGAACAACTCGCGAAACTAGCAAGCCAACCGGAAAAATCTACCGGACAAGGCGTGTCATTTGACCTATCGATTAGAGGAGGGAGCGAGGCCAGCAATGTTTCTCTCCACGTCGAGGAAGGTCAACTTGACGACCTCCGAGATACGCTCGGGCAGAACACTGGAGTCTTGCTGACGGCGGTACCCGTTACGTCAGAGTTTACTCTCACCGTGTCAGTCACCGATGCGGACGGACTATTCGATGCTGTCAGGAGCCCACTCATTGAAGGTCTTTCACGACTGGGCCTCGTAGATTTTGGTCCGCCCCCATATCCGTGGTTGAATCAGCTACAAGCTGAATCTGGCGTATACTTCACCGGCGACCTGTTATCCCATGTCAATCGCGAAGTAGGCTTTGCGTTGGTCCCGGATAATGACCAGCTAGCTTGGCTATTTTTGGCGGACCTTCGTGTACCTCAAAGGGCCCTGGCCAGGGTTGCCAAAATCATCACTGAGTATCATCGCGCAACGACCTCAACCGCGCGCGCTGACGCCATCCTGAATGAAGATGGGCTGTATAAGACGGCACGCATTACCGCCGATGGCGATACTGAAACCACGCTATGTTGGTCACTCGAATCCTCTACATTCATGATGTCGGAATCATGCGCCGTTGTGGGGGCCGCTCGTAGTGCGCTCCTTGGGGACCAAGGGATCAAGGACCTCCCATCCGTACGAACCTTGCTATCCAACGTTACCACCGAAGCAGCAGCCACAGCCGTGGTACGCCCTCACCCTATCATGAAGCGCTTAGGCATAGCCGGCTTCGACGACATCCCGTTCGCACCAGACCATGTCGTGGTTGGAGGCGTACGACTAGATGACGAACATATCGAGCTCACAGGTAATGTGCCCGTTTTATCTGCACTGTACTTTGCCAGTGTTAGTACGGAGATACCGCTACCTGGAGATGACGCCGCAGCGTGCTCTGATTTTATCGAAGCCGTGTGCACCGGAGTAAGCCCAAAACAATGCGACTCTTTCCGAGCTAAGGTTGCAAATAGTGCCGCCACAGCGTGCAGGACCGGGCTACGAACGTACCGCGCACTTCAAACCTCAGGACTGCGGCGGCTAGCGCCGCTAGCCCTTGATCCGGTTATGCCACCGCAGCGCTGATTTTGTTGGGGTCGACTCCCAGCTTTTTCATCGCCTTTGTCACAGTAGCGTTAGATATCTCTCCCGCACTCGCAAGACGGGACAGCGCAGCGACAGTAATGGACTCTGCATCCACTTCGAAGTGGCGGCGCAGTGCCTCACGCGTGTCCGACCGGCCAAAACCGTCGGTTCCAAGAGCGTACAGGTTATTTACCCATCGCGATATCTGGTCCGGGAGTGCGGTCATATTGTCTGAAACAGCAATGACCGGGCCCGTGGTATCGGCAAAGATTTGAGTTGCCTTGGGGACTTTTGCCTTCGATTTAGGGTGCAGCAAATTCCAACGCTCACATTCAAGCGCTTCACGACGAAGCTCATTG
>PKDL01000545.1 GCA_002863065.1 Pseudomonadota bacterium
ACTCAGCTCGCCCGTACTGCCCTGGCGAGTGTCCGTTGGAGCCAATGCAACATCATCTTCCTTCACCACTAGCTCGGTAGGATCGAGCTCTCGCAATGCACGCTCCACATGGAGCATGTTGGCGGGCCGCTGTTCTGAATCTCGCGCAAGCATGTTGCACACCAACTCGTTTAGCTCAGCGGGGACTCCTGGTCGGATATCACGTACCGGAGCTACCGGCTCCGTGAGCATCCGAACGAGGATGGCAAGCGGTGCATCCATTCCGTGTGGCGGTCGACCAGTAAGCATGTGGTAGAGCACTGCACCCAGCGAATAGATATCCGAGCGCTCGTCAAGATTACGTTCACCACGCGCCTGCTCCGGAGACATGTAGGCCGGTGTTCCGATAATTTCTCCGGTTCGAGTGACACGCCCTAGGTCCTCCTGCCCGGTCGCTACCGCTAAACCGAAATCCAATACCTTCACGTCGATTGTGCTATCCGCCTCACCGGCCAGAAACAGGTTAGACGGCTTCACATCGCGGTGAAGCACCCCTCGAGAATGTGTCCTCGCCAACGCGCTAGACACCTGGATCGCTACCTGGACCGCTACATCGGTCGGCAGATATGATTCGCGTTTCAAGCGATCACTAAGGTCTTCCCCGTACAGCCGTTCCATCGCCAGATACAAGCGTCCATCGTCCAGGCTTCCATAATCATATGCACTACATACGTGTGGGTGATCGACACTGAGCATGGTCCGTGCCTCGCGTTCGAATCGGCTGCGACCGGCCGAGGACATCTGCTCTGCAAGCAAGATCTTTATGGCTGCAGGTTGGTCCGTGCGTGTATCCCTGGCCTCATACACTTCCCCCATCCCACCCTTACCAAGTAGGCCGAGTACTTCAAAACCGGGCACCGTCACCAGCATCGAGCAAAAACTACCACTCGTCCGGTCTTATCGCGATGAAACAGGTGTTTTTTGAGGTTGTAATCGTCCGACTGCTACAAGGTGCTCATTCCAAGCGACGTGAAGAGTCCGCACTTCGCGCCATCAGTCCAGGGTCCGTGCATCGATCTCAGCTATATCCTTCGCACTTGCCCCACGCTGTATCGCCAGGTGCTTATCGGTTACTTTCCGGTAGTAATCGATAATTTTACGCACATAGGCCCGCTTCTCCAGATAGGTTCCAGGGAAGAAGCTGCGCTTGAAACCATAGATCGTGTAGTGCTGTAACTCGCGTTGATTCATATGCATCGCACGTACTGCAAGGCCCATTTCCCGTGTGACCGTGGTGGAACTAATCGTGCGATTGTCTGTACAAAAGGTAGCAGACAGTCGGTTCTTCATCATCTGCAGAAACGCATGGTGCTCCACCATCTTCAAATTGGGGTTGGTCTGCAGATTGGATGTTATGCACACCTCGATCGTCACGCGCCGATCACCAATGTACTCTGCGAGGTTATTGATGTACTGGAGCTTATCCACGGATTCATCTTCAATCAGCCAGGGTGAAAAGAGGTGATAGCCGTGTCCTATTCTGTCGGCATGGAGATCGGTAATCGCCTGGAAAATGGACTCAGGCCCATACGCCTCCCCTGCGTGGACTGTCTTCTTTAGAAAGTTCTTATGTGCGTAGCTGTACGCCTCAACGTGATCGGATGCAGGGAAACCATTTTCCTGCCCAGCCAGGTCAAATCCCACGATTGGCAGCCCATATTCGCGGACGGCTAACACTGCAGCTCGAGCCAGCTCAAGAGACGCGAGCCCGTACACCGTTTCCGGCGGAGCGTGCGTGTGTACTTCCATTATTTGCCGGAAGTAGTCAGAAAAATGCTCATTAAACATGCGCATCGCACACACAACGATTCCATACTCAAATGGTGGCTTCCGACCCCGCATGACATCTTCGGATGCATTGTACTCATCTCGTGCACGCTGCAACCCCATATTGACGGCCCGTAACACGTCTACGAAGGTCCGTTGAGGTCCCATATGCAGTTGCGGGGCGAAGCGTGGCTCAAAGTAACATACGCCTTCATTAATATTGTCCCACGCCAGTTCGTAACCGACTTGCTCTAAGGCCTCCAAAGTCTGCAGTGTGGCGCAGGTGTATTTGAAGCCATGGAGATATTCCGCCAAGCTTGCGTACCGCTCTCTAAACACCAGTTCACGGAGTCCGGCCTCATCATAACTCGGGAGTTCTACATTATTCTGTTTTGCGAGCTCGATCAGCGTGGGAATACGCATGGAGCCATCAATATGAACGTGAAGGTCGGTCTTCGGCAACTCAAGAAGGAGTTCGTCCGTTATGTTCAATGTCTGGTGTGCAGGATTAGAAATACTTGTCGGATGGGTAGTATCTGTCATGCGTTCATATAGCACGTGCAGCTGGACTCATTCCAGAACCCTTCACACCTATATGCCCCCAGCCAGCGCTGACTTTACAATTTCAGTAGAAAGTTAGTCATTTCAGAAGACATATCGCTCAATCGTGCGTCCAAATCTTTCTGAACGTCTGAGGACAGCGGTGCTTCAACTTGAAAATAGCTCTTTAGCTTTGGCTCTGTGCCCGATGGACGTAACATGACGCGAGTTCCATCATCGAGCCAAAACGATAAGCAGTTCGTGGTAGGCCCAGTGTCGGATACCGCATAGTCATGCGACCTAACCACCGCTCTACCTAATAAGGATGTTGGCGGTGTTGAACGTAGCACAGACATACGAGCCTGGTGACGCTGGATACCTCCCGGCTCGTCATCAACGATCGACATTTGGCGAGTTGCGAGTACGCCGTGTTGCTCCCAAATGGCTTCCAGCCGCTCACGGAACGATCTCGGAGAACGTATGATTCTCGCGGCTAAAACGGCGGCGCCAATCCCATCCTTATCTCGAACTACAGGACCAATCGAAAATCCAATCGCTTCCTCATACGCCATCACATACTGGCGCCCTTCCGACATCCACTGAAGCGCGGTGTTCCATAGCCATTTGAATCCCGTCAGCGTCACCATGCACGTAGCTCCGTGAGACGCAGCGACTCGATCTATGAGCTCAGCCGATACAATCGTCCGACCAACAAACGATTGACGGTTCTGGTGCTCTTCGTAGCTGTGTTGTGACAATAACACCTGCGCCATGACTGCTCCGATCTCATCACCAGTAAGCGGCCGAGGTAGCGTAGTATCCGTAAGCACAAGGGCCAAACGGTCAGCATCAGGATCATTAGCTAACGCCACCGGTGAGTCCACATTTTGCGCTAGCTCTATCACCGCATCCATCGCACCCGCTTCCTCCGGATTTGGAAACGCCACCGTGGGAAATGCGCCATCCGGTATGGCCTGAGATTCTACGGTATGTACTTCAAGACCCTCAGCAGTCAGCACCCTCTCACAAAGCTCCCCGCCCACCCCATGAAGCGGCGTGTAGGCTACTGAAGATGCCGGATTCTCTGCTAATGCCAACACTGGCACCTGAGACCTGATATCTTCCAGGTATGCATCCGTCAGGGCCTCGGGAACAACTACCCCACCCTTTGGGTCCAATTGAATCTGCACTGGATTTACTGCGTCGATCGCCTCTGCTATCCCGATGTCATGAGGGGGGACAATTTGCGCCCCATTTTCCCAGTACACTTTATATCCGTTATACGAGGGCGGATTGTGACTCGCAGTAACTACTACCCCACATGCAGCCTTCAGCTTAAGAGTGGCGTAGGCAACTAGCGGAGTGGGCGCCAACGGCTGCATGACATGCACTGCAAAGCCTTTCGCTGAAAATACTGCACATGTATCTGCTGCAAACTCTGCCGAACCTTGGCGCGCATCATGTCCGACCACAATCCCGCGAGCCGTAGCGTCCTCAACATGCATGATTAGGTAGTCGGCCAGGCCTGCAGAAACAATCCGAACCAATGCCCGATTCATGAAACCAGGTCCTGCCCCTAGCTCCCCCCGGATGCCCGCAGTCCCAAACCCCAAACGCGAACCAAATGCCCGCGATAAGGCAGCATGATGTCGATTGGCACACCAACCTTCGATCGTCTTACAGTGTTCAGAATCAGGATCATGCTTTAGCCAATCAGCAGCACGCGTCAGCAAGGTAGACATTTCATTTTTACTCATACCTCGGATGCGAACCTGTCCAGGCCAAGTTTTCAAGGGGCACACTCAAATCAACACAGAAAAATTCCCATCTTTGAAGCCCAATGTGTTGGGAAGCCGGACCCATTGTGAGGAATACAGATAACGCACGAGAACTCAGCGTTCGGTGGGCAGATGCGACAGACCTGCGCGTGTCATGACCGGGTTGCACGAACAATCGCCAACTACCCGACCCGTGCATGCGAGATATTTGACACTGCAGACCTAGCGAAAATAGGAAAGCGACTTACTCTTTGTGAATGTTTCGGTATCTCGCCTTAGTCTGGGTCAATTTCACCTTGGTATGCGGTATTGGCTTTGTAATCGCCACCGCAGCCTCTGCCAGTGTTCTACGCACCCAATACTTTACGATTGAAGCCCCTGACAGTCTTCAGGCAATGGGGCGCACCCTGAGTAAAAAAGCCGACACGATACACCGTGAAGTCACAGCACAACTTGGTACACTGGACGACGATCACCCACTAATCCATGTGAAGCTTATCGATGGACAGGACGAACTCGCACGAGAACTAAAAGGGGCTGCGATTGCTGAATGGGCGGCTGGAGTCGCTTTCACTGACCGCGGACTAGTACTTCTCCGCATAGATGCACAAACCCAACTGAATCACATGGACGTATTTCGACATGAAATCAGTCATATCGCACTTGCCAGAGCAGTGAAGCACAGGCATCTGCCGCATTGGTTCATCGAAGGCGTTGCCGTTCACCAAGCTGGCGAACGGCTGGTGGAGCGGTGGCTAAAAGCGTCAACTGCTACCCTGACGGATTCGCTATCCCCGCTGTCCAATTACGACACGTCCTTTCCCCGCGACGGGACACGCGCTGACCTAGCATATGCTGAATCCACTGCATTCCTGGGCTTCTTACTCAAACGATACGGCTGGAGAGGCATCCGAACACTAGTCACACGCGTAAAGCGGGGTGAGCGTTTCGCTCCGGCATTTGAATCGCTCTACGGGGGAACGGTCTCACAAGTTGAGCGAGACTGGCGGCGCCTCCTGGAGTCGGATGCGTCCTGGGCACGTATCTTCGGCGATAGCACGGTACTTTGGACCGCAGCGTCAGTACTTTTTATTGTGAGTTGGTGGGTCCAGCGACGGCGTATTCGCCAACGACTGGCTGCACTCGGCGCACTGGAGGCCGAGGATGAATTTGCTTGATTAGGACGTCAGGCGCCCCAATCACGTCTGGTTGGCAAAGATCCGCAGTCATGATTTGACGGCATGAAGACGCGCATGCTATCGGCTGCGTGGACTGGAGGGTTAGAGTGCCGTCGCCAAAAGATAACTCCGAGACCCAGACACACGCGGTTCTACTCGATGGTAGAACCATCGCAAAACGTGTACGAAGCGAGGTCAAACTAGGTGTCCAAGCTCTGCAGGAGCATACAGTGCACCCTACCCTCGCCGTCATTATCGTCGGTAATGACCCCGCCAGCCATGTGTACGTACGCCATAAGCAGAGGGACTGCGAACGAACCGGGATTCGATCATTGCGTGTCGACCTGCCAGCTGATAGCTCGACGGAAGATATCCTACGACAAGTACAGAGATTCAACGAGGACGACTCAGTACACGGAATACTAGTACAAATGCCGCTCCCATCCCAATGCGATGGAGACATGGTGCTCTCTGCGGTAGATCCGGCGAAAGACGTCGATGGGTTTCATCCGGTAAACGCTGGCTACCTTGCCTCAGGGAATCCTCGTTTCGTTCCCTGCACGCCCAACGGGGTTATGCGACTTCTGCGAGAATACGACATCGCCACCACAGGCAAGGACGCAGTGGTCATAGGGAGGAGCCAAATCGTCGGGCGACCCATGGCCGCTCTCCTAACTCACGCCAATGCAACGGTGACGTTATGCCATTCACGTACCAGAGATTTAGAAGCCCACGTCCGTCGCGCGGATATCGTAATAGCCGCCGTTGGTCGTGCGGAGATGGTCGATGCCAGTTGGCTCAAACCGGGTGCAGTCGTCATTGACGTAGGTATAAATCGGACGGCTGACGGTAGCCTCATCGGCGACGTAAACTTTAGAAGCGCCAGTTCTGTAGCCAGTCACATCACTCCCGTGCCAGGAGGCGTTGGGCCAATGACCAGAGCCGGCCTTTTGCTAAACACCTTGGCCGCCGCTCGAAATCAGACCGGGCTCGAGGATTCAGCCGCATGAAACGAACTGCGCTATATGAACGGCATGTCTCCGCCGGTGGTCGCTTAGTTGAGTTTGCGGGGTATGAAATGCCGGTGCAGTATGCGGGAATTGTCGCTGAGCACACGGCAGTACGCACCACGGCGGGTCTTTTCGATGTGAGTCACATGGGGCAAATCGCATTCCGAGGTCCACACGCGGTAGACACTGTGAATGCACTCATCACCAACGACCTAAACCGTGTTGGGGTTGGACGTGCGCAGTACACACTATTTTGCCGCGAAGACGGTGGAATCCTCGACGACGCCATTTGTTACCGCATGACTGAGACCGATGTCATGGTTGTCGTCAATGCGAGTAACCTCGACAAGATGTGGTCATGGATCGCATCACGCGCTGACAATAAAACGAAACCCGTCAATGAAAGTGGGGACTGGGCGCTACTCGCAATCCAAGGCCCACGTGCAAAAGACATCTCCGAACGGGTGATTCCGGGAGCAAACACACTCGGCCGCTTCGCCGTTGGGGCTTTTTCATGCGCTGGACACCCGGTATGGATTGCAACGACGGGCTACACGGGCGAAGCAGGATACGAAATTTTCGTCCAGAACACTGGAGCCACAGCGGTCTGGGACGCACTAATGGAAGCAGGATCGGGTGATGGACTCATACCTTGTGGATTGGGCGCACGAGACAGCCTTCGCCTGGAAATGAAATACCCTCTTTATGGCAACGATCTAGACGAAACGACGAACCCGATCGAAGCTGGTTTGGGATGGGCGGTCAGACTTAAAGTGCCATTCATTGGCATTGAGGCGCTGACCGACGTAAAAGCTAAGGGTCCGCGCCGAAAACTTGTGGGAATTGAACTCCACGGGCGAGGCATCGCACGCACGGGGCACACCGTTCACGGTGCGGATGGGTCAGACATAGGGATGGTTACGAGTGGTACTCGTTCTCCCAGCCTAAAACGGGCCATATGCATGGCTTGGGTAACGACTGAATACGCCACGATAGGTACCACTCTCTTGGTAAACATTCGTGGAAAAATGATAGAGGGTGCAGTAGTGAAGACACCCTTCTATCGACCGAACGAGAGCTAGGAGCAGGAGGAAGCAAATGTCAACGATACCGCGTGACCTTCGGTATACGAAGGACCATGAATGGGCGCGGGCTGAAGGTGATAGCACTGTAATTGTGGGTATCACCGACTATGCCCAGGATGCCTTAGGCGATATCGTATACGTCGAGGTACCGACCGCCGGCGAAGAGGTAAACTTGGACGAACCCTTCGGTACTGTAGAGTCCACGAAATCTGTGTCCGATCTAATTTCGCCAGTCACTGGCGTAGTGGCAGAGGGTAATACAGAGCTCCTGGACAACCCTGAGATCCTCAATGAGGACCCCTACGGTGACGGCTGGATCATGAAAGTGTCAGCCGAGTCACTCGATGACATCAATGACCTGATGACTGCTGCCGAATACGCTGAATACCTAGAAGACGCAAAGTAGTACCCGCCGTCCAACCCGATTGCAGAGTACATACGAGGTCGGTATAACCGGGCCATGGATACCATGAACCGCACTCCGGACCTTACGACACGTATTCTTGTTGCCTTACTAATAGCCTCTGTGTTCGTAGCCACAGGCTGCCAACAAATCCGCGAACAGCTCGGCATCGGCGAGATCGTTTCGACCCCAGAGAAAGAGTCACCTGAGTGGGTTGCACAACGTGTACTAGAGGCGGCTACTAAAGAGCCCTTCTCTGAAGCATGGGCATCATACTCGTCCTATTTGCACTCAAGCGAACAAGGAAGTCCGGCCGCCCTAAAAGACTGGGAGACCATGCGATTCCCGGCGCTCCGCAGAAAACACACGTGCTTTTTGAACAGCGAAGGCGGGGATTACGGTTACGAATTGATGGAACGAAAAGAGCGTAAAGCGGACTACATCGAGCTTCGAATCAAGTGTAAAACCACCGATATGCCCACCCCGTGTCACCTTAAAAAAGACCCCGAGGCTGGAGGTAAGTGGCGTGTGGTCTACGGGTGCATGAATTAGTCTACCACCGCTTCCTTACGTATTTCACAAGTCCTGCTTCAATTGCTGTCTCGGTCGCAAACCCATGCACCAGACCCAGCACTGTGACATATACAGCGCCGGACGCATCCACGGTGACTGTGGACGTGCTGTCCGCTGGTGCGCCCGTCGTCGATACCAGCACGCCAGTTGCGCGGTCCACGACTGCTAACTCACTGACTGCCGTACCCGGTAATGGGATTGTAAGAAATTTTGCGTCCGACGCGGTGAGGCGTGTCGTGGTGCCCAGAATATGCCGATCAGTGAGCGTGAGTACGCTTGTCCAGAGCCTGTCATCCGGCAAAAACGACTCCCAATCGACTTTCTCCCCCGTCATTTTCACAAGATCTGGGTCATCTTGATCCAATAATGCCGCTAACTGTACGTTCCAGAATAGATGCTCCGCATCATTCAGTACCGGCGCTGCGCCGAGGGCCGGACCCGCTAGCGGCACATTAAACGCAGGCCCGCAGACCTCAACCGACGCATTCGAGTCAGTGTTATCATCGCAAGCAATGATATCGAAAATTGAAATCGATGCCCCCGCCGTCCCTGGTGCCAAGATACCCTGGGTTCCGTTCCCATCCGCGATTCGTACATAGCGACCATCAGGACTAATCGCCGGGCTGGATGCACTGCCTCTCGTCGTCGGCGCCATCCATCCTGGCACTAATGCTCCCCCTTCAATGCGTATCTGAACTAACGCACCCTCCCCAGAAACAGCCCCAGCACCGATGACATACATTTCCCCTGTAGGTGCGACACCGAGCGTATTGTCGGTATACTCGTCACTCGCTCCGGCGAACACCTCCAAAAGCGAACTCGTATCGCCAAACACAGACTCAAAATCTAAGCGGACAGGCTCTGGCAAGGCGTTTTGAAGAGACAGTCCGCCCCCGCCCGCGGGGGGAGCCACCAAACCGAACGCAGCATATGCATCGAGTTCGGCCAGAATCTCTCCGGATGTTCGGTCTACCATAAGTATCCGCCCATCCGTGGTTACAGTGGCGACTGGTCCCGTGGGATGGAAATGTACTCCCACGGCTCGTTCTCCGCCCTGAAATGCTTGACGCCAGCGCTCAACTCCGTCTGCAGTCCAAGACACCAGACCATTATCGGCAGCCAAAAAAAGATGTCCGTCTTCGTCAACAGTGACCGACGAGCCGATAGCTCCTGCCTCCGTCGCGCACCACTGCGTCTCACCTGTTGCGACATCAATGGCGTGTACAGTACATGACTCAGTCGTGGGTTGACTCGTCGTTACATAAGTCGTGTCGTTAGATGGACTAAACGTATTCGGCTGCGCAATCGCCTGCGACGCCAGTGCATGCCATGCCTGCTCATACGTACCCGCAGTGTTGCAAAGTACGAGGTCATTATTCAGGGGGCCTGCATGCACACCAACATATGCGCTGGTAGAAGGGTAACCGCCGTAGGTATTCGCACGGCATTCCAGCGGTTCACCTACCGCGGGTGCATACCGTACAATTCCAGTGGAGGATGAGGTAATCAGCTCCCCATCCAACCCAATCTGTGTCGCCGAATACACTGAATTATACTCAAGCCCAGCCCCAGTCGGAATGCGAAACCTAGACTCCCCAGTATCCCAATCAAGACTCTCAAAAGTCCACGTATCCCCTTGTTTGCCAGTGCAGTACATGGCGTTCGTAGCTCGGCTCATGGCTGGTATGCCGTTAGGGCATGATATGTCTTGGCGATACCAAGTGGATTCCAGTGTGAACGTCTCCGGGTCCCAACGGAATTGCTGGATCCCCTTCGGGGCCTCTCCCGCTAGTATTGGCGCAAATGGTCCTGATTGGTCTTCATAGAGGTTACTCACCACGACAGCTCGATAATCACTGACCAATACTGATTGCTCGGATACGCTCTCCTCAATCTCAGAATCGCCAAAATCCACTGCAACCATTGCAGCGAGTCGAGGGTCTTCACCGATGGGAGGCTCCGGAGCGTCGTCCGGAATATCATCTCGCCAGAACAATGCGAGGTGCATCACGTCCTGTCCGTCCGTAATGGCCACGAACCGGTGGGGGTCGCCTGGTCCTCCCATAAGACTGGGCGTTGACCCTGACCCAAATCCAAGTCGCCCGGATACCCGTTCTGTATCTCCGGCATCGTAGGTGGCGCGCCAAGCACCATCCGCTTCATCAAGACTCAAGAGCGTACCGGTCCACTGCGCCCGATACAGCGCTTTATCGGTTACGACGAAGACTCCACCAGCCTCGTCCACTGCAATGGAATTAGAAACAACCTCGTCCGCGCTAAGTTGAACCAATTCATATGACGAAAGAGCACGGTCAATGGCTCCCACTTGGCCAGCCTCCGTAGCAAAGACCAAAGTCCCGTCCCAAGTCAGTGCCAACCCAATCACTGCTCCGCTATTCTCATCCGGTAACACCCAGTCGTTTCTCTTACTTATCTCTGAGCGTGGATCACCGGGGTCATCAACCCAGGCCTCAATGCGATTTTCAAAGGTTCGGTAAAACACTCCATCCACATCTAAAACAGTGTATGCGCCAGCGATAAGGCTATTTACCTCGCCATCACTCGTACCGTTAGAAACGACTTCTAGCGTATCCGTTGTACGGATCGCCTTGAAGACACCGCCCGGTTGCGAACCCCAAATAACACTCTCACCCGAAGGGGTTTCAGGTCCATACGTCAGCGTGATAGACACCAATCCAGTCTGCACGAATTGGACCGTCCCATCGGCATGACCAGGGCCTTCATTTGCACTTGCGCCTTGGGCGTAAGCGCTTCCATGGGATGTTGGCCAGGCGGAGTCGCTCAGGTATGGATGCGAAGGTGGGATGCCATTGCTGCGCGCGCCAACCAGTGATTCGCTATCAGCCGCCCCTGCATCTATTTGCTCGGTGTTATCTGTGGACGTGCTGTCTGTAGAAGCAGCTGCAGGAGTGTGTCCATCATCGGCGCACCCATACATCCCAAGACAGAGCATGATTACATACGACATCCTTCGACATTGCATAGCTTCTCCCTTCGAATACCCCGACTATATACCCCTAGGCGCCGTACGGGGCCAACGTACTATCTAAAACCTTAGACGACGTGGAGCCGGCAGACCCCACCGCAACGCAAGGCATTGAAGTCATTGAGAATACTCCGGTTGGCATGATTTGCGCTTTACACGTGTATACATGGGGCCGCTTGACCGGAGATGTGCTGGAATCACATCGCACTTTCCCTGACAGCAGCCCCTAACTTGGCTCATCTGGCCTACAGAGCAACGGCACAAAACGCGGAAGGATGCAAAATGTACAACTACCACTCTAAAGGGTCACTCGTCGTGGGTATGGTTCTGGGATGCTTTTTCCTCTCTAGCTGCACTGCTCAGCCTGAGGTGATAAACGGTGAAAGCGGTAGTTCATCCTCTAACGCAGGTAAGAACGACAGCGGCTGGCTAGGTGCAGATAGCTACGAGGTCAACGCCATTGTCCGTGGAATAGTGCAGCACCCAGGAACCGGCGACTATCGTAACCTGGCGTACGATGCGGCCCTGCAGAGCCAACTCATTGACCTCCAGCTCAAGTTCATCAAGAACACCGCCGAACGAGAAGGATGGCGCTTCAATCAGCTCAATGAGTCAGTGTTAGTCACCGAACTTATCGAATCCGAGGCTGGTATCACCCTGCATTACGAAGCCACCATCGATATGTTAGGTCGGCTGCCATGGTCGGGTGTTCCTGAGCTTCGTGACATCGAAACACGTTTTAGCGCAGACGTCCCAGCGATCCCGACCGACTTTTCGATGGACATCATTCACAACTGCAGTGAAGTAGACGACAGCCATAGCCCGGCTGACTACAACTTTCACTACTATTTCAGCCCAAACCGAGAGGACTGCACCCTCGTCACCAATACCGTTGATGTTGAGATTACCGAGGTATTCCCTCAGCGAACCGTATACCCGGAATACGACCGACTACTCCAACCAATGGACGATTCGAGAGTCGGCTTTTACGCTGCTTTGGTTCCAAACCGTGGAGACCACGACCCAAAGAGCCGGTTTAACGACCATGCAGAGGCACTTGAAAATGACCTAGGCCTCAAAGGGACCATTCAAGATGACGGTGCTTTTGTCCGTTATGAGTGGCAGCAAGGCGATGTGCTGATGGTGATCGACCTCTATGATCCAACTGAACTTCCATGGTTCTCTGACTTCGCATCACACTTCAGAAAGCGACTCGGACAATACACACTCGTCCACTACAACGGACACAGCAGCTACGGCAGCAAGCATCTTCTCGACGACCCTCAGTCGTATACTGATAAGTACCAAATCATTTCGATTCACTCCTGTCAGTCCTATGCGTATTTCAGTCGACAGGTATTCCGAGCTAAGGTGACCCCTAACGACCCAACAGGGATGGATGGCGCAGATATACTCGCTACCGGAAAGAGCAGCTATCCCAGCGGCGCACCACCAACGATTCGTAATATTCTTGGTTCCTTGATGAAAGGCATGGTTGCCGTACACACGGGAAATCCAAACCAAGCCCCGAGCTGGAATCGGATTGTTGAGGATGTGAAGCGGTCGACTTGGGGCGACATCCTGTACGGGATGGCTGGAGTACGTGAAAACCGCTGGCAACCGTAGAACTGAGAAGGCTACGCTC
>PKDL01000455.1 GCA_002863065.1 Pseudomonadota bacterium
GGCAACCTTTGGCTGGGCGCTTTGCTCATGCGAAGAGCTTGGATTCTCAACCGCATTCCGTACCGATGGATTCAATAGCCTCACGGCTCCCTATGCTCCAGGTGGTGGGACAGCCCATGTCGGTTCGAATAAGCACATAGCTGCCTCAGCGCTTCTTGAAATCGGAGGTGATTTACACGTCAGTGGCCCATTGGGACTCACCGCCAATAGTCCGGTAAGTATTGACAGAAACCTGTCTTGTGGTGGTGCGATATCGCTGTCGTCTCCATCGACAATTGGACAGGATGCGTTTGTCGCTGGGAATATCTCAGTCGGCACCACCCTTACGATAAGCGGCACATTGACTCAGCCGGAAAGCAGTACAAATACCGGCACCATCATAGCGGGGGAGACCCTTAGCCAACCAGTGAGCGTAGTACCCCCATGCTCCTGTACGGCTGGTGAACTGTTACCCATCCCACAAATTGCTGAGTACTACGCACTGCCATCGGCACACCAGAACGATACGATCGGATTGCAAACGGATGCACTCATTCAACCCAATGGTCCAGTTCACCTCAATCTGCCGTGTGGTATCTTTTACCTTGACGCTATACAGACATCCCACGGTCTGAGCATCACCTCGAGCGGACGCAGCTTACTAATCGTGGGCAGCAATGTATCCGTTGGTGGTCAGCTGAACATACACCCGATGCCGGGCGGAGAACTTGATATCTTCGTAGCCGGCACTTTCAGGGCGTTTGATAAGGCCACAGTTGGGGCACCATCGTATCCAGCGGCGACCAGACTATATTTGGGCGGTCCAGGGGACGCTTTTTTTGATGCCGGCGTCGCATTGTACGGCATGCTCCATACGAGCCAGAGTACGCTAAAGCTGGAAGATACGTCTGATATATATGGGGCTCTGGCAGTCTACAGGTTCCAATCAAGGTTGGAGGCCTACGTCCATTACGACCAGGCTGCACTGCAACTTGGAACATTCTGCACACCGGAAGAATAACCTGCAGTCACCGGCGCACTATCGATGTCATAGACGAACTACGAATCGAGTGCATCCCTCACGCCACAGCCGCGCACGCTCTACACGAAAATTGTGCCCAAAAAGTGGCGGCAGGGCTTTTCTGTTGGCGGAACGTCTGCCAACCTTCGAGCATGCCAGGACCTGAACATATCTCGGCCAGTGGGCTTGCCACATACGAAGCATCCGACCTACTCGACCATGTCAGCGGAAAGCTACAGCAGACCGCACAAGACACCGTATCGTGGTTCTGTGAACAACTCCCACACACGTATTTTGAATCAACGGATCAGGCCGCAGTCGAGCGGCACCTTGAAGCGATTATTGGCGCACGAGCATCCGGTCAACCGGTATCAGTGGTGCTGAAAAATGACGACAATACGATCTGGACCTTCATACAGGAAACGGACAGAACGGGACTGCTTGTTTCTCTACTAGACCAACTTCCACGCGAGCGGCGGCTCGCGTCCGCCAACGTCTTCACAGCACGCGACGGCTCGCTCGTGGTAGACGTATTCCAGTTCGCCGGCGACGAATCACCCGCTTCCCTCACTCCAAAGATCGCCGAACGCATGGCCTCGTTGGCGGGCGATACTGACACGTCAGTACAAGTCACGCCTAATGATGACGCCACCTGCGATATCATACTCGTTGCGGGAGGCGTGACTGCTCGGCGACTTCTAGACCGAGGTGCGGGTTACCTGGCCGCCCTGGCCGTTCCGATCGTTGGTGCGCACCTCTTCACCTCTGGCACCACAACTGCGGTAAGTTTTTCTGTTGGTGTCCCTGCCGATACATTCAATCAAATGCAGGTCACGCACGATCTACGCCGCCTCGCATGGGCGGATGAACGTGCCTACGCGCTAAGTACGCAAGCGAATGAATATGTGTCGTTAGTACATGCGGAGGTGTGGGTTGCACTCTGCGACCTCAGTTTTCATGCGTTATCCGTTGAAGACCCGTATCGATTTTCACGTGGCCGTGTCTTTTCGTTGGCTCTCAAGGCAAAAGAACGACTCCAGGAGGTAGGTGATGCAGTTATTCACGGACATACACTGACCTCAGAGCCTGTACAGCACCTCTCTCAGCGCCTGGATGGTGACGCACTAACCGTCCTCAGAACCATCATTCGAGCGGGCGGTGCGATTCAGCATCACAATCTACGTGCCACCGGGCGATTCGGTCTCGCGCTACGTCTGGACCCCGCGTTCCTCCATAGTGCATCGCGATGCGAAAAAGCAGTACCGTATGCTACGGTATTCTTTAGCCTAGATGGCGGCATGGGATTCCATGTCCGTTTCAGAGATATCGCCCGGGGTGGATTACGCGTCGTTCGACCACGGACAGTCGATGCTCACGTACATGAGTCAGAACGCCTGTATGATGAATGTTGGGGATTAGCGTTTGCCCAGCAACTGAAAAACAAAGACATCCCAGAAGGTGGTAGCAAAGGGGTTATGCTGGCGGAGCCAGGTGCGGAAGTCGATCGACTAGTGAAGGCGGTCGGGGACGGCATCATCGATTTATGTATCGCTTCAGACCCTGATGCATTGACCGACCGCATCTTTCTGGGACCGGATGAGAATATTACAGATGAGATGATCGTCTGGCTCGTAGACCGAGCCGCATCGAGAGGCTATCCAGTACCGAACGCGTTCATGAGTAGCAAACCTGGCGCAGGTATGAACCATAAGCAGTACGGAGTCACCTCGGAAGGGGTTGTAGTCTTCTTTGAGGAAGCAATGAAGACTCTGGGCAAAACACCTCGGAACGAGCAGATTTCCGTCATTCTGACCGGTGGGCCCGACGGAGACGTTGCTGGTAACGCTATACGGATCTTGTTTCGGGAATATGGCGACAATGTCCGGATCGTGGGTATCGCCGACGGTACCGGCTCTGCTGAAGACCCCGCCGGTCTCAATAGTACAGAACTACTTCGCTTGGTAGACGCTGGCGCTGGCATCGCAGCATTCGACCCAACTCATTTAAGCCCTAATGGCCGAGTACTTCGCCTCACCGACGATGGAGGATTAGCCGCGCGCAACTCCCTCCCCTTTCGGCTAACCGCCGATGCACTCCTACCCTGCGGTGGGCGCCCTGCTACGATCCATGCTGACAACTGGACCGACCTACTTGACGAAACAGGCCAACCGCGAGTACGGGCGATCGTAGAAGGTGCAAACTTATTTGTAACCACCGATGCGCGTCGCGCACTAGACCTGGAAGCGGGAGTGGTGGTCGTGAAGGATTCCAGCGCCAATAAGTGCGGGGTCATCTGCTCAAGCTTTGAAATAGCTGCCGCACACCTCCTGACACCAGCGACATTCCTAAAGGTGAAAGCGCAGTTCGTCGACGATGTGCTGCAGCGTCTCCGAAATCTGGCGAGACGCGAGGCACGACTGCTGTTTGCTACCCGGGCGCAACGCGGGGACACCGCACTCGTCGACATTTCAGTTTTAGTATCCCGGACAATAAATCGGGTATCAGAAGCGGTGGAGGCTACACTTACCACCGAAGAGGTGCCCGGGATCCGGACCATCATCGACGAGTACTTTCCCGCTGCACTCCAGCAACTATCCAATGGGGTGATGGACTCTTCTCTACCGAAAGCCTACCTTGCACGTACCGTGGCGACGGCCCTCGCAGGCGATCTCGTGTACCGCGAAGGCCTATCCTACGTGGAAGGTCTCGATGATTCCGCTCTGGCTACACTCGCCACTCGCTATCTCGCCGGTCGTATTCGAGTGAAAGAACTCGCGGCGTCAGTACGGGCCTCAAACCTAGAAAACAAAGATGAAATCTCGCAGCTTCTTCTCGAAGGTGGAGTTCGCGCTGCATTAGATAGCTAATGACTGGCAGCCCGTACCATACCCTCCGTACGAACAGGCGTATACCTGACCTATTGGGGGCTAGATTCCTCGACAATTGGGTCTAGTACCTGGGCACCCACCAACCGGACTGGAGTAACTAACGCGTCAGCACTCATTGCTGCAGCGAACTCCTGCAACTTACGTACATGCTCCGACCTCGGACCCGTCTTGCCAAGGTCCAAAAGCGCTCTACCTCCGGTAATGCTCTCCCGCACGACTGGTGCAGATATGACCGCGCCTTCAAATAAGATAATGAGCCGTTGCCCCACGTGTCGCTTCGTCGAAGAGGCAAACACCTCCGATCCATTTTTATCGAAGTGCACCATCAAACCCGCCCGGCGATATGCCGTTTTCTGGAGGGAAACAGATGCTATGTCCGTGTTCGTGAGCACGGCAGTCTTCAACGCTGCGTACACCACATGCTCAGATCCGGATTTTCGCGTCTTCGGCACGAGCGCTTCAATGACCCACCGCGTTCCAGCGACGGCCGGCACACGTTCTACCGCCTTTTGCAGTACTTCCAGGCTGACCTCTTCTGGGAATCGCGCATGCGGAGACTCATGCTCATCTACCCATCCCGCTCCAATATCCGACTGTAGTGCTTGTAATGCCTTCAGCGACGTATGACCTGCATCCCAGGTGAACTCTAACGAGCCAGAGCGCGTTAGAAGCGCTTCCAGTGCTGCGAGTAGCCTCCCACTTCGTCGCACCTCACCACGCTTGATCGGAAGCTCGACAATGACTTTTGATGCCCCTTTCTCCGGCTGATATACGAGCGCATCTCCCAAGGCACGGAAGGCAACGTACGTCGTAACCCGACGTTTGAGTACGTCCACAAAGTCAGGCGTGAATGCATCCGCCTTCAGTATCACTTGAAGTCGATGAGGATTTCTGGGTGCAGCAAGACTCATGGATGCTATCAAGCAACCGGCAAGTACCACCCATAGGGCCTGGCGCATAACGTACCTCCGTGGTCAGTTCGGTAATTCCGCGGGGAGTATATGCTGGTATGTGCTCGACAGCCAAAGCTATGACAGAAACAAATGCAGCTGGCGCGTCATGACGCGCCAGCCGTGTCTTCACACCACTTTTTGACCCATTTTTGCACTCGAACAGCGGGGGGTCGGGACTTCGAGCGAAAGATGATGTTCTCGGCTGGTGCCGCCGTTACCAGCTCATACTCTTCCGACTTGGTCTCTTGCGCCGTCCTCAAAAAGACGTCTTCTACGTCATTACGAATCAACCGCATGCGACGCTGTTTATGCGGCGTCTGGAGATGAACTATATTGATATCCTCCGCCCTAAACTCCAGCCACTGGACGCTAAAGAATGCGTTGATGACTTTCGTACCAAACAACCCGATACCAGCGAAGACGAGAGCCGTGAGCTGACCTGCGGGCTCGCCGAGCTCCAATGCGATGTAAGTACCGGTTCCAGAAAATCCAATGAGTACGACATCAAAGAGTGCCACTCCAACCACGCTGGTTCGCAATTGAAGTACCAATCGATGTCTAGCTTCTGATATGTAAAAGAAGTGAAAGCGGTACCCGCCCAAAGGCTGTAGCTCCAACCCTTGCAGGTAGTGGTTCAGTTCTCGGTAGCGCGACCAAAGTGGCAAAATAGGCAACAGAAACAATAGTGCGATGAATCCATATGCACCTGCAGCGTACGCTTCGCTTCGCGTCATATAGCCCAGAATATAGTTTGATGGATTATTTGGCTCTACGGAGATGGGTATTTCAGTACCTGTCGCATAGCTTTCGCTTAGCAGTCGCAAGGCCTCATCATGGCTATAGTTTGTCTCCATAGAGACCCATTCATCGGTCTGTACCTCGACACCCGCGGCAATCCACTGGAGCTGAACTTCAATGATGTAATAGGTGCCGTCCTCTTCATCGATACCCGACTCGATGCGTTGCTGTGTTACGGAAGCAGTTGCCGTATCCCATCCCAATTTATCCACCTCATGGGAAACCACGAGTAGGGACACCGCTACAAAGGCAGAGCAACACAAAAGATGGGTGAAGTACGCCCACCGAAAACGGCCCATGACGCTGTTAATCGGTATGCGGACGTCGCTAAACACCATGCCAGGGTAACTGATGTGGGGTTAGCGTCCAATGTAGGTAGCGGCATGAGCCAGATACATTCAGAGCTGGACATCATGAAATGATACTAAGCGTAGGTTCTCTAGTGACTCATCAGATAGTCAATCAACGCAGTCTTCTCTTCATACGTCAGGGTATCGCAGCCAAAGGTGTGCCCATGATTCCCCAGCGGTGACGCTTTGGATGGCGGTCGTGGCGTCAGACACAAAAGCTCGTCTAGTGTCGATATACTCCCATTGTGAAGGTACTTGTCCATCGCCCATAAACCTACAAGACGGGGTGATTTCACCAAGCCGGTGGGCACATCGTCTCCCATGTCTACGCCTGGTACTCCCGTACCATCGCCCCCTGGGTCCATCCAGAGTCGAAGCGCATCATCTGTATCTACCTCATCGAACGCATACAGGCGCTTGCCACTGCCTTGTGGTCCTGAATGACAATCGATGCAGCCCGCCGTCCGAAATACCTTCTCACCAGCGTCCACCCCAGGCCCAGCCACCGGCGTCGGTGGATTCAATGATTCAATATATGCCACCAGTGGCGCCACATCGTTGGGTGACCAATCCTCTATATTACCGCCACCAAGCCCCGCGAATTGTCGAACAAAGTTGTTGAGCGAGAGGGTATTACCAGTGGAACCCAACATGGCGTGTTCCATTCCACTCGACGCGACGGCAGCATCACTGGGAATCCCCCATAGCGCCGCGATTTTTGAAACGGTATGCACCGTATCGTTGATGGGTAATGGCTCGATGAAGAAATCCATCGTTCCCGGTTCCCACTGGATATACGCTTGCTGGGATTCTTTGGAGAACGCTGGCACCGGCTTCCCGAGCATTGACATCATCCAGCCCCAAAGATCTAGTTGCGCGTCGAGGTCATCCCAATACACATCTAGCATGGGCTGCAGGGCCTCTTTCACCTCTGGAAGGATTTCCTGCGTTATCTCGCCACCGGCAGCCATAGGAAATGCCACCAACACCAGGTTTTGCCCCCCATAATCATACTGGTGGTTTGGCGCGCCGACGGCGTATCGACCGTCCGGAAGTTGGGCCATGTGGCAGCTCGCACAGGTGAATGCGAGCCCTTCATTTCCATCATCCGCCATTCCAAGAGGCAGCGTGTGACCGGTGTACGGGTCCGCTATCATCCCAAATGCGGAAAATGCCGCCCCCAACTGCTCTGGGAAATTTTCCAAAAGTAACTCGACGAGCCTTTTCGGTACACCTGCGGTGCCAAACGTCTCGTAGAAGAACATCCACTTGCCGCAGCGAAGCATGAGCTGCCTGTCATTCGGGTTATCGCGATATGCATCGCATGCACCTTCAAGTTCACCATTCTCCAGCAACTCTTCCGTCGTCCATGCGGTGTTGGTTAGCCCACCATCATCCACTTTGGGAACAGCAAACGGGTCAAGGAATGGCTGCTCTGACGACGTGTCCGACGGATTTGATGCCGTATCCACACCACTGGGCGACGAAGTATCCCCCAAGTCGCCACGGCGTGTGTCTACGCCAGACGGCGCCTGAACATCTTCGACTGGAATAACGTAACTGTCTGACTCTACTAAATACGTAGTGTCCGAGCACGCGGTCGCAAACAGCATGTTCAGGAACAGCCAGACCGATGTTTTACAGAAAGACGACAAGTTACATTCTCCAAGACTGCCGCGACCATAGAAGAAAACAACGGAAGACCAAAGTAGAAAGTTCGACTTTCTACTATTTTTCCGCTGGGAGCATCGCCTCCAGGACTGGAATCATAAGTTTCCGGCGAAGAATCCGGATGAGACGCTCCGCATGTTCAACCGCTGCATCGGTGAGTGGGACCAACTTGTCGCCAGCCTGCGGTACCACTTGGCGGCTAAAAAGTTCAACCTCCAAACGGACAACCTGTTGCACTACAGTATGAAAGCGATGAAGCACCTCAATCGGCAGTATTTCTGAACTGAGACCCGACCGGCGCGCGCTGGCTATCGTTTCCACCAATGCGAGGTCGTCTCCCGACCAATACTCGTTACCGTCCCGACTTTCAGGGGTGGAAAACCCGTGAGCAACCAACCAATCGAGCTCTGAAACCGCAATCCCCGTTCGCAAAAGCGCATCGCGACTCAACTGCTGCTGAGACATCCGCTCGCGAACCGCACGCGCAACACTGTCGACGATCGCTTCCCCGCTCGCCACAACGGGTTGACCATCGAGCATGTCCTTAATGACGTCCAGCGGAAGAAAGCGTGTCCTCTGCAGTTCTCGAATCGCACGGATTCTCGGAGCCAGCGAGGGGTCATACCAAGCCATGTTGCGACTGGTCCGAAGTGTAGGCCCACCGATAAGGCCTACTCGCATGTAGTGCTTGATCGTGGGGACAGCGACCTCAGACAGCGCGGCAAGTTCGGAAATCTTGATGAGTCCGTCGTCTCGCTTGCTCAAGGTGATGCCTCCGCTTACAGTCGACAGAGTGTATACTTTCTGACCGAGAGGATTCCTAGAAAACGCCTGCCCGTGGCATGGAAACACATGTGGCTCCGACATGCCATGAAACCGCTTCACATGCATCCGCTTCTCTCAAGGCAAAAACGACCAGCTCGCCACTCCGAACCAATTTGACGTCCGTATATCTCGCCTGTTTCAGGAACGGCGAGACCAAAACACACAAGTTCACGGCCGTCCGGTCCGCTTCAAGGCCAGGGACCGATGGCATATCCGACAGATGCGGGGGAATCGTTGACAAGCTGATAAGCTCCGTCCTAGGTTGCGCCCAATTCCAGGGAGGGAATGGGTCATTATGAGCGCCGTGCCTATACATTCGTCTGCATTTCGAACGCGTCGATTCCTCAATTGGGCTCCATTGGGAGTCACATATGCCTTTCTGTATATGGGCCGCTATAACCTCACGGTAGCAAAAGCCGCACTAGGGGACCTGCTGAGCCTCGAGCAGTTTGGCGCAATCTTCGGAATCGGAGCTGTCACCTATGGATTCGCATTCCTCATCAACGGTCCTCTCACAGACCGTATGGGAGGACGACTTGCAATCCTTATCGCCGCCCTTGGCTCCGGTCTGGCCAATATGGTGATGGGCTTTTATGTCCGCGACTACATTTTGTCGGGCGCAAGTCATTCCCCAGCATCCATGCTGTCACTCATGTATGCCGTCAATATGTACTTCCAAAGTTTTGGCGCGGTCGCCATTGTCAAAGTCAACTCGAACTGGTTCCACGTAGGCGAACGTGGCACGTTTTCTGCGATCTTCGGTGCGATCATCTCATCCGGTATCTTTTTGGCGTTTGACGTCGGTTATCGAATCGTTGCCTTCGCGGAAGGCGCTGGCCCTGGCGGCGTAGACGCGACTTGGTATGTCTTCTTTGCCCCAGCGATCATGCTCGGCATCTTTTTCTGTATTGACTTTTTTCTCGTGAAAAATGAGCCCATCCACGCGGGCCACGACAACTTCGATACAGGGGCCGCGAAGCTCGGGGACGACGAAGAAGATATTCCTGTGTCCATGATCCTGAAGCGGATTCTCACCAACCCAATCATACTCACCGTGGCTGCTATCGAGTTCTGTACCGGCATTTTACGCAACGGCATCATGCATTGGTATCCGCTCTACGCGAAAACTGCCCTGGTGCTCCCGGGAAGTAACTTCATGCGCGCGAATTGGGGTCTCATCCTCATGATCGCAGGTATCACGGGCGGAACCTTCGCTGGCCTGGTATCCGATAAGTTGTTCCAATCTCGCCGAGCACCGGCCGCAGGCGGACTCTACGCCGGTATGGCGGTCGCTATCGGCATCATGATTTTTAGCCTTGGGGGGACCGAGCCCACGGTGGGCTGGATCAAGAAGGCATCAGACACCGCAACCACCGTCGGACTAGCTTCTGGTGACCGTATCATCGAATACAACGGAGAAAAGGTGTCTGATCGTTCTCGCTTCCTTGCCGCCTTGGCAGAGGGTGATTCGCACACACTCACGGTAGAACGCCAAGGTAATACTGTTTCCATCACGTTGGACTCAGCGTTGATCCCCAAGCTGAAGTTACGCAAAAACCTTGTCACCTTAAAGGATCAAGCAATTGGTGGACAAACCCGTACTGTCCTTCATTGGAAGGGTACATGGGCGTATGAAGCGGGACTCCGCGAAGGTGACACGATCAAATCCATCAACGGCGAGAATCCTGCAGACTGGAGTGGGGTCCAGAAACTGTTGAAGTCCGATGGCTCCGAAAACAAAGTGCTTGTCGACCGAGACGGCAAAAGTATCGCGCTCAGCATGATCTACCCGGCGTTTGCCCCGCAAACACCAGAGTATCGAGCCAAATATGTAGCGGCGGGCCCCGTGCAAACTCTCAATCCGCTGGTTTTAGGGGCGCTAGCATTTTTTATCAGCCTCTGTGTGATTGGCAGCCATGGTCTGCTTTCAGGAACTGCAACGATGGACTTTGGCGGTAAAAAAGGCACGGCTACCGCAGTCGGTGTCATCGATGGAGCAGTATATCTGGGCACCGGTATACAGAGTTTTGCGCTGGGCTATATCACCAGCCGCGACTGGAGCTGGTGGCCTATCTTCCTACTCCCATTCGCGGTCCTTGGCTTTTACTTCTGTACCCGAATTTGGCACGCCAAACCCCGCAGCAGCGGAGGGGGCCACTAGGCAACCGCACTGCCCTGCATCCCCACTGCCCAGCGCACACGAAACACACAGCCTGACCCGTGGTACTCGCTATCTACAAACGCATGATTCCAAGACAGCGCAAGCGCGCAAGTCCGCGTCGGCAGTGATAGACTCCCAATTCGTTGGATGTAAGGAGCTTGCATGATCACTGCAACGCAGGCAGCTGCAATAACTACAGGTACGTGGGACCCAAATGGCCCTACGCTAGCAGTCTACGACCCAGCGACTGATGAGTTAGTCGGTGTCGTCCCTCAAATGTCTGCAACAGAAGTGCTGCAGAGCATCGAGGCATCTATAGTCGCGCAACAACAATGGCGAGAAACGACCGGATTGGAGCGTTCGAAAGTACTCCAACGCTTCGGCGAACTGATGCGCGACCAGGAAGACCGCTTGGCCAAACTACTGACGCATGAGCAGGGCAAACCATTATCGGAAGCGCTGGGAGAAATACGCTATGCTGCGTCATTCTTAGAATGGTCCGCAGGAGAGGCGCGACGAATTTATGGAGAAACTATCCCCGCCCCTCGTGCAAATCAGCGGATTTTGGTCCTAAAACAACCTATCGGTGTCACCGCCGCCATCACACCATGGAACTTCCCATCCGCAATGATCACGCGCAAATTGGGACCGGCGCTGGCCGCCGGATGCTCGATGATCGTAAAACCAGCCGAACTTACCCCCTTGTCCGCCATTGCATTGCTTGAGTTAGCTGAAATGGCCGGGTTGCCGTCCGGAGTCTTCACGGTCGTTACTGGTGTGCCTGAAACGGTTGGCAATGCGATCATGACACACCCGGCTGTGCGCATGATGTCGTTCACGGGCTCGACCGCAGTGGGCAAGATGCTTATTGAAAAGGCAGCCCACCATGTGATGCGACTAGGGCTGGAACTCGGTGGCCATGCGCCATTCATTGTGTTTGATGATGCAGATCTAGACCAGGCGGTGAAAGCGGCCGTCGCATGTAAATTCCGTAATGCGGGACAAACTTGCATATGTGCAAACCGGTTTCTTGTTCAGCGCTCGATTGTCGAACAATTCACTGAGCGCCTCGCGGGCGAAGTGGACAGACTCCGCGTAGGGCATGGACTCGCGGAAGGCACTCATATTGGTCCCCTTATTAATGACCGAGCTGTGGAGAAGGTGACATTACATATCGAAGATGCCCTCAACCATGGCGCAGAACTCGTTACGGGCGGTACGGTTCTTTCACCGGACAATCTCACGT
Organism: Pseudomonadota bacterium; assembly: GCA_002863065.1. Taxonomy (GTDB): domain Bacteria; phylum Myxococcota_A; class UBA9042. The sequence continues at coordinate 11,893 of PKDL01000455.1, forward strand.
CTCGGTTCATGGCTCCCACCATTTTGTCCGGTGTGACCCCTAATATGCGAATCTTCAGGGAAGAAACCTTTGGACCGGTCGCTCCCATCACAGCTTTCGACCACGAAACGGAGGCTATCTCACTGGCGAATGCCTCCGACTACGGACTCGCTGCTTATTTTTTCACGCAGAATGCGTCGCGACTGATGAGAGTAGCAGAGCAGCTGGAGTACGGTATTATCGGAGCAAATGATGGTGCACCGTCTACCGCAGAAGCTCCATTCGGTGGAATGAAGCAATCGGGTCTAGGACGGGAGGGGGGGCACCATGCAATGGACGAATACCTCGAGGTGAAATACGTATCATGGCGCATTTGAAGCTCCTAAAGCGCCTACTGGTGTGTGCGGTCGCGTATGCGCAAATCGCTGGGGCTTCTGAGCCTCTGGACCCATCCGAGAAACGGACATGGATCCTGCGATTCGAGGGAATACCTGTTGCATCCTTGGCCAGTGCAGGAGCAAGCGCTGAAATCCAGCGAAAGCACCATCTTGGGCTAAGCCAGCGACTCGCAGTTCCGGAAAGCCTTTTGAAAGCGATGGGATTGGCCGTGACCTATCGGTATACGCGGCTGGCCGTTGGCCTCCAGGTCGTAGCAACAGCACATCAAATACGCGACGCCATGGCTCGTACAGATTGGTCGCCTCGATTACTTGATGCCTCGCTCAACACCATCCTATATCCCATGATGGACGATTCCGCCCCCCACATCGGAGCTGATACCGCATGGGAACTCTATGGTCTGCAGGGCGAGGGGATTACAATAGGCATTATCGATTCTGGCGTTGATTACCTCCATGCAAGCTTCGAAGGGGTCGCCGATATCGCGGCATACGAAGCAAATGACGGAACGACGATAGAAGATACCTTTGGCGAAAATGACGTACCGATGTTCCCAACTCCTGCCGTCGTTGGTGGTTGGGACTTTACCGGTCCAAATTACAATCCTGGCATGACCCCAGTGCCAGACCCGGACCCAATGCCTGATGTAAATGATAACGGAGATTACGCAGACCACGGTACACATGTCGCTGGTACGGCGGCAGCACGGCCGGCCGGTGTCATTGCTCCGG
>PKDL01000453.1 GCA_002863065.1 Pseudomonadota bacterium
TGGGAGCTTCCCATAGGTAATCCGCACGACGCTGAGGGTAGGGGCGGTTACGCAGGCTGCTCGCATGTTTTTCCATCGAACCATTTTGCACCGGTAGTATGATACGGAATGGCGAGTGCAGTATCTTGGCCGCTCTCAGCGGTATTCCAAGCGCAAAATCCGTATGGCCTACGCCGGCGAATACGAGTGCAACACGCTTAGAATGTGCGTTTTCGTCAAGGCGCTCGGCCAGGTTCTTGGCCATGTATTCATCGCGTAATACCTGCGCGTCATAGTATCGGTCCATCATGGATTCGACGCGGGTGTGGGCACCGGGTTGGGTCTTTGGGTGGTGATGATGCTTTTTCGTACGGTGGTGGGGTTTGGGCTGATGGTGCCCACCATGTGCGTGAGCTACCGCAGACATCATTGCTTCAAAAAACTGACGATGCGCTCGGTTTTTCGTGTCGAGCGGCGTCAGTTGGGCGCGCCATTTTGGTGGCAAACCGCGTACGCCCCTTCTCCCGACAGCACGGGCCAAACCATGGGGTGCTCCAAGTGCCCAGATGGGGATATTGTGCTGTCGAGCGTAGCGAAAGATTGGAGAATAGGCTTCATAGTTATGTCCCCACATGTGTCGCCAACGGACGCGTTTTACGAACTCCGGTTCGTTGATGTCCCTCGCGATGAACGCATCTATTATGGGCTGGCTTTCCATTGGTAACCATTCGATACCTACGCCCACCTCGGTGCCTGAGCGGTGGATCAGACGTAGGACCTCAAGCTGTGTTTCCTGGTATCCCGGAACCGCGTGTCTCTCGCCGACGTAGATATGTCGTACGGACTGGAGGTCCTTGAGGACGGAGCGATATCCCAATACTTCCCCGCTCGTTACTTCGACAATCATTCGGTCGGTGTGCCCCGGTAAAGGGGCTGTGTCAGCTGTGCCTCGGTGTACGGTCGTTGCGCAGGAGGCGGTCGCCAGGGCTACGGCGAGTAGTTCAACGATCTTCAAGTGCGACCTCCAAGGTTCTAGCTAAACGATACGTGGCAGCAAAAAACGGTGCGCACATTTATTAGAAACCAGGCGCTTGCTTAACGTATGCCATGTATCAGCGCGACGCGATCCGGTCTTATTTCAGCTGTCCTCGATATCGGATCGCGTCTACAGCACAACGGAATCCATAAACGGAAGAGCGCATGTGGGGTAGGTTCCATCCTCGGTAGCTGCACCGCGCTGTGAATGCGGAATATGTCACCGCGCCACCGCGGGCGATACGATACCTTGGGTCTCCATCTTCGCACTTTGGGTTTCGTGGTGGACTTCGCGGATAATAAAATTGACCGTATTGGTCAGCACACCACTCCCACACGGACCCTGCGAGATCTTGAATTCCGTAGGGACTAACGCCTTTGGGATGTAAGCCAACTGGATCTGCGGGCCCATCCTCTCGGGCCAGACACGCGTATTCGTCTGTCGGCTCATCGTTGCCCCAGGGCCAAAGGCGGCCATCTATGCCTCGAGCTGACTTTTCCCATTCGGCTTCAGTGGGCAGTCTTTTGAGTGCCCACCTGGCATATGCGTTGGCATCATCCCAGGTGACCCTAGTGACAGGACGTCGGCCCCAATCGCGATCGGAACGTGGCGGTCGGTGATGTTTGAGTGGACGTCGTTTCGCAGATAAAAACTCCGAGTATTCATCATTTGTGACTGGATGTACGTCCATGTAGAAACTATCCAAATAGACCATACGATACGGGCGCTCGTCTTTCTTTTGCTTATGAGCACCCATCCAGAAAAAACCGGCAGGCACCAAGACCATTCGCTTGCCATCTTTTGCAATCACGTCCCGAGGTAGGTTCTTGGGCCAATCGATTGAAGGTTCTGGTAAGCCGTCAAAGCCTGCTAGCCGAGCAGAGATATCATCTGTAACGGGTGACCCGTCTTTGTCTAAGGGAACCTGTAGCCGGGAACCACACTCGACGCAGAAGCGGTTTTGGTCAGGATTTTGAGCGCCACAATAGCCACAAAACATATCCTCATTTTAGCACGCCCTTCCAGTGGGCGTTATCCCCAACGTGACGTTCTTTTGTCGAACAGTAAGGAGCGTATCTCAGGCTACAAATCGCTCACTCAAGACAGTTCTCGTGCAAATTTTTCATGGACTGCTATATCCACCGCGTCATGCATACTGGCCTTAACAATTTATTTTGCGGATTGGTGCTGTTCACGAGCGTTTCCGCGTATGCCGCCGATTATGAACGGCCTCGCGAACCGATCTATGACCCGAGCGGTCGCGCATTAGAGTCATTTCACGCGTCGTTGCGGCGCACGGCACGTGGGGTGGCTTCCACGCGAGTCATGCAATTTGGTGCGTCGCACACAGAGGCTGACCAATTCACTGGCTATTTACGCGAGGTCTTCCAAGCCCAGTTCGGTGATGCGGGACACGGTTACATCATGCCTGCACTGCCCTGGAGAGGCTACTCTCATATGGATGTTAGGGTGAACTCGTCGAAGGGTTGGATTACGGGCAAAGCTTACTCGAAGACCGGCCAAACCGATGGACTATATGGACTTGGTGGATTTTCATGCTCCACCAAGTCGAGTCTGGACTGGGCGTGGGTAGCTACCTCGCAAAGATCAAATTTTGGTCGGGCTGTCTCAAGAATTGAGGTGTCTTGGCTCGCGCAACCTGAGGGGGGGGCGTTTGATCTTCTCGTGGACCGGAAGTTAACGGCGACAATCCGTACGAATCACTCGGTGGTCCAGCCTGATTATAAGCAAATCTTGGTTCCTGATGGTCCACATGAGGTGGAAATTCGTCCCAAAGGCGACGGTGAAGTGCGGCTACTCGGTATGATTCTCGAGCGTAATGCCGCCGGCGTAGTTGTTGACTCCTTGGGTATTCGCGGGGCTCGCGCGTCCGTCATGCTGAAGTGGGATGCTGATGTTTGGATGAGTCAACTTCGCCGGCGCCAGCCTCATCTGGTGATTCTCGCATACGGAACGAATGAGTCCGGTGATACTCACCAATCCATTGGACGCTACGAGCGTACATTGTCGAAGGTCATAGCGAGGGTCAAAGGGGCTACTCCTCAAGCGAGCTGTGTCCTCGTGGGACCGACGGACCGGCCCCTCAGGCTCGACCGAAAATGGACCCGTCGTCACCGAGTCACTGAAGTGATTGGTGCACAACGACGAGTCGCCAGCCGATTTGGTTGCGGATTTTGGGATGCTCGTGATTCGATGGGGGGTGAGATGTCGATTTTGCGATGGCGAGAGGCAGACCCGCCTATGGCGGCCAAAGACATGGTGCACCTAACGACTGGCGGATATTACGCACTGGCTGACGATTTATATAATGCCTTGTTGTATGGCTGGCGGTATCAGCGACCCTAGGGTCTAGAGACATGTAGCGTCGCTACGGGTTCTCGGGTCTGTAATCGGGCAGGGCGTGGAGTGTCGTCTGGTCGCACTTTGTGAACCCCGGTAGCATCCGCACAATATCGGCTGGAGGAGACGTGACATGATACTGCTACGCCGTATTCGAGCGGCTGTCGCCATCTTTGCAATGGTAGCGGCAATGCTCAGCTGTGCCCGCACTCTGACGGATACGTTGTTGGGTGAATGGAAAGGTCATCTCACGCTGAAATCCGAAACAATGATGCAGAAACAAGCAGTCACGTTCTTTTTTACCCAAGAAGGAACAGTAACGATTGTTCTCGATGACGGCAGCGAGGAAAAAAATACGTTCACCGTGCAGAGCAACCGATCTGTGCTGTTTACGGAGGGTGGTAGAGACAAAGCAGGTGCCCGTTGGGAACCTCAGATAGACCAGAACGAATTGTATGGTCCCGTGATCTTACTCCAAGAAAAAGATGAAGAAGGTGAACCATTGCGAGGTGTCCTCCGCCTAAAACGCGTCAATAACTAGCCATGTAACTTCACAAGATCACATCAACTGACTGCTTGCGTGGAATGGTCGTTCCACTATACCCTTGACCGGGATCAAATATAGGTGGAGGGACAATGCGTGGAGCGTTCACGGCATTGATTCTGGTATTGGCTGCATGCGGTTCATCGCATGATGACGAGCACATGCAGGGTGATCCGCATCACTACGGGGACTCTTCTCATGGTGAAGCCGGTCGGAACGGCCGAGTAAATGAGGCCGCGGTACCAGTACGCATGACAATCGGCGACCGAGTGGTATGTGACGGCACGCATCCTGCCGGGATCTTCCGTGATGTATACGAGTTGACAGGCCTTGATTTTATTCATCAAGGGGAACATCCCAGCCAGCCGTTAGCGTCGGGAGTCTACGCAGGAGTCGCGGTAGCAGATTTTGATGGCGATTCTGAGCTCGACCTATACTTCACGAACATCGGTGGGCCTCCCGGCTATTACCTAACCGAGGGTCGTGGGAGTCTGCAGTGGCAGCGGAAAATCCTCGAACGCGACATGTCAGGACAATTTGCTGCGTATCCTGGAGATGCTGATGGAGATGGCGACCTCGATATACTGTTCACTCCTCTCTACTTGCACGGCGGGTTACTCAGTAACGATGGTGCTGGGCGTCTGACATCCGACATGTGGCTTCCCGGACCGGAAAGCATGTCGAGTACAGAACTCACGGCTGCCTGGTTTGATGCGGATGCAGACGGTCGATTGGATATCGTAATGGCGGGCGGACCTGAACATCAGGGAGGTTCCACTGAACCTAACGGTGCTCCGGAGCGCCTCCTGATGTGGGATAATGGCTATCAGACGACAATATTAGCAGCGGAGCCTAATGGTGAGGCATTCGCGGTGGCGCCAGCCGATATAGATAATGATGGCGACCTAGACCTCTACGTGGTGAACGATTTTGGGATGATGCTTCAACCCAATCGGCTATTACTAAATAATAGGGTTGGAGCGTTCGCTGATGTCTCCAGCCAGTCGGGGGCCGATGTCGCCGTCTGGGGTATGGGGGTCGCAGTAGGCGATGTAAATAATGACGGATGGCTGGATTTATACGCAGCGACAATGTCCCCAGAGCATGATCGATTGATGATAAACCTTGGCGATGGATCATTCGATGATGCGACATTCGATTGGAATGCTTCCAGCATCATGGTGTCCTCCGGTGTCGCTTGGGGACCTGCATTTATCGATATCGAGAATGACGGTGATCTCGATTTGTATGTTGCCCGCGGTCATCATCCGGGTTTGATGCCAGATGTCGATCATAATGCTGCATTGCAGCCCAATGTATTGTTGGTCAATGAAGGCGGGCGTTTTGAACATGATGGAGATGCATCTGGTCTATCGAATCCCGCATGGTCACGCACTGCTGTTCCTGCCGATCTTGATAAGAATGGTTTTATGGACCTCGTGGTGGTCAACATCGGCGCCGCTCCGAATATCTACATGAATGGGTGCGATCCGGACGCGCATTGGGTAGGTATTACGCTTACGAATAGACCCCAGCCGATAGGCGCCCGGATTACGGTAGAGGCTGGGGGGTCAGTCTTCATCCGCGAATTCGGCTCCGGTTCCGAAGGACTGGGTAGCGGTGGACCTACCTCATTAACCATCGGTATCGGGGAGTTGGAAACAGTCGATTCTCTCCGCGTCCAGTGGCTGACGGGCGAAGTTTTTGAAGCAGAGTCGGTCGAGGTCGACCGGTATTATTCGATCGGTCGGCTCTAAGCCCGAGGCTTATTAGTAGGTCTTATACGCCTCGTTACATATGTCCATATCGATGACGAGCGTTTCACCATTCGTACCGGAGACTACTTTTCCGGTCGACCAAGGGTCGTATTCGAATGCTTTTATGATACGACCGAACACTTCTTTCAGAGCCCGTGCACCTAATCGAGCATTTTCGGTTGCTTTATCGGCGATAAAGTACAGGGCGTCTTCTGTAAGTTCGAGGTGAACGCCATATTCGCTGAAGTACTCTTGCGCGGTGGGTAGCATTGCGCCGGGGATATCTCGGAAGATGGTCATCAGATCACGAGCCGATAGATTCCGGAGAGTAACAATCGAGTCAAAGCGCGCAAGGAACTGCGGGGTTATACCGTAGTCAAATAGGTCTGCGTGCAGTAAGTGGTCGGCGATTTGAAAGACGATACGCCGCTCGACTGTACCATCTGCTTTTTGTACGAGCTTCCAGGGCGGATTTTTACCCTGGTTGGTTACGCGGTCGAATACTTGATCATAAAGTTCTTCGAATGCGCCACCCGCGATAAATAATATTCCGCCGGTGTCGATTGGCACACTCTTATTCACAGTCTTGCCGTGCTGCTGTACCTCCACTGGCACCATCGCCGTTTCTGCTTCCATAAGCGTGAGCAGGCTCTCTTGAGCGATGATACCCGACACGTTGGGTTGATCTCCCACATGCGAACGAATTTTGTCGATTTCGTCGATAAAGACGATGCCGTGTTCCACGCACTTTACGATTTGCTCAAGCGGCATGTCTGAGCCGAACCGGGCTCTGGCTTCTACGACAAGCTTTTCGAGTACGACCGAGGACTGCATTCCTCGGCTCGCTAGGTCGGCGAGGAGGTTGGCATTAATCCTCACCACTATACCGTATTCCGCAAAGGTATCGGATTCGCGTAAGAGGTTTTCGACGGACTTCATGATGGTGGTTTTGCCCGTACCCGAGCCACCAATCATCAGGATATTACCTGTCTTGTGTCCGATGAGATGTTTGTAAAGTGCAACCGAGACTTCGCGCAGGGCGCCCGATTGTCCGATCACTTCGTGATTTAGTGCTTCATATATTGCAGGCGGCTTCATCGGCGCGGAGAGTAACGGTCTTGGTGAGGATTTTCCACTACGACTTCTTATCAGTGGGTTCGATGACACTATGGACTGCCTATTCGACACGCAGGTAGGCTCCACAGTGATTGCTGTTTCATCTGTTTTGCAGCCGCACCGTATCTGAGCTCCGGACCGTCGTCGCATCTGGAACTCTCGACATATCATCTTAGATTGGTAACCCGAGCTATCGACCCAGTGTCAGGAGAGCAAATGTTGAGAGCAGTATCGTGCGGTTTGACAGGAGTGATTTGCGTCCGGCGACGTATCGCCGCGGTTTTTGGCATATGCGTTTTGGTTGCGTGTAGCTCGTCCGAATCTAGTCAGCCCGTCGATGTCGACACATCAAGAGATTTGGATGTCGGTAGTGAAACCTGTCGTCAGACATTGGAATGTGCTCTGTATTGCGATGGAGACGCTTGCGCTAGTGACTGCTTGGTAGAAGCTCCCGCCGCCGATGTGGCTTTGGTCTCGGCAGTAATGGACTGCCTTTCGGATTGTCCAGACGGTCCTGAGCGAGGTCAGTGTATCGCCGACACCTGTTTTGCGCCTTATCATGCGTGTTACTCCCGTGGTGAATCGGGTACCGCATCCTGCGCTCAAACCTGGACATGTTTCGGGGATTGCGGTGATGAGCCCGCGTGCCTGGATGCCTGCTTGGCCAACACGTCACTCAACGGGCTACAGCAATTCGTTGCGGTGGAAGTTTGTTCCGACACCTATGTTACGACTCAGTGCGCTCAGCCGGATTGCGATGCACTCGCGTTGTCCACCGTGTGTGAGTCGGCATTTCTGAGCTGCCTTGATTCGGATCTACCCGCGGTGACCAACGAGATGACTGCGGCCTGTGAGCAAAGCGCCACTTGCAATTGGAGTACCGAGCCGAGGGAGGTTGAATCCTGCGTACTCGTCGTTCGCCGAGCGCTAGCGGGCTGTCCCTCGGCAGACAAAGAGATGCTGCGGGCAGCGCAATCATGCCTTGCCCAGGCGGCGTGCACCGAGGTGGGATGGAGAGGATGCCCGGGCTGGGGTACGAGCGGGATTTGTCAGGAGATTATTGGAGTGCCGGTTGATGGACGTTGGCCATAAGACTGCTTGCCAGTATCAACTCTTAGCAGGATTCGTTCAGCGAGGCTTGGTGGAGTCGCACAAGATTCCGTATCCTACGCGATGATGAGTACGTCATTGGACAGACGAACGTTCCTTCAAGCCCTAGCCGCGGCCGGCGCGGGTCTGTCTGGCGGTGCGTGTTCTACAGACGACACGCCTCCGGCCGGTGGCGTTGGCGATGGTTGGGGGACCGCCCCGTCCAGCGTTTCATCGTTGCTGGTGCCGCCGAGTCGCCGACCGGACGGGGTTTTAGAGATTTTTCTGATGGGCGGCTTGTGTCCGTGGGACACTTTTTACGTCAACCCCGAATACGGCCATCCAGACCGTACCGATGGAACAGCCAACACCCAGTGGTGGATATTCCAGGAGGGCTACGGCGACGCCAACTTACCCAATGTCTTCGAAAGTCGGTGCGGCGGCTCTGGGCAGCCTCTACTCACGGAGTTTAGTACGGACAGCGCGGGGTCACCCATTCACTTCGGGCCGTGGCTTCTCCCGCTGCGTGACCGGCCCGATATACTAAACCGTCTGCGAGTGGTTGTCTTGTCTCACAAGTTCGAGCCTCATGAGGTGGCGTCACCGCTTGCACTCACTGGACACACGCGCGGCGCTCTGCGAATGGCGACGACAGGTGCCCACGCGCAACGACACTTTCGGGGGATGCAGTCGTCCTCCCACGACACGCCGTTGGCCTACACCATCTTCTCTGGCGATAGTGAAATCGAAGCGCAATTCGATATCAATGCTGCGTCTGCATCGGGTCTGCATCCTGCTTGGGCTCGGCCGCTAGCTCTCCGACTTGCGGAAGACAATTCAGCTCTGACCAGTGCGCTAGAGCGCTCATCCCTGAACGATCGAGCATCGCTTATGGACGCAGCCGCACGGACATATCTCAACCGGTATGCGTCTCGCTACGAGTCTTCTGGTTCGGGAAAACCGATGATGAATCGGGCATTGGAAGAAATGATTCAAGCCCGGAATGCATTGGAGTATGCGCCACGGTTGTCTGAGGTGCTTACCCCTGAGCTGCTTGCACCGGTCCGAGGTACAGTCGCGTGTGGCAGCCAAGCCGATCTCGATACCACTGCGATGGGTCTTCGCATGGCGACCAACTTGCTGACACGTCCAGACCGCAGCGCGAAGTACGTGACCTACATTGATTCGGGATTGATAAATGCGACGGGTGCTGGATACGACACCCACGAGTACCACGTCATGGAATCGTCGCGGAACATCATGCACCTGCTGACGTATCTGTCGGTATGGACGAATCGTCCCGGGGAGAAGAATCCCAATAAATTAGACCTCGACAAACACATGGTCCTGCTGACCTCTGAGTTTGGTCGGACACCGGAGCCAGAAATAGGAAAGCCGCTGGGTCTGGACCACTGGCCATTCGGGTATGTCGTCGTCATGATCGGCGGACCAATTGAACAAGAGCAAAAAGGGATCGTCGGTCAGATTGATGAGCGCGGGTATGCCACTGAGTCGGTGACTCCGGCTGAGTTCCGTGCATCACTGCTGATGGCGCAGGGTATTTGGCCCTTCACCAACGAATCGTTTGCGGTCGGAGACGTGGCTGGAGTCGAGACGGAACGCCAAGCGGCCGAGAAGCTTCGGACGATGGTGTTGGGAATAAACGACGCATGACCGCTCGACTCTTGCTCATAGTCGTTTTTGGTCTTCTTCTCAGCTGTCAACAGCATGAGTCAGTCTCTCCTACCTACTCGTTGCAGTCGGCCGCAATCGCGGATGACAGCATCCAACCAGCGGATGCCGGGGATGACGCCTGGGTGCAGCGAGCTGTCCCTCTATTGTGGGGGCGACGAGTACTTTCATCGGCCGAAACCCGAGTGTTGTCGCAGCTTGTACGACGGGTCGGTCGTGCAGAAGCAACCCGCTTGATGACTCGGCATCCCGACTACATCAATCGGTGGGAAGTGTGGTTGAAGGATGCACTGTCCGTGAATCGACTGGGTTTCGGCGCAAATCCTGTATGTTACGGAACGTCCGTCGTAGAAGCCGACGCTCCGAATGCCGTGTTGGCGAACTTTTTGTCGGAAAATGGCCCCGGTGAGGATACGTTCGATGAGCCTTTTACGATGCGTGACGTCATTCGCTCGGCGTTGGTCGCTGATGACGTATCGGTAGTATACCGAGCGCACTTGATTGCGCACTTGACCAGAGCACTTGATGATATGCGGCTCTTAGCGGCTATGAGTCAGCGGCGCAATCGTGCAGAGACCTTCATGATGGACTATTTGAACCGTCAGATGTCTTGTTTAGGTTGTCACAATTCAGAGTTCAGCGTGACTGATACGGTAGACGAAGCATCCGACCGTGCTTGGCCCATTGAAGGTCCTTTTGAGCGGCTGGTGTTTCTTGATCCAACGGGTCTTTCCGATGTGGATGAGCTGTCCGGCTTTTTTCGGCGAAAGGGGGTGTTAGCGAAGTACCACTACACGCACGATGAACCCGAGCTTGTTCAGGTCATATTGGCGCAAAAGGGGCGTGCTCCTTGGGGGTGGGATGCAGACGCATGCGGAAACTATCTTGCGCCGGAAGACCGTTTTGCCGATGACGCCCTCACAGCTGCGGGTGATGCGCTACACAGCACCTTCATAAAGGATCACGGGCCTGACGGTTCAATCTTCGACCTTGAACAGTATCTGCATGCCGGTGTGGATGCATTGAAAGTATCTGAAGCACCGGCAGAGTCCGCTCGCGTCGAACCCTCGGCAGCATTTGCGTACATGGTCGCGATGAGCTTTGTCGATCAAGTCTGGGCGGAAGCCTTTGGTCATCGCTTGACGATAGCGACTCACTTTCCGAGGAATCGCTACCAACGGGATATCCTCAACGCATTGGCCGATACATCTGTTGAAAACGGGTTTTCCATTCGGGAGGTTCTGGTGTTTGTCACCACGCATCCGTATTTCAATGGCGACTTGCCTGCGGCTGGGGACATGTACCGGCCTGTCTTTGACCCCTTTGTGGACGACGAGCAGCCCGTCGAACAGCGCCGGAATGGGCTAGGGCATACGGTGCATCGGGCACCGGCTCGGGTGCTTTTACGTACCCTCGCAAAAGCCTTAGGTTGGCCGGAGCTACCGGAGTTCTTGCTGTATTACATGTCGCCCGAGGCGAAGCACCAGCGGAGCGTCGGTGTGTTTTTGAAAACCGGTGATCCCGGGTTCTCCGGCACGTCATTTCAGAGCGCGCTCGCGTGGGAGGCGCTTTACGGTGTGTGCAGTGACCAGAGCACAAATGGGCAGTGTCCACTAACGCCAATATTAGAGAACGAGGAAGCGCAGCTCGCTACGGTGAAAGAGCTCTGTGCCTCCCGGGCGTGCGCCTGCGATTGGGATGCCCGCTGCTGCGATATCGACTGGGCAATCTACTGCTCAGATGACATTGAAACTGGCGACCCCGACACGCTGAACCTGTGTACCTATCCTCGGTCTGATGCACCGGCTTATGGCGATGTCATTCGGCGCTTGGCGGAATCGGTTAGCAGTTCCGATGCCTCCTGGCGTGACGCTCTTCGGTCCCTGAAAGACCGACTTCTGGGCACAGGTCGGATCACTCCGGACGCTGAACAGAGCGTGATTGAGGCATTACTAGATGTTGAGCTAGATAACCTGCCGAGGTCTGAAGAGGACATTGAAGGTAAGCTACGGCTGGCCTGTGGACTATGGCTGACGACCCCCGACTTCCATTTGCTTGGTGACCCCGGCGTCCCCTCGGAGGAGTTGCTGGAACAGGTTCCTACACTCATACCGGGCAGCGACTTTCAATCGACCTGCTCTCGGCTGACAAAAGCGATGTCACTCGAAGCGGCTAAATGTGGCGATACAACCCTCGACCTTGCGGATGGATGACGTCGGACGGGAATGGCCCGGGAGAATCATCCGGCCATCTTAGTACGATAAATCGATAGCGCCTCTTACGATTTGTCCTGCTTCCGTCCATCGTAAACCAATTTGCCTGAGGAGGGCACGAGCCTCGGGATCTTTGCTAAGCGCGTAAGCAAACTCTGATGCGTGTGGCATAGACCGGGTCATACCGGCCTTTAGTTGGTCAAGGATATCTTGCGCCTGCTCTCCTCTATCAATGGGGTCATCTATGCGATCTAAAGCCGCTAAGATCACTCCAATCTCAGATAAGATGCTGGGCAAGTGTTCCCGATAATACGTTCTGGCCGCCATAATTCCTTGGCTTGGTTGCGCTGTGTGTTGGGCCAGGATCGCGTCGATGTGTTCCGCATGATCCAATAACGAATCGACGGGTTCCTTCTGACATCCGATAAGCGTTGCTAGACAAGTAGCCACGAGGAATATTCGAGTGTGGTTCAATGTCGGCTCCTAGCTTATCTGCACGGCATTATATTTTCGATGCGTTTTCTATGCAGCTACATCAGAGCAGGATTCGAACACATAAGCGAAGGTTGCGATATAGAGTAGACTCTTTCCCATGGAATTGGGTATTCGCCGCCGATACGTGCTCGATGTCACTCTCAACAACCTATATACGCAGCATTTTGGCGTTGAGCATAGACTCTTCCTGGAAAAATTAGCCGGCGAGTCGATTCAGCATGTCGTGATGAAGCTATTAACATGGCTAATCACCTACCGGCCTGGACTAGAAATCGAGATGCCTATCGGAGAACACTACAAGCCGGATCTTGTGCGCCGTGATGAAGCGTTGCAGGTAACGCAATGGGCTGACTGTGGACAAACCAGCCTGACCAAGCTTGATGCAATTGTTTCTCGCCATCGAGCTACCGAGTTCACGATTACGAAGACGACGCCAAGTGAGCTCCGGCACTATTACCGCCTTGCGGTTGCTCGAAAATCGTCGTTAGCTAGTGTCCTATATCTGTCATTTGAATATCCAGGGATCACACCGATATGTCGCGCAATACAGAAGCGCCATCGCCTTGTCGCGACGGTTGGGGAAGGCCCGGATACTGTGTATTTATCTATCGACAATGTGGACTTTGAAGTCATCCTGTTTCGGCTTGGTGGTTGGCCGGATATACGAGCTAATGCAGGGGAGCTAGGAGGCGACTAACTG
>PKDL01000294.1 GCA_002863065.1 Pseudomonadota bacterium
TTTTATACCGCCTCCTAGCACAAAGCAGGCATTCGTTAGGCTATGGTCACGTCCACCCCGGGAGTTGATCAACGCCGTTCGACTAAACTCCGAAAAGCCAACGATAACGGTATGATCTAACCAGCTCGCACCGGTCCCCTTGTACTCTGATGACGCCAAGTCCTCTATGAGACGCGAAACAACATTGAAACCTGCCTCCTGCCGAGGCCCTTGATCTGTTTGCCATTCGTCGAAGTGGGTATCGAGTCCAGATGCACCCTGGAAGCTCACGACTCGGCTCACACCGGCCTTGAGCGCTGTCGCCGCAGTAGCTGCTTGTGCTCCTACCGATTGTAGCGCAGCCGTACCCGATGCCCCAATACCGTAATGTGCGCGGAGAGCAGCCATCTCATCCGTCTTCGCTTGAAAATCAAACAACGAATCGAAACCGCTCGACACCATTTGTCGCGCTTTGGCCCGGGATGCTTCGCCAGTCTGCCACGTTTTCGAGGCTAGTGCAGTGCTACAGCCCGCTTGCTCCTTCAACATGGCATCAATGAGTTGGTCCAGGTTGGCTTCAACGGTGGGATCCGACTTCTTTAGTGCCCTCAGAAGATCTGGTACCGAAGCCGTTTTGAGCCCAGTAGCGTAATTCGGTTGGTCAGTATTGTACGACTCAACGCGCACTGCCAAGTTCGGAATCGCCTCTTCTGCACCTAGTAGTGACGCGAAATACGTCGCCGTGCTCGAACCTCGTGCTTGTAACCCGCTGGGGGGCTTACCCGTAAGGAACCGCCTGCGCCCAACTTCGTGGGTGAGCGTCTCCATACTCATGCCACGAATCACCGACATTTTGTCGTAGTGGTTCAATAAATCCCCGATGAAGGGCCCAAACATCGTGCCATCAGGCGCATACTTTGGAGAACCATCGTTGCCGGCCACATCCAACATCCCGTAAGCCGGTTGTACCCGAGTCAGGGAGATGTTGGCATCTGCGAATTGAATGGGATCCCGAGGGTCCAACCCCAGCAGGATGTCCCAAGCACCGCTAAAATAAACAAAGATATAATAACGGTCCTTGTACCCAAGGCTCGGCCCCGCGGCACTGGCATTGCTGAGGAGGGTCGTCAACCCTCCCATTCCGCCGGTGGCCGCTCCCATCGCGGAGAGACCCTGTAAAAAGTGGCGTCGTTTCATGTCAAAACGAGACATAGGGTTCCTCCTAGTACGTGTAGAACTCGGGGTGAACAATAAGCCCAACGCACACTGTGCGCCAAGCAAGTACTGGGTCTTGCGTCACGTGCTCAGCAGACTCATAGAGCCAGCGAAAGCTCTGCATTCCAGCACCGTCGAGAGCTACATGGCGTCCGTGGTACCGCTTCAGTAAGTACGCAAGATTCTGTTCGATTTTTTCCGGAGCGCTTGCCAGCGTATCTTCGGGAGATGCGTGTACCATAAGTACCCGCTGTTCCGTCGCGAGCTCTACTTCGGTGTCCGCTAATTCGTAGCACACATGGCGTGCAGCATCGTCGAGAAACTTCTGAAAGAGTGCCGCAGGTTCGAGGTCTTCACTCGTCAAATCAAAGTAGTCTGGTTTACCCAATGTCCGCGCCAACTCTTCAAACTGGTCGTCGCCGTTGACCGTCCAGCCAACACCGTTCGTGGCTGCAAGTATCGCAGCGCTCAGCTGGTCGATGTCCATGCGCTTACGGTCACGATGCGGCGGTATCACTTCCGGTAGGAGACCGACGGAGACCGGTGGTTCAAAACCACCTTGAATGGGCTCTGCGAACTCACTGTCGTTCGCACTCGCTTGCAGAGTGGCAGTGTATGGGACCACTTTCTCCACCGACGGGGACTGAGTATTGATCGCTTCAGCAGTCTCAACTTGTGGACTCTCCACAACTACCTGTGGGATGTCCGTGACGGAATCCGCACAGCCCCAAGCACACACTAGGAATAGTCCAACGTATCGCTTCGTCATTACTGGACCCTCCGATATGTCGAACTCGTCAATATGGACTTCGCTAAGTCCCGAAAGCTGTATCCACCAGCGACGAACTCGTTAGCCAGTTGCTTGATCCAAGGTTTGTCTTGGTCGTCGACACGCCGCCCGAGTAGCCATTCCGCGGTCTTTGCGGATACGCACACCGGCAACCGGTCATCAACTACTGCGGTCAGTGCGAGAACGTCCGGACCCACATCCACGTTAATCATGTGTTCTGGTCGACGAAACTCGTAGGCATTCAACATGCCCAAGTATTCTTCTTGTTCCTCCGAAATAGGATTCGTTACATAGTACAAACGACACTCTGAACTGCACTGGCTTCCGTATAGCGCACAATTCAAGCAGTCTTCTCGGAGTGCGGGGTAGTCGATAGGGTCAAGGAACGCTGCACCATTTTCGGCCCATCTACCCCAGTAGGACGCCGACGGCTCAAGGAGTGAGTGGCAGTACTTGCAGCCAGAACGCTGTTGCAAATCCGCAACATGAGCCGCGGCTTCATCGAAGGGGATGCCGCCGGTTGGTGGTGAAAAAGGCTGACAGAGAAAGGCGTTATAGAAGCGATTCGCGCGGGCTCGGTTTGTTTGATATCGCATCAAAAACAACCAACTTGTCAACACGCCTGAATGTTGCTCCGGCAGTTCAATTTTCACCCATGTGTCCGCGTCGCGGTAATGCAGGTCGGGTAACGAATCGACATCAACAGACACTGGCGATAACCGCACGTTGGCATGCCGCTCAACCTGATATCTCAGGTAGTACACAATCGGTCCGTTCACGTACGCGGTCTTCCCAGTGAACATCTCCGTATATGGGGCGTTATCAGCGATGATACCCGCGATACGCATTTCAAATTCTGCCTGAAATGAGTCTGCGAGCGTTTGGTTCATCGTGCCGCCATACCGGCACAGCCGCAGTTCTGGGCCGCAACCGCAGCCCACGTCCGATAAACCGGCGCGAGTCGAACAAGTCACACCGGATGGTGATACCGACTGAGCTTGCCCATCGAACGCACAGATATGAATCGTCTCTCCCTCATCAAGCCAATACGGAGTTACCTCAACGTAGCCCTCGCGTTCCGACGTCACACCAGTTTGCGGATCGGTATAGCTGGTGGTTTGAATCACACCGTCCGCATCGTAGGTGGCTGGTTCGTCCAGGCATCCTATCGCTGCGCCGCGATAGGCAGTCGCCCGATTACGAGACCAATACACGAACCCTCCTGGTTCGTTGGTCCGTGTGAGGGCGGCGGAAGCAACAAAAAAGTTCACATTCTGAATATTGGGCCACAGCAACGACCGGTGGTGCCGAACTACCCGCTGAGCGAATAGTGGGTCATTGAGCAGAGCATCGATCATCTCCTCTGGAACGTCGGGTACCTCGTCTAATGCGTCGTAGAGCTCAGTCGCCGGCGGAAGGCCCACTGCGTCAAACGACATAGCACGCAAATATCGATACTTGTCTAGCTCGGGACCGTCCACCGAACAAACCAGTGACTCATTGGTCAGTTGGCTCATGGCCAAGAGAGGCCATAGACCGGCTAACAATGCGATTACGAAAAGGCGTTGACGCATCGAGGTTACTCCAAAAATCCGTCGGCCTGCCAAGCCTTCAGAAGGTTGATCTCTTGCTCACTAAGAGAGTCGTATGGTTCAAGCGGCATAGCACCAGTTCCGACGACGAATAAGATGTCATCAAATTCTTCAATCCATTGTTCCCGGTGCGCGAGTTCGTGTGCGAACTGGCCCTCACCATGGCACAAGCCGCAACTGGCCGCAGAAATAGCGGCGATATCCTTTACCCACGTGATCTGCTCCGGTGGTGGCGGAGGTGGAGCATCCACGGCATACCGAGCGACCCCAGCTGGTCCCGCCAATAGCGCATAGCCACTGGGCTCAACGGCAAAGTCTGCCACTAGGCCGTCAAATACTACTTGCCATTGCTCCATGGACATTACCCAGGTGGCGGCGCTAGTGGTGACCCAAACGGCCTCTGCATCGGGGTGTGTTTTTACGCGAGTCGCTGCTGCAGGCAAACGGAACCATTCCCAGAGCCCACCTGCATCTCTTCGATAAATATCTCCGCCGCTGATACCCCAGAGTCGAGCACTAAATGAATCACCGACGATACCGTCGAATGCGACGTGGGCTTGTTCTGGGTACGCCAGAACCGAATCATCGGTGATGTCCAACCGATACAATTCCCCACTCGACTGCATCCACAAATCAACGCCATCCCACGCCAAATCCGGCGCTTCGAATTCAAAACCAGACAACGTTAGAGACTGCATTGTGCCGTCCGACCATCGGTCGAGGCCCTCCTCGGAGTGAAACCAGATCGCATCTCCGGCGCGCGTCGCGGTCGTGGGTAATGTCTCGCCAAAGTATTCGGTGAGTGGCGATATCTCCATCCCGTCTTCATCCGCAATCCATATCGCATCATCTGCCAAGACTAACGCAAAACCGAATCCCGTATCGATGATGTCTCGAACTGAAGGCGCAGAAGCTGACCACAAGAGCTGGCTGCCTGTAAGCCACTGCAATTCTGACCCGACAGATGCCAGAGCGGAGTTTGGGGCAATGTACGAGACTGCGGTTGCAGGCACCTCATTCAACTCTGTCACTTGGATTTCTGCCGGGTCTTCAGGCGGTTCGACATACACGGGCTCCGCCGGAAGCATCGCGTCGACTTCATCAAGCGCGTCTGCGACGTCTACCCCGTCAACCTCTACACCCCCATCAATACCGTCCGTGAAATCAGTGTTAGAGAGCCCATCATCGCCATCGCTTACATCACTAACGTCTGGTGGAGACTCGTCGGATCCCGCGGTGTCATCGATGGCATCCCCCCCTTCAGGAGCATCTATTTCCTCAACCGAGTCTAAGCTGTCCGAGGATGCACCCGATGTAGCATCCGTGCTGTCATCCGCACTAGATGATGGACTTGTATCCGACGCGCTGCTGCAGCCGTATAGGCACAGGGCACTCGCCACGAACAGAACAATGGGACGTGAAATGTATAGATTGCTGGCCATGCTACCGGAAGTATGCCCCGATGATGGACCAAGGCACAATCATAAAGTGCTGATTTCCCGCTGGATTGTGCAATTCATCCCACCTAGAGAACCACGTCACCCGGCCCCAAGGTATCTCTTCGACCCGCGATACGTTCTCAAAACGAATCACAGTGCGTAAATTAACCCGCTAAGTGGCAATGATTATGCACTAATTTGGTCATGCGGCCACCATCAGTGATGAACCAATGGAGACAGACGCTCAGACAACCGGTAAAAGAGAGATAATACTATTCGTGTTCAGACCAGGGATACACACCATGTCGCTTTCGTACGACTACCGGAACCGCGCAATACGCTCTTCGGTCCCAACTATTATTGTTTGTCGGCTGCTACTGTCTGCTCTCTTGCTCAGCAGCTATGGCACCGCATGCACAGACATTGCGTCCACTCCGAGTTTCGACGCCACCTCTGTGCCGACGGATGCCGGCATCCAAATGGATTCGAATTTGTCAGATGCATCGGACGTACTTCCCACGGACGACACACCGGGCACGATAGACGATGTCACCACCATGGACGCCAGCGAAGCAAAGGACGGCGTAGACTCAGTAGATGACATAGAAGATACAGCAAATGACATATCCATGTCTGACGACACACCAGACGAGTCAGATAGTGCCCCCGGGGAGGATGCCGGTCCGGATACCGCAACTATGGATATTGGTGACATTGATACCGATGATGACGTGGATAGCGCCCCAGAACCATGCGACCCACCACTCGCCCTGAACCCTACTGATCCCTACGTACTCGCGTTTGAATTACTGACGTTTCAACCATCAGGTGGCACTGGCGATTACCGAATCACATTGCAGGAGGACGGTTCGGGCGGGATTGTCAATAAGTACACCGGCGCCTATCTGTCTGGGCCGACCGTGGACACTCAGGACATCGTAGTCCTAGAAGATATGGGGTGCACCGGACAAGCTGTTGTGAGCGTTAACGTAGTGTCCGCATTTGAAGTACTACCAAGTATCATCGAAGTGCCTCCGGAAACTCAATTCACATTTGAGTCTGCCGGTGGCTCCGGACAGGTAGCATTCAATCTGATCTCGGAAGTCAATGCTCCAGCCGATGTCGAAACCCCAGAAATCGCCGTGACGCCAGACGGACAAGTCACCTTAGGCTCCGTCGAGGGTACATGGGAAATCGAGGCAATCGACCTCGGTCTCAACACGACGCGCACCGCCACCGTTACCGTATCGAACACTGCTACCGTCACAGCCGCACCCGCTCTACTAGGCGTACTTCCTGGGAGTCAAGTGAAGGTCTCTCTTGTCGGAGGCAGCAACGTCTTCGATTATACCAGTGATTCTGATGTGGTTGAAATGGATGGCGATTGGGCGGTGGGGATCTCGCCCGGAATGGCCACTATCACCGCCACCGATCATTTTACGGGTACCCAGACGGATATCTCTGTGCATGTTCTTGCATCCGCTGAGGTCAACTACCCACGGACTGGTGACAATACGTCTAGTGCCTTTATCCGCACCGCCGACATCGACCAGGATGGCTTCGACGATATTATTTTTGCGTTACGAGAAGCGGATGTCTCCGGCTATCAATCGGGTGCTGTCTATGTGTATCGAGGAACGAATACCGGTCCAAGTCCAACGCCAACCCAAGTCCTACCGGGAACAGAGCGGCGGGAGGAGTTCGGTTCAGCACTCGAGGTCACAGACCTAACAGGAGACGGTCGCCCAGATTTGGTGGTTGGAGCCCGGCTGGCAGATATCAATGCAAACGATACTGGAGTCATCTACGTCCATGAAGGGCTCGATGACGGTACCTTCGAAACAGCGCCCACATATACCCTAGGCGGCCCTAACGGTGGCGACCAGCACGGGTGGTCACTTGCTATCTGTGATTTCAATGGTGATGGCCGCATGGATGTCGCATCTGGGGCGTACATCAGTGAAGACAAAGACACGAGCCCCCAATCAACGAACCAAGGAGCCGTTCGACTTTGGTTTGGCTACGATGCTGGCTTCAATACAGACCCGGACTTTGCCATCTTTGGGCAAACCGTGGATACGTTGGGTGAGTGGTCCTACAAGACTGAAATGCGCTTGGGTTGGATGCTCGCAGCGGGGGATATCGATAACGATGGAAATTGCGACCTGGTGGCTAGCGCTCTTCACTGGGAGCCGCCCGAGGAAAATGGCTCATGGGGTGCAGTATTCGTCTATAAAGGGGTCGCTGCGACAGACGACTCGCTTGGCGGGCTTACCACACTACCTGTAAGCGCATATGCACATATTGACGAGAACGATAAGGCGTCTGAACTCGGTCGAGCGCTCACGGTTGGTGATCTCAACGGAGACGGCTTCGACGATATCGGTATCGGCCATTGGAAGTATGATAATGGACCGTCTTCGGCAGATCATGGAGCAGCATGGGTCATTGCCGGGGGACCGCAAACAGACGCCCCAGCGACAACATTCGTCGATCCCGAAGACGTCGCCGCCTGGTCGGTCGCCAATCCAAACGGTTATGACTACACCGGTTGGGATATATGCATCACAGATGTGACCGGCGACGGCCAAGCGGACATTCTCGTGGGCTCATGGCAAGAAGAGTTACCCGGGGGGATCAATAACACGGGTACACTTGCGATCTACGAAGGGGCCAATAACGAGTGGCCATCTACTGAAGCGCTTTGGACGATCGCTGGCGTCGCTGGCAACGACCGCTTTGCACACACAAACCAAGTCGTATCAGACCTAAATGGTGACGGAGCTCCGGAGATAGCCACCTATGCTGCACGCAACGATGACTTTGGGACCGACGTTGGCCGGCCCTATATGTTTTGGGGACAACCTGAAATTCTAGGTATCGAGCCCCCGGGGACGGATGGAGTGGCAGCCGAAGATGGCTCAGACACCGCAGACGAGATGACGGACGGGGACGGTGTCGATGGTATCGAGAGTACGGATACTACCGATTCTACAGACGGTACCAATGATACCGACAGTGGCAGTGAGGCTGAGCCTACCGATGCAACAGATGGCTCCGGCGAAGCGGATTATTCCGATGCGGCAGATAGCGCCGACTCCACCGATGGTGGCGGTAAAACGGATGCAACGGACGGTGCAGACAACACCGACATAATGGACAGCATTGACAGCACCGACGGAGTAGACAGCACTGACGGTAGTGATTCGATATATCTTCCGACCGAGCCGTTCATCGCGCTGGATATGCCAGATGAACCATCGGGGCAGGAATTTGGGCGAGGAGCCTCTGTGATTCCCGATGTCAATGGAGACGGACTCGATGACTTGCTCGTTGGCGCACCCAATGCCGATGATGTCATGACAAATGGTGGTTCAGCGTACCTATACCTTGGAATCGGCGGGGGCTTTACCACCCTCCCCAGCCTCACTTTCAAGCAACATACTGGCCATTCCAACTATGACCAGTTTGGTTACTATGTGAGCACCGGTGGCGACTTTGATGGTGATGATGCCAACGATATCCTCGTCGTGGCTCGCGCGGACGACCGAGCCAATAACCTATCGGCGAACAACAACTATGAGATAGTGGGCGATTGCAGTGGAAGCCAGAACAATGTGGGGGCAGTACACGTCTTTCGTGGGTCGTCATCTGGACTTCCTGATACGCAACCCATCTTAGTGCAGTTCGGACAAGACCCTGGACAAAACATGGACATTGCCGAAGGTGGCGGTGACTTCAACGGTGATGGCTACGATGACATTGCATATGGGATGCTCTCTTATGACATCCAAGGGGCAAATAACGTTGGCGCTTTCGGTCTCACTTTTGGTCGCCCGCAGGTCGAGGGAAAGATCATTGTCAATTGTACGCCGGATGTATTGGTCGAAGGCACCAGTGCGGGAAATAATTTCGGACGAAGTCTTACATTCCTAGGAGATATCGATGGTGACGGTTGCGATGAAGTAGCGGCCGGCTCCCACGCGGAAGACCTAGGACTAAACAACCAGGGAACCGTAAGGATTTTCTACGGATATAACGACTCAGATCCCAACACCACTTGTGCCACGATCCCGCGAATCCTCCTTCTCCGCTCAGGCACAGCCAATGCGCAGGCAGGATTTTCACTCGACGCGGGGGATGTGGATAATGACGGGAAGCTCGACCTTGCCGTAGGAGGTATCAACCTATCAGTAGACGGTGTGGCGGCCGGTGCAGCCTGGGTTGTACCCGGAGCGTATCTGCATGTGCTAGAGCCTGAGCCCTTCGTCCCGGGTGAGACTCCAACGACCCATTTGTTCGCCCCCGCCGGCCTGGCAGCAAACCTTCGAGTAGAAGGCGCATCCACCGGCGAAAACTTTGGCCGGTCGGTCGCTATTGTACAAGGCGCCGGACCCAACGGGCGGGGTGTCCTCGTAGTGGGTAGCCCATTTGGTAACCTTGTCGGCATCGAGCGTACAGGTGGTGCCCGCGTATACGAATTTTTAGGCGACGGTACCAATGCCAACGATGGTCTTCAGCCCATACCGATGGCAGTTGTTGGAGGTGATATGACTCGAATTGAGGGGCGCGTTGGCGAACGTGTCACCGGAGGTCTGATTGGAAGCGTACCGGTGGTCGTCATTGCCGGCTTCGATGGCAGTGCCTTTGGTCTCGACCAGGGTGCAGCCTACATCTACCCCCTTCCTGCTGGTGAATAGGTCCTTCCGGGGCAAGATTCGAACTGGTGCCCGCCTAAACACTTGAGGTTATGAACACCTCGCAGGGCAGACAGCGAGTTTATTAGTCTGCCCTCTCGACCGTAATCGTTCCCACCATGTCGGCTGTCACATGAGGCGTACACACGTAATAGTGCATTCCAACGTCCTCAAACGTGATTTCCTTCGTCTCGGAAAAGTAGATTAAGAACCCCCCAGCCACTGGAGTGCGACCGCGCGCATCGTAGGTTTCCTTACTCACTTCTATTGCATTGTGCGCAGCCGACATGCTGAAACGTACCGTGTCCCCCACCTTGATCGTCAGGTTTTCGGGGGTGTACTTCATCTCCCCGTCGGCGGTCGTCACTTCATACACAGTGCCAGTGGATGCATCCTCCGTCTGTGATGCAAGGTCATCGGTCGGTAACAGTGCATCCCCATCATCACCGGGCATGCTGTTCGCATCATTTTGCGGAGCGATGTCTCCATCCGACTCTGTAGTCGCAGTCGTTCCCTCGCTATTATCGCTACAGGCAGTTCCACATACAGCGAACCCAAACAAAATACTAAGCACACACGTCTTCATTGCTGACTCCTAGCTAGCCTGAAGTACACACACAGATACCAAGCCGTCAACCTGGACAGAACGCGACCTTTGCCGCAACGTAAAAATTTCGGGAGCAAAAAGAGGGGCAGCTCGGTAAGGATAACACAGCGGCGCGAACCGTCCACGGGGGCGTCCATATTGGATCAGCATGAAGAGGCAGATATCGTGCATCACTACTTTGCGGGAATGGCCGCAGGCATCATTATTCTTCAGGCCGCTGTCATTGCACCGTCCATGGCCAAAACGCTGGACATGAAAAGTTTTGGAGTGTCAATCCGAGTGATCTGGCCCAAATTCTTCCTCATGGTCCTTGGTACCGGCATCGGGTGCTTGGCGAGCCTAATTTTTGTGGATGCAGCGACATGGGTTCAGTTTCTCATCGCCGGTCTGACCTCTGGATTAGCGTTGGTTTGTTATGCGATTATCCCGGCAACAAATCGCGCGACAGACCGAGGAGATCAACAGACTTTCAAGCGTCTGCATCTCGCCAGCGTGGTATGTACAGTGACCATGTTGCTCGCCAATATTTGCTTTCTCTTTACGTAGCACAGCGAATTACGCGCCGACCTGGCAGGGCTATCCGCCACAGACGACACATTCGGATTTTCATCCCTAATATGTGGATGTCCGAAACGCATTCGACTATGGAGAAGCAGACGATTGCTGTGAACACAGCGTGTTCGCCAAACGGTAAAGCCGTGAGCAAATCCATGATAATCGCGTTGCCAAGAGGCAAACGAGCAGCTAGGGTAGGCGGCCATTTTCAGGGGGCAAATGGGGATGTCCAGTCAAGTACAAATTACACTTCCGGACGGTTCAATGCGAAGCTTCGACGGGCCAGTCACCGGCGACGAATTAGCTGCCAGCATCGGCCCTGGATTAGCAAAGGCAGCTGTTGCCGTGGAAGTCGATGGAGTGGAGCTCGATTTATCCATTCCTATCTCCCAGGATGCCGCAGTGAGTATTCTCACTACGCGAACCCCCCAAGGCCTTGATGTCATGCGACACACACTCGCAGCTCAAGTTTTGGCACGCGCCCTGCGAGAGATGTATCCCGGATGTAAGTTAGCTATCGGCCCCACTATCGAAACAGGCTTTTACTACGACGTCGAGCTACCCACTGCTCTGTCGGGCGACGATCTCCCCAAAATCGAGCAAAAGATGCGGGAGATTATCAATCAGAAATCTGCCATCACGCGGCGTATGGTTCCACGAGCAGAAGCAATACAGATGTTCCATGACCGGAATGAGCCCTATAAAGTAGACATCATCGAGCGAGCTGAGGGCCAAGACGACTTCCAAATTTATTTCCAGGAAGGAACCGACTTCATCGACCTGTGTCGCGGACCACACCTACCTTCGCTGGACCGTATCGGGGCATTTACGCTCACCAAGGTTGCGGGTGCTTATTGGCGCGGTGATAGCGACAATACAATGCTTACCCGCGTTTATGGGACCGCTTTCACCAGCAAAAAAGAGCTAAAGAAACACCTACATGCGCTGGCAGAAGCCGAGAAACGCGACCACCGTAAGCTAGCGAAGAAGCTGGACCTATTCCATTTCCAAGATGACGCCGTTGGGCAAGTTTTCTGGCATCGCAACGGCTGGGTCTTATTTACCCAGCTGCAGGATTACATCCGAGAGAAACTGCGAAAGCACGACTACCAAGAAGTCAATACGCCCCAAATCATCTCGCGTTCTCTGTACGAGAAATCAGGACACTGGGATAAATTTGGCACCAAAAATATGTTTATCACCGAGGCGTATGACACCGACTGCGCGCTCAAGCCAATGAACTGCCCATGCCATGTGCAGATATTCAACCACGGCCTAAAAAGCTATCGCGACCTACCGCTTCGCATGTCGGAGTTCGGCACGTGCATGCGCCACGAAACGCGCGGGGCACTTCACGGCATCATGCGCGTCACCAGCATGACCCAGGACGATGCGCATATTTTCTGTACGCAAGAACAAATCGCACAGGAAGTCGTCATGCTGTGCGAACTCATAAAAGAAATCTATGTTGAGTTTGGCTTCGACGAACCGTCCGTAAAGTTTTCGGACCGGCCGGAGAAACGCGTTGGTTCAGACGATGTCTGGGATGCGGCCGAAGCTGCTTTACGCGAGGCGTGCGATGAAGCCGGACTAAAGTGGACGCTCAACCCCGGTGAAGGCGCCTTCTACGGACCGAAGCTTGAGTTTGTCCTAAGAGACTGCATTGGCCGACATTGGCAGTGCGGCACGGTGCAGCTCGATTTCAACCTACCGGAACGACTGGGGGCTGAATACATCGGCGTAGACGGGCAACGTCACCACCCCGTAATGATACATCGCGCACTACTCGGGTCACTCGAGCGCTTCATTGGCATCCTCATAGAGCACTTCGGTGGTGCCTTTCCCATGTGGCTCGCCCCAACGCAAATCGTGCTCACGGGGATTACCAGTGACCAGAACGATGCAGTGGTCGCATTACGCCAACGCCTTGTTGATGCAGGCTTCCGCGCCGAGACTGATCTCCGAAATGAGAAGGTCAACTTCAAAGTACGCGAACATAGTTTGACGAAAACGCCTCTCATCGGCGTCATTGGCAACCGAGAGATCGAAGAAGGGACAGT
>PKDL01000197.1 GCA_002863065.1 Pseudomonadota bacterium
CCCGTGGAAGGCGAACCGCCGACTGAGAGCGGATGCCGGGATATGGTGAGTGCCCACAAAGGTTTAGGAATCAGTTCAGCTGACTTTGATGATGTAGCGGAGCACGCCGCAGTCGCGATGATAAAAGCGGAATGGCCTCCAGCTGTGCGCAGTTTCGCGGGAACCGCGATTGAAGCTATGCGGCCGCAAATGGTGGAAGACACGGATAATAATAAGTCCTTTTATCAGCGAGTTGGTCGGCGACCGGCTCTCGCGTCACTAGTCGATGATGTAGTTCAGGCGTTGATACTCAATACGGAGATAAATGGATTCTTCTCCGGTGCCACCGCGGGCCGTTTCACGATGTGCCTAACGAGGCAACTATGCGCGCTTGACGGTCCCTGTATCTATGGTGAGGGGACAGACTCCGCACTGTCTGGAATACCATGTCGGACGATGGAAGAGAGCCATGCCGATATGACGGACAATGCAGGTAACCCGCTGACTCGTGAGGACTTTGATGCATTTGTGGGTGCATTTGCATTAGTCATGTCGCAGGCAAAATGGTCGGTCATATTCGGACCAGAAATTCCATTGATAGCAGCGGAGCTTGAGAGTCTATGTCCCCTAATTCTAGGTAGTCAGGACGCCTGTGACGTTTCCACAGACAGTACGGACATATCAGACGATACGGATATGGCGGACGGCACGGACATATCAGACGATACGGATATGGCGGATGGTACGGACATATCAGATGGCACGGACATGGCAGACGGCACGGACATGGCAGACGGCACGGACATATCTGGCGGCACGGACATGGCGGACGGTACGGATGTGTCGGACGGTACTGGTGGCGGTACACCAATCTTGCAAATCGACGAGGTAGATTATGACCAAGTCGGTGCGGACATGCTTGAATTTGTGGAAATATCGAATATGGGCGACGGAACCGCGTTTTTAGACGGGATATCGCTGGAAATCGTTAATATATCCGGCGAGGTAGTGGGAAGTGCGGTGGACCTCAGCACATTCGGTCCTTTACAACCAGGCGATCGATTAGTAGTGGCTGCTCCTGCGTTGCTGCCGCTCATCCCGTTCGGAGTCATTAGCGTGCCAAAGTCGCCAGGCTTTGCCGGTTTTCTTCCCAATGACATTGGCAGTCGGGCGCAGCTCAAAAATGGAGATGAGGTGTTGAGCGATGTCGGTTACGTACCAGCCGAGAGCGTTCAAGACGAGGGCATCGGCTCCTGGTCACGCTGTCCTGGTCCGCCCACGGGCTTTTCCTTGGTAAGGAGCCTAACGCCAGGGCTTCCGAATCTGTGTGAAGTTAGTTTTGAGTTCGTGAATGATGTGTTCTCTCAGCGTTGTTTCCCGTGCCATACAAGCAATAATAGTGGAGGTCATTCCATCGGCAGTAGCAATCTTGACGCTGCATATGCTGACGCCGTGGTTCCGTCGTACGGTGATGCATTACTTACCAAAGCAGAGCAGTCGCTTGTACGCGTTCAAAATGGAACAATGCCTAATCCAAACTCGGCGTGTACTGGGGACCCGCTGTTGGACCTCGGAGGGACAAAGTGCTTTACGCTTGCGGAGCAAGGGGCATTATTGCAATGGATTGTAGATGGACAGCTGCCGCCCATCACACCGTAGTCGACTGATAGTGCTGTATGTCGGACTGGATACAGTCTTTTGCGTTCCAGGTGCCGTCCTCTATTCCCGGTCCCAGGAATGCTACCTACTACTTGGATATAGTGGCTGAAGCGTTGATCAGTGCGGTGCCGTCGAGTGATAAGTAGTAATCACCACTCGGGAGGTTGGCTGTTGTTCCGGCTGCTACGCATGCCGACTCGGCGCAATTACAGTTTTCGGATTTCTCGTGTTCAAAGTTGACCGTCACCCGGTCGCCATCCAGCGTTGCAGTAATTTTGTAGTGCTGAGTTGCCGTAAGGTCTGTCTTGCCACCGCAGTCTTTCCGTCGCCAGCGGGCTAGTGTGGTGGTCTGATTAAACTTCGCAATACCGCTGAATTCTTTGCTCCCACCTGTCAGCATTGCACTGGCTTGCTGTACTTCACCTGGAGTACCCCATTGAATCTGCCATGCACCGCTGATACCTATGAGATCGGGCTGTTTTCGAACCGGATACGCGGGCGGTGTGCTTCCTCGCATTCGTTGGAAGAGATAGCGACTGTGGACGAGACTATTTTTATTGCTGGGAATCAGTAGATCCCACTCGATTAAGTCGTCGGTGCGACATTGCCCTTCACAACTGCACTCTAGGTTGACGACACTTCCGAAAAGCTTCCCACTTCCGGTCATCTGCTCAAGCCGCACAGCATATTTTACCGTCCAAGAGAGCGTCTGTGCTCCACCACATTGGCGCTGTTTCCAGCGTGGTAGCGTCGCTGACTGCTGTATGGTCAAAATACCGCGTCGTTCACTTTCCATGGATAGTCTTGCGGATTGCGACCGGCGATCTTCCCACGCGTCCGGTTGCTCTTGGCCAAACCATTCTCCTACCAGGCTCGTGGATGGGCCAGATCGGGCTGCTGCATGCGAGTGGCTGACGCCACCAGCACGATATGCCACTGTTTGCCTACCTGACCCAATGGTCACAGTGCTTACGAACGTCGGTTGACCCGGAGCCGTAATACGGACGGTGTATAAGCCAGGTCGAAGCTGCACTGCAGCAATGTTTCCCTGGGCGGCAATAGCCTGTCCATTGACTGCGACCGATGCGCCCGCTGGTAAACCGACGATTTGCAAATTTTCGGCGGGACTTGGAGTGGAGCTACCTGCTCGCATTGTAATAAGTTTGCTGACCGGTGTACTGCCGGTCATCTGGATGGTTTCATTCTGTGTCTGGTAGCCGGGCATTTCGATGGTCACATTATGGGGACCTGCTGACAGTGCCACTGGAGGGATTGGTGCTTTACCAATTAGCCTACCGTCGATACGCACGGTCGCACCTGGAGGAATGACTGTGAGGGTTAGATTCTGTTGGCTAGTAGGGGCGGAGCCGCGGCCTTGCGCGAGGCGGCTTCGTGCTTGGCTGCTCAGGCGGGTTCCAGGCTGCCATTCAGCGACACGGCGATATAAATGCGTTGCCGCTGTTGTCGAGCCTTTTGCGTCGTACGCGCGCGCCAAGTTCATCAAGTGTTGTGGATTGGGGTCGTGCGCGAAGGCAATCACAAATTTCGTAATGGCAGAGTCAACATCACCGGCGCGCATCAAGGCCTGAGCTTCCGCAGCAAATCGAGCGGCTGTTTCTACCGGTGGTTGTGCTTCGGCAGTCGTAGGCTGTCCGAAAAATATGATGGTACTAATCGCTATCAGCAATACTCGCATCGTCGCAAACCTCGCTTTTCATTGATGTTGGACCATGTTCGATACAGCAATGATCGTGGTCCAGCACGTCCAAGACGTAGGGGATATCCAATTGTCGGAGGTGTGTAAAGCTGGAACTTTACTGACGTTAGTTATCTATGTGGAGCGGGCCGTAGCATCTAACTATGGCGCACGACCACCACGGTGACGAGCTCTAGATTCCGGTCGGACCATCGTTGCTTATAGTCCATGGACATCCCTAAGTCATACCAGTGGTACCCCTCATCACACAGTCTGCTGATCATAGCGAGTTGCATCTGGTTTCCCAGCCCGAAGTGGCTGAATCGCTCGTGAAATCCAAGCTGGAACCCGCGGTACGTATCTCCCAGCACCGCACCAAATATATAAGCGACGTCTGTACCCTTGTGCTGTACAAAGGCAGCCCGCAGCGCCCCACGGTGCGAAGCTCGCTCCAGTACGGCTTGGTAAAAGGCATGGTATCGCGGAGATAGCAGTACGGATTGACCGGCACGTTTCTTCCAGGTGTATTGCTCTACATCGAGCACTCGATTCAGAAGTGTTTCAACCGAACCGTTGGAATCCATCTGATCGATAACCATATCGTTTGCCGCGAGTTTGCGTTGACCACGCCGCAGGCCGGACCTCATCCGAGCGGATCTCCGTGCGTAGAACGCATCAAGGCCCCCATCCAGACTTGCCAGTTGGCAGCTAATACCTTCCCTAGTCATGCATCGATATTTACGGCTTAGTACAGCGCTTACTCGTCGAGCCAGTTCTGGTGAGAGTCCGCTTAGGAGGGCAACGTTCCAAATGGGCTGAGGCTGCGCCAGAAATTCTTCCAGCATATCGATACAGACTTTTGGCTCGGGTCCCAGCAGCGGACTTGCGAATCCCCAATCAGCCTCTAGCGGCTGCAAGTAAGCACCTACCTGATCGTGATAGCTGCGTCCGAGGGCAAGCCAATGATCCCCGTCTTGCCAGACTAGAGGTTCCGTGCTGTGGTGTAGTGCTGTCGCTGCGGAGATACACCAATCGCGCCCGGAGCAAAACGTAGAAATGCCGCGGGTCTGCACAGCCGCTCCATCAAAATCAATGGATAGTGTTTCGAGGATATTATGTCGACCGGTCGCTCCCACACCTTAAGGGTGCGCTCCGCGGCATGTAGAGTCAATGACCCCTCGTCAGATCAACGATTGGTAAGTTGATATTCACCAGGTTCTGTTTCAGCAACGTGGTCGAAGAGTATTTGACGTCGTAACACTGAACGGATGCGGACCCGCGTCGGTGAACCCGGATAATCAGATGCAGCAACGAGCTGCACAAGAGCCTGTTCTGACAAGGGTATAGGGGCCGTTTCTAACGCCTGCTTTATCGCATCCCACAGGGTTTTTGGTCGCTTACTTGTCACGTTATCGGAATCCCTGTGTGCCTTATGCTGAAGTGCTGCATGGCTGCATGAATAAGCGTTAACTGGAGGTCCATGGTTTGGAGCGGACAGGCATCCAATACGGATTTCTACCGCAAATGGCACGGAACCATAACTTTGCGCTTTGCGGGCCCGATTCTGATCTTGCTTCTGATGGAGCGCATACATTATGGAAAGAAAAGCCCCCGCGGATGGCAGTGCGCGCTTGAGCGAGCTAGTCTCCGCGGAGGCTTCAAAACATGGTCGGGGTGACTGGATTCGAACCAGCGACCACTTGACCCCCAGTCAAGTGCGCTACCAGGCTGCGCTACACCCCGCCAGGCACTACGGGCAACACCAGTTTTTAGCAGGGCACCCCACTAAAAATAGGTGCGCTCGTGTGTGGCTAGTCGTTGAGAGCGTTTTTGAGTACCTGCGACGGCTTGAAGGTCAGAACCTTTCGCGCCGTAATGGTAATCTGTGCGCCAGTCTTGGGGTTTCGGCCAATGCGCTCCTGCTTTGGACGGACAACGAAGTTGCCAAAACCGCTAATTTTAAGTTTCTCGCCTTGAGCCAGTGTGTCCTTCACGGCTTCAAAGACGACCTCTACGATTTCGGCAGCCTCTTTTTTAGAGTATACACCGAGTGACTCGTACACGTTTTCCACGATGTCCGCTTTCGTCATCGCTCGTGCTCCCTCAGGCTTGTGCAAGGTTCTTTGCCGTTTCTAGAATTTTCGTGAAGTCATCGGGTGAATGTAGCGCGATATCGGCTAACACCCGACGGTCCAACTGGATGTCTGCTTTGGCCATCCAGCCCATAAATACGCTGTAAGGGACGCCGTGCGAGCGCGAAGCCGCGTTGATGCGCGCGATCCATAAAGCGCGCATATCCCGCTTGCGTGCTCGTCGGTCGCGATAGGCGTATTGCAACGCCTTCATCAGCGACGTATTAGCGCGCCGGAAAAGGCGGCTACGCGCGCCGCGCTGCCCCCTCGTCTTCTTCAGAACTTTCTTGTGGCGGGCGCGAGTTGTCGTCCCACCTTTGACGCGTGCCATGGTTTGCCTCCGGCGTTATCTGTGCGTCATAGTCAACAGTTTGATTCGAGCCGGAATCGACTCCGGGAGTTGTGAGCTCCCACCAAGAAGAGCGCTACTAGCTGTGTACGTGTAGAGAAGGTGAGTGCCCACCGCTCTAACAGCTATCGGCGTTCTCGATTACTTGAACGGTATCAGCAGACGTATGCGGGGTACATCGCAATCAGCCGCATACGCGGGCTGGCGGAGATGCCGCTTTGTCTTACGCGATTTTTTCGTCAGGATGTGACGACGAAAGGCGCGGTTGATCTTGACCTTTCCGGTGCCCGTGAACCGGAAGCGCTTTGCTGCTGCCCGGTTGGTTTTCATTTTGTTCGACATAATGTCCGCCGATTCCGTCATTGACCGCACGAGGCGGCTCTGGTGTCGGACAGATTCTGGAACCTGACCGACTGTTTTCATTCCACTGTGTAGCACAATGATTAAACCGCGCTACACGTAATTCGTATTGCTGCTGCGAAACTTTGCAGCAGAACGGTTATCTCTGCATGTCCAGCCGCAATTGCGCTGGTAGGCGTGGGCGGTTTCGAACCGCCGACCTCTACCGTGTCAAGGTAGCGCTCTCCCCCTGAGCTACACGCCTGAACCGTTGCATCCGTTTAAGCCTCAAACTTCATTCTGGGGCTTTTGCGGCTTGTTCGTGTATCACCGACCTCTTGGGTCGCTACGAACTGCCCAGCCTCATCTTGCTGAATTCCGCAAAGAAGCGTGGGTTGAAGAGCCGTAGATGCTTGTTATTGCTCAGAATACTGGTTTCAGACATCAGAGCGGAGCGCATGATAGTGGCGGCCTTGCCAAGGTGTCAAGCCGAAGTTTCATAGCGCTTCTCTTTTCTTTCTTTGTTTGAAATCCAGCAGATAAGCGATGTGATGAGGTGATTGACCGATACTGGGTCCTGCTGATAAGTCCCTGACATGCGTAATCGGCGGACAACAGGGATACAGCAGCTGTTACGACGGGTACAAGCCCTGCAGAACCGAGGCGTTACACGTCATACTGTGCAGCGTGCTGCTCTTGAGGTTTTGGGTCCGTTGGCACGTGAAGTATCCCTGAAGGGCTTGGACTCGGATGGGCTGCTTCGGATCAGTTGTCAATCGGCATCCGCTCGAGAGCGAGTGCAGTCGATAGAACCCATACTACTCGCGCAACTCACAGCGCTTGACGGCGTTCAAATTCGTCGGGTTCAGTATCGCATTGATACGCGCGCCGGACGCGAGCACGTACCCAGCCGGCTTATTCGGCAATTACGAGCCATCTCTCCAGAGCAGCAACAAGAGATTGCAGAGATTGCGAGTGGTATGCAGAACGACGTGTTGCGGGCACGACTCACGTCGTGGATGACCACGGTGGCGCAATTGGATGCGTCGGATAAGGCCGAATCGGTAGATTCAAACACGGGCTCATCAGTGAGTGCGTTAGATGGTGAGGATACGAAGGAATAAGGGAACCATGCGAATTCAACTTTTAGCGTCACTAAGTGTGTTACTGCTGAGCGGATCAGGCTGCAGTAGCCAAGAAGATCCACTCATAAATGTGGATGCATCAACTCTGGATGCAGGTCGGACAGACCAAACGGATGGCGTAGATAGTGATGTGGAGTCTGATGGTACTGACGGCCAATCCTCAAGTGCTGCTACTGACTCCACCGATGGCGCAGATGGTCAAACCTCCTCTGGGGTTGGGGCGAATAGCTGTGAGAGTGACGACCAGTGCTCGGGCGCAACATGTGCAAGCTCGGTGTGTGTCATTACGCCAGATTCCGATAGTGTGTTGACTGATAACACCACAGATGAACAGGTGGATGACACGCCAAATCTGGACTGCGTAGGTGTTGAGTGGAGTTCAGCAACTTCAGAAACAGTGACTATCTACGGCATTGTCGACCGATTTGGTGCTGGTCGCCCCACAACGGGTATTGAGGTGTCGGTCTTTTTGGCATCGGATTGGCCGCCAGTGGACCTTGCCATGTTTGAGGAAGGTGATACCGAAGCCATTCGTAATGCCTTTCGTAATGCGAGTACGCAAGATGGTTGGACCGTGCTCTCCACCGAACCCGAGGCGAGTGCAGCAGCGCTACCAGACGCATGTGATGGCGACCGTGATTGCCCCATTGGGTATGAGTGCATGGAACCTGGCGAACCTCAATCCGGTTGTGAGCCAGAATTTGGACTATTTGAAATCGCCAATGTTCCAGCCAATGTGCCGCTCATCATTCGCGCGACCAGTAAGACGGGGACATCAGCGTTTGATAACAAGTGGAAAGACACTTACAGCTACAACCTAGTCGCTAGTACCGCATGGGCAGAAGATGGAAACCGTGTACGTATGAACGCATTACTTGTGTCTGACGGGCAGTGGCAGACCGTTCCGAATACTCTGGGGCTCGTTGGCGGGATCAAGGGAGGAAACGGAGCAGTAGGTGGTCGTGTACGGGATTGCGGTACGGATGCACGACGAGGCTACACCATGTCGAACGTGAGCATTGGATTGCAGAAGCCAGGAAAAGCGACGGGGTATTTCAACACGAGCGAAACCGACACCGTGCCTCTCGTCGGTCGTAACGCGACGAATATCTTTGGGCGGTACACCGCTGTGGATGTTCCGTCTGGTCCTAATCGACTGGTTGCCTTGGCCCAAATTGACGGGGTGCTGACGTCGCTGGGCTTCGAGTCCTTCTACCTGGTGCCTGACTCGTTGGCGGTCATCACTCTCCCGGGCAAGGTTCCGGTGTTTAATAAATAGGACCGTGGCTGCATTCTGTGATTCTAGCCAGCGCTAGACGGGTTCCTTGCAATGTGTCCTGAACCGTCTCATGCTGTAATTAGGTGGAATGAGGGATCACGATGACGAATACATGCTTACGTGGCGCGGCGCTGGCACTCATCATTGGTCTCGTCGGCTGCAATACATCCGAGTCCAAGGTGCAAAAGCCCGCCCCTCCAAAGATCAACCTGCCCAACTCACCCACCGATATGTCGGTGAAGCGCATATCAGAGCGCTTCGCTGACGGCAGCTACAGCGTGAGTGGTCTTATCCGGAGTCGGAATAAGTTATTTGGTGAATTTATCGAAGTGAAGGGCTTTATCCAGCGAATTCATCGCTGCACGAAAGATGAGATATGCGATACGCCACCACACGCCGTACTGGTCGATGACCTTCAAAGGCCTCGACGGCGTCTTGTGATTCTCGGTGATGATAACAGCGAGTTCCCGTCTCTCCAGCAAGGTCAGGCTAAACTGGTGCGTGGGCTATATCGCCAGACAGATCCCACGGGGATTTTTGTGCGTATGGAGGGTATCGTCGTCATGTCACCGAAGGTGTCTGCGGGACTCATTCCCGAGGATGCGGACGAACTCGCAGCTCCTAAGCCTCAAGGTGCCGAGACTAAAGGCGATCAATCAAGCGACGACAATCCTGCGGACTAGCTAACACAGGTTGTAGGTACTAACGATATGTTCCGTAGTGGGCTACGGGGTTGAGTATGCGGAAGGTTCGAGATCTATTCGGCTTCCGGCGCTGCCATGATGGGCTGCCCGAGTTTGACCGCCGCTTCTAGTTCAATGTGAGGCAGGAGTTTCACGTCTGGCCGGGTGGACACCAATACGACAGTCGACCCTAGATGGAAACGTCCGATCTGTTCTCCTCGTCCAATGGCTTTTTTTCGTTTGAGCTTCTCGTCGTACGCTGTCTTTTGTCCGGTATTCGTGCGTATTTCGTGGTAG
Source organism: Pseudomonadota bacterium (assembly GCA_002863065.1). Classification (GTDB taxonomy): domain Bacteria; phylum Myxococcota_A; class UBA9042. Next base: position 9,559 of record PKDL01000197.1, read on the forward strand.
CTAACGCTAATCATCCCCACATTGGTTGCACCAACCTTCACCACAGCGAAGTCGCCAAGCGCACTCGTAATATGCGTTGTTAGTCGCTCATTCACCGCAAAGAGCCGGTCAATATTACCCACTCCCAAGCGATTAACCGGGAATAGTCGACCCGGGGTATACTGGTATCGGGTAATCTTTCCATCTACAGGAGAGTGGATGCGATGGTAGTCTCTTGGGCTTAGGTAGATGGTGATATAATGCCCATCTGCGAAGTGCGCTGCGTCCGTTTCGCTACCTAGTAATTCGGATAGCGAATAGCTTCGGCCTTTCACTTGGTCGATACGTCCGTCAGAGACCCGACCAAAGTTCAGTATTTTCCCGTCCACTGGGCTGACCACTACATTGGTCCGGTCATCGATCGGGCGCGCTCCTGGTTTCAATAGACGGCCGAAGAAGTCATCGAAACTGGTGAAACTATCGATCGGGTCACGCATGTCAGTGAGATCGACGTCGTAAATCGCCACGTAGCGGTCAATGACTGCCCGAAGTAACCATGAAGGGACTTCGGCCTGTGCGATTCGACCGATAAAGCGGCTGAATGCCGGCTTACTCAGCACATCCAACATGGCATGAGTCGCCACCGATGATGGTCCACCGGCGATGAGTCTGCGAATTAAAGGGTCAGGGCTGGGCATTTTGTTAGCGCCTCAAACCGCGTATAGCGGTTTTTAATGTCATCGATTGTCACTGCACTCATTTTGTCTAGGCCAAAGCCCTCGACGCAGAATGAAGCCATTACGCTGCCGCAGAGCATTGCGCCTTTCATGGTGTCGAGTTCTAGGTTTCCGTGCCTGGCCACATATCCCATGAATCCACCCGCGAAGGTATCTCCTGCTCCAGTTGGGTCAATGACTTGCTCAATGGGGTAGGCGGGAACATAAAAGAGTTCCTCTCCGTGGAAAAGCAGTGCGCCATGTTCGCCACGTTTGACGATGACGGTTTTGGGGCCGAGTTCTTGTAGTCGGCGTCCCAGTTCCAGGGTCGAGCGTCCTTCTGTCAGTAATTTCGCTTCTTCATCATTCACGATGAGTCCGTCGACGCGGGTGAGGACTTTGTCTAGGAATTCTCGTCTCGGGCCTTCAATCCAGAAGTTCATCGTATCCAAGGCCACGAACCGCGGACCGGCGACTTGGTCTAACACATCGAGTTGAAGTGCCGGATCGATATTTCCCAAAAACAGGAATTCTTCGTGGCGATACGTCTCTGGAATTTTCGGGGTGAAGCGCTCAAACACATTCAGGTGTGTATAGAGCGTGGTGCGGTCGTTCATGTTCTCATGATAGCGGCCGCCCCATCGGAACGTGTCTCCCGAAGTGTCCGTGACAAGGCCAGAGACATCGATCTCGTGCCTGGCGAGCAGAGCACGGTCGTCTTCCGAAAAGTCATTTCCGACCACACCAACCAATCGGGCGTGTGTGAAGCGGCTGGCGGATACGGAAAAGTAGGTCGCAGATCCGCCGAGCAAGTTCTTACGTGACCCGAGCGGGGTCTCAACGTCGTCATATGCAACGGAGCCGACAATTACTACGTTTTTACTCACTTGCTTCTCCTGGTCGCTGAACATACTTCTCAATCAATAGGGACAGTCGTTCCCATGTGTCATCCGTAATTCGTGGCCGCGAAGTGATTAGCGCATATTGAAGCGCGTCGCGAGCTGGATCGTTCGGAAGGGTCTTTCCGTGCAGTGCTGCCACTTTGGGTACTGCCTTCCGTACGATCTGCTGAGCTTTGGCAACGTTTGCTCGCAGTGTCGCGATCACTGCATCTACCGTGACGTCATCATGCCCCTCATGCCAGACGTCATAATCTGTGACTAACGCCATAGTCGCGTACCGTAGCTCTGCCTCTCGCGCTAGCTTTGCCTCGGTGAGGTTTGTCATGCCGATCACGGATGCATCCCAGCGGCGGTACATGTTCGATTCCGCGCGTGTTGAGAATTGGGGACCTTCGATACAGATATACGAGCCACCGACCGTGTGTTCAATGCCGAGTTCCGCTGCTGCTTCAGCCATCGCATTCTGGACGTTCGGGCACACTGGATCCGCAAATGACACATGTGCGACACAACCACCGTCAAAAAAAGTGTGAGCACGTTGTCCGCGTGTGCGGTCAATGAACTGGTCGATGAATACGATGTGTCCCGGTGGCAATTCCTCGCGCATGGACCCCACTGCACCCACGGAGATAACACTCTCGCACCCCAGCTTTTTGAGGGCCCATACGTTGGCGCGGTAATTTACCTCGCTTGGGTTGTGTATATGCCCACGTCCATGACGAGGTAAGAACGCGACGGGGTGTCCATCGAGGACGCCGCAGAGAAATGAATCTGATGGATCACCGAAGGGGGTCTGCACAACCACTTCTTCGATATCCGTTACACCTGGCATTTGGTAGAGGCCGCTGCCTCCGATGATTCCTACTCGCATACGGCGAGTCCAGTAGCAGCTGTGCGGCAAATTGCCAAGAAGCGTCAGCCAGCGGGAGGGGTTTCTCGGACAATCGCATCGATGGGTAATGCCTGTTTGAGCGCAAGAAAGGCTTCCGTCACGGTCAACTTGTCTCTGCCATCGATGGTAAGTCGCGTACGATGGTCTTCGTCACCGAATCGAGGGTAGCTTCCAAATTCCACATCAGGAAATGCCTGTACGACGGAGTCTAGGGCAGCCACGACATCGCTCTCAACCACTGATAAATAAAGCGCACTGCTTACGAATGGCGTACATTTTAGCCGGTCGCGTAGGGCAGGGAATCGTCGTTGGATAAACCGAGGGACTCCCGGGAAAATCCAGACGTTGTGCATTGTGACGAGTGGCCAAGTCGATTGTGTATCCCACAGTAGAGTGGCTCCGGCTGGGACTCGAGTGAGCGGTGCCAACGCACGCTGCTTTTCAGCGGGGAGATGGCCGAGAGCAGCGACGAGTTCAGGATGTGGTTCTAACGTGACGCCGAATGTGCGGGCAATGGCTTCCATAGTGACGTCATCATGCGTAGGGCCGATGCCACCGGTGGTAAATACATGGTCGAAGTGCTGACGTGCATAACTCACATCGCGGACAATCGCATCTAGCTCATCTTCCACGATTGCGACATGTCGTAGGCGCACACCAAGCGCTCGAAGCTCTTCGATGAAGAACGGCGTATTTTCGTCAGCGAACTTGCCGCTAAGGATCTCATTGCCAATGATGACAAGCCCCGCGGTTCGGTCGTATCGTTTGGAGGAGTCGTTCACAATAGTCGGTGCACCTCTAGATATCGGCCACTCATTTCCAGGCGGGTAATATCGGTTTCGAAGACGAGGCGCCATT
>PKDL01000025.1 GCA_002863065.1 Pseudomonadota bacterium
AATGATAGATCGAGTGTTGCCACCACGACGGCTCCAGTGTTGTCCTCGCTGATACGCCAAACTTTGGGGTCGTCGTTACTTTTGCCGGCTATGAGTATGGTTAGTCCGTCGATTGACTCACCTACATCGCGCGGGGTGCCTTCGAGCGATGAAAGCGTCAGAATGGCCCCACTCGTCGCGTCGTATCTAGCGAGGCTACCGTCTGCACCGACTAGTAGCGCCCATTCGCCCGATCCATGCCACGCGACATGCGCAATATCGCCGACCAAATATATGTTACTTATTTTCTCGTAGACCAGCATGTGTCCACCAGCACACGATAGCGTAGACAGTGAGCAATCTTGCAAGCAGCTGAGGCTTCCGCCCGAATACCCAAAGTCGTTGCATGAGCCGCTTATCGGTAGGCTAGGTTCGCAGGCTTCGGTTGAAGCCAGAAGCCCATCGCCGCAAGTCGCTATACAGTCTGTATCTTCGTCTCCAGTGACACCATTCGGGCAGCAGCCATCGCCGTCGGTGGTTTCCGTGGTTTGAATTACGACGCACTCAGTATCGCAAGTCTCCGCACTGCCCACCAATATCCAACTATCGCATCCAGAATCACCAGGGCAATCGTTTGCAGCTAAGCAGGGGCTTGGTGACGTATTGTCACACGTTTCCCCGGAGTCCAGAGTTCCATTACCGCATAAGTTACAGTCGGAATCGGTTGCGGGGGTGCCGCCTGGTGGGCAGCAAGCATCTCCGTCGACAAATTCGTCGACAAAAATCGTCACACACTTCGCCGAGCATTCGCTAGCTTTCCCTTCTAGTATTGTTGCTGTGCAGCCCGGTGGATCGATGCATTCGTTGGGGCAGCTTCCATCAAGGCCAAAATCACAAAGCTCTCCCGGGTCGATGGTTCCGTTCCCGCAGAGGGCCGCGGTCGTATCTATGGCGGAATGGCTCGCGTCGTCTTGTCTTCTGCGACCGTTATCTGTTTCCTTGATTGCATCGATGCTGATACGGATGTCGTTAGGCTCTCCTGGACTGAGGTCTTGGGGGCTTCGTATATCACTCACGACGCTATCTTCTGCGGCACGCTCGGGCGCAGTGTCACGGGCTGCCCAGATATCATCTGGCGTACCATTCCGGCCAAAGCCATACGACGTGGTGTCGATCGTTTGAGTATCGATCGCGTCAGACCCGCTGCAGGAAGTCAGCACCACAACTAATATTGCTAATCGGCACATCACTGCACAGTCTATATCCGTAGCCTTGATGTCAACGGCGTTGTGCCAAAGTGTTGCGAATACAGTGGTTTATGGTCGTCTCGCGATACGGTAACGTACGGCATCCGCATGAAAGCGTATTTGGCTTGTCGGCAGTACGACCGACTCCTGATATGCTCCCCTCGTGGGAATTCAGATCGTTCAGAAGTCAGACCTTAGACGGCCAAGGCAGAAAAAGCCGGTCATTGCACTTGTGCTTGCCGGTGGCGCCATCAGTGGTGGTGCGTTCAAGCTAGGTGGACTGATTGCACTGAATACTTATCTGGAAGGCACGAAGATTACGGACTTTGATATTTACGTTGGTGTATCTGCGGGTGCCATTGTAGCCGCTCCTTTGGCGGCTGGTGTACCGCCAGAGGAGTTGATTCGGAGCTTGCACGGGGGGTCGGCGATCATCTCGCAGTTTCGGCCGTGGCACTTTTACCGACCAAACTTTCATGAGTACGTATCCCGCCCCGCCTCTGTGGCTAGAGATGCATTGCAATTCGGTCCGAATTTGTTGAGGTCCCTGGGGCGACACCTAACGCGCCCGTCTGGTAAGCGCCGTGCATCAGACTTATTATCGAGGCCGAGTTATCCAAATTTAGAAAAGCTATTCGCGCCGATCATCAGAGATACGTTGCGAGGAGGTCATCTTGGTACCACTCCAATGTCCTACCTTCCCACTGGAGTGTTCGATAATCGTAATCTGGAAAAGTTCATTCGGGAGAATCTGAGCCGGAACAGAATACCTAATAACTTCAGGCTTTTGAGGTTAGAGAGGCAGAACAGTCTGTATATAGCAGCGACCAATCTAAATACTGCGAGGCCGGCTTATTTTGGTCACGATGAAGATACGACCCTAACAATTAGTGAAGCGTGCCAGGCGAGTTCTGCTATCCCCGGTTTTTTCAAACCGGCCAATATTAATGGAACGGAGTACATTGATGGCGGAGTCCAGCGTACGGCAAATATGTCACTTGCAGCGCGGAAAAACGCGGACCTGATTATTTGTTACAACCCATTTCGGCCATTCTTAAACCTACCTGATGGACTGGACCCAGACTGGCGCTCCATGGGTAGCATGGGTCCAGGTGTAGTACTTGATCAGACGTTCCGATCACTCTTGCACAGTCGACTGGAGCAGGGCATTCAGCGTTTGGCTCATGACCCTCGTTTTAACGGAGATTTGTTGGTTCTGGAGCCCACTGAGACAGATGCTCGTATGTTTAGTATCAGTCCGTTGGCATTCTGGAAGCGGGCCTTAGCTGCCGAAGCCGGTTACTTGTCAGTGAAGTCGACGTTAGAACAACATCATGGCAGGGTCTCCAAAATTTTCGAAGCCTATGGTATTCGAACCAACTTGAAGAGACTGCAGGATGATGAAAGTGCGCTGCGTGTCGCGCGTCGAAGTGATCAAGAGGTGTTCGACATTCTGGAGCATGAAGAAGAAGATCCGAGTCCACAGCGGCTTTATTTGGTGCGCTAATATGCCATCTACTCGTTATACGTTGTTGTACCTAAGTATCGCTCTCATAGTAGCCGTGTCTAGTTGTAAGTCTCAGCAGAGAGTAGACGCTACATGCGCTCCTGAAGGAGGGCTGACGTGTAATGAGACGGAACTACAAATATGTACAGATGGTGCCGTCAAATCGGCTGGGGCTTGTCCCGGTGGATGTGATGACACATCTGGAGTTGTACGATGTAAGGCGAACAACGGGTCTGCACTGGCCCCCGTCGGCGCCGCATGCAGGCAGGGCGTTACCCTGTGTGGCGTTGGTCTTGATAGTCCTGCACTTCTCACTTGCAATGACGGACGGATGACCAAGGTTGCATCCTGTCCTTCTGGTTGTATCGATGAGGGAGAGACGGGAGCCTTATTTTGTATGGGACCGAAAGGAGGCCTGCGCTTTCATGAAGGCTTCCAATGTCCTGGTTTCAAGAAGGGAAGTCCCGAATATGCGTGTGGACCCGATGGTACGTCAGTACTGAGGTGCGAAGCGGGTAAGCTGGTCGTTGCGTCCGACAGGGCTTGCGTTGAGTGTTATCAAGCGCAAGCGACCGGCGCTGTATCGTGTAAAAACGCTGAAGGGCAACTTATCGACTTGGCTACAGGCGAGCCAACTCCCTCTCTTACACCACTAGAGCCTACCGGGGCTGGGGCAGATATGCCCCCTGAACCACCACCAGTACCCACGACACAGAACGCCTTGAGCGTTCAATAGTCATAGTTATATGCGGTTCGGCGTGGTCTCCATTACGTATTCGGCCAGTCGGTCTAAAAGGCGTGTTTGCGCCGGGTTGAGCAGCCGTTTTGCCTCTGCAAGGTTCGCCCAAACCGCGCGGTCTAATTCGTGGTATGTCTTCGTGACTCCCGACTTGGGTGGCCATTCACACTCAAAGGGGTTGCTAGTGATGCCGTCTTCTGGGTCCCATTCGCCCTCAAATGCCCACACATGAATGGTTTTTCCACCTTTCTGTCGCACCGACCCCAGCGCAATTAGTGGCTCTCCCACCGATAACCCGGTCTCTTCTGTAAATTCCCGCCGTGCCGCGTTTTCCAGCGATTCATCTGCCTCTGCCGCACCCTTAGGGATAGTCCATGCGCCGTAGTTTCTACGTTGCCAGTATGGCCCTCCAGGGTGACCAATAAAGAATTCGAGTTCATTCGAGCCCGGGTTAGTACGTCTAAACATCAAGAGACCGGCGCTTGTTTTTTTCCCCATTGGGCTCCACTAGCCTTGAGAGAGGCGGACTGGAAACGGCCGTTATGGCCGCATCATCGCCTCGTCTGTCGAGTCCAAAGTCTAACGCAAGCGAACCGTTTGAAGAGGAGATAGGATGTTACGTGCTGATACGGAGTAATACTGGGGCGGGTTTCTTGGAAAATACACCTACTCGATACCGTCGGTTTTCAGCTTATTGAGATGTCCTTACACATGCGTGATGAGACGAAATGCATTTTGAATGGCTCGGATACAGATGGAAGCAACTGGCCGCTAGCGACGCGGTACTGGGTTCGGTATCGAAGCGAACATGGTTGCCGGGGCGTCGAGTGCGACACGGTTTGAGGGCGTTTACGGCATGCAAATGTACCGTTCTCTATGGACAGAATGTTCTCTAGGTGACTTCAACATGGGCTCGCTGATACTAACGCCCCCGGCCGCCTCGTCCTCTAGAGCGTTGATTGCGAGGCTCCCCTTCTTTAGCGGGTTCAATCTTTACGGCCCAGCAGGTACCTGCGCGTAGGGCATTGACCAGCTCAGCTTGGGTTTTGACCTCTGAAGCAAATGCTGTGGCAAAGCTTCCAAGACGCTGTCCCTCCGGACCGGTATCACTTCCAGCAATTGTCGGAAGTTTCATTCCTGACGCAGCTTCCAGCGCGAGGTCATTCGGCAGCCTTTTGCGCACACCACATTCAACCTCGATTCCAGCCAACCCTCGGATTTTATAAACCCTATCGCCGAGGAAGGGACCCCCGTCGTCCAGATATGGGTGACAAGCGACCACTACGCCACCGATGTCGTTCATCAAGTCCAAGACCTCGGCTACCGACGTTTCACCATCGTCGGTCCTCCACTCCATTTTTACGAAACGTTCATCAGTCGGATCTTCAGGGATTGCGATGACTCGTCCATCCGATGCATCAATATCCACCCCGACAAAAAAGATAAAATCGTGTTCCTTAGTGGCGGCCTCAATCTCGCTCTGCTGAGGCACAACATCACACTCTGCTAGCAGTGCGGCCTCAATACCTCGACCGCGGCATGCGGTGGCTACGTCTGCGAGCTTTGTCTCAAAGCCTTCGCTGAACTCGGTGTGTACATGCATGTCGATGAGCACTGATCTTCTCCCTCGTTAGGCGCGATTTTTCTGCGTCTGAAGGCAGGCCACTAGCATAGGTTTGATTTTGCCGCCAGCGTAATGCGGTCGCACGAGAACCAAAACAGCAGCAGTGTTATCCTACATAGTATGTGTGGGATTGCTGGTTGGGTGCTTCCAGAAAGCCGGTCGGTAGCGGATAGCACCATTGATAAAATGCTGGAACGTCTTGCGCATCGCGGACCGGACGATACGGGCGTATGGCGAGGTAATGGAGTTGTACTGGGGCACACTCGGCTCTCTATCATCGGTCCTGGGCCCGATGGGCGACAGCCTATGCGATCCGGCAACTGGGTCGTTACCTTCAATGGGGAGCTCTACAACTATCGCTATCTGAAACAAGCGCTACAGAAGTATAGACGGACGTTTAATACGCGTACTGATACCGAAGTATTGGTATCTGCACTCGATGAATGGGGACTGGAAGAGACGTTACAGCGGGCTGACGGTATGTTTGCCTTTGCGGCATGGCATATACCGTCGAATTGTTTATTTCTCGTTCGTGACCGCATGGGTGAGAAACCCCTCTATTACGCACCTATCTCGGGTGGTGGCATTGTATTTGGGTCAGAACTACCTGCGCTGTTGGCGCACCCAGGGGTGGGTACCGAACTCGATTCGCTCGCAGTGCGTCAGTATTTTGTATTCGATTATGTTCCATCACCACGCACAATCTTGAATTCGGCGAGAGCTCTAAGGCCTGGATATCGTCTTGAGTTCCGCGATGGCGGCATTCAGCGGAATGCGCCGTTCTGGCAACTGCCAGCTCCAATAGAACGAATTACGCGCTCTGACGAAGCGAAAAGTATCCTGTGGGAGGCGATTCGCACGGGCGTGCGGTCGCGACTCATCGCGGATGTACCAGTGGGGATAACGCTTTCAGGTGGACTCGACTCAGCAGCGGTTACGGCCGCTGCGTGCGAGCTGGTTGGAGCGAGCAAAGTGTCTACGTTCACATTAGGTTTTCCTGGCGCCGATACGGACGAATCCGCGCATGCCGCTGCCGTGGCGAAGCATCTCGGGACATCGCACCATGTGGAGACACTGACATCTGATACGGTCCATCAAGCACTAATAGACACGCTACGATGCATGCCTGAACCACATGCTGACTCGAGTTTTGTCCCGATGATGCTTCTTGCGCGCATGGCCAAGGAACAGGTCGGAGTTGTGTTATCCGGAGATGGTGGAGACGAGTTATTACTGGGTTACCCAACGTTTTATGCGCATCGCATGGCAAAAGGATTTGAAAAGGTACCGACACGATTACGAAGGCGGTTCCTCACACCACTAGTTCGTCAATTACCTCGGTCGGATTCGGCGTGGTCATTTGACTATCGACTCAATCGTTTTATCGATGGTTTGGAGCATGGGCCTTATGAACGCCATTTTGTCTGGATCGGTGGAACTCGGCCCGGCGTGCTCGATGATTTACTCGAGCCAGCGATTGCGAACGCCGCGATGGGGCAGAATGTGTTCGACATCGTTGGTCAGGTACTACGAGATTATCCGGCGGCGAACCCTTTGGACCGCCTAGCCTACATGTATGCGCAGATCTATCTGGCGGACGGTGTTTTACAGAAGGTGGACCGGGCAACGATGCGGCATGGGCTCGAAAGTCGAGCTCCGCTCTTATCGGAAGCAGTCGTTACCACGGCGGTGAGATTATCACCGGAGCTGCGGATGCGTGGCACTGTGGGAAAGGCAATTCTCCGCGACATATTACGCTCCAAGCTTCCGAATGGCCTCGTAGACCGCCCGAAACACGGATTTTCTGTGCCCTTGACGCGGTGGTTTAAAGGTCCTTTGTCGGGCTTGCTTGATGATGTGTTGCACCCGGTGCGTGTGCGTAAGCAAGGAGTGGTTAAGCCCGAAGTTGTCGAGCGGCTCATCAAAGAGCATCGTGCTGGATTTCGCGACCACCAAAAGTCCCTCTTCGCGTTACTTGCGCTTCAGTTCTGGCTAGAGCGCTATCGTTAGCCTGGGTGGCCTCGCTTATTGGGGCGCACACGCGCCAAATGTAGGATGTCCGACGGATTTGCATGTGGGGGTTTGCGCTGGGCAAATCCCGCCGCTTATTAACGTCCCGAATCCCAGGTTACAGTATGGAACGCACATGCCAAAGTGACATCCAAGCAGCAGGTCGCAGCTTTCATGCGACAGGCACGGGGCACCGATGGGACTAAAGTTGGTTGAACCAATGCATACGGCACCTTTAGTGGATTCATCGATACGGCAGCCATCCAAGAGATCGTCTGTTTCACTGCATGCATTCGCAGTTCCTGGGGGGGTACATTCGTCCTCGGCAGGTGGGACGTCTGGTCCAGTGTCGTTGATGGTAATCGTTGTATCAGGAAGCTGGCGTGCATCTGGCATCTGTGAATCATTGATACTGCCAGCGTCGAGTCGGTTGAACACATCGATACAACCCGGTGCGTTCGGAATGTTGTCGCAGATGGACCCACCATCCGTTCCGGTGGAGTCGTTGCCAGTAAATCCTGGACTCGTATCTACACACATGTTTTGGGAACACGTCATACCATTCGGGCATGGTTGTGTCTCCGAGCATTGAATCGCCGCTGAAAATCCGCCGTCTCCTCCTGCGGGGGCTTGGAGAACGAGTGGCTCTCCGCCGCACGCTGCTAGGTAGACCGCAAGAAGCGAAATGCAGAAGCCCCTCGGTGGTTGGCTGTTGTTTTTGGCGGTACCACTCAGAGCGGCTGATGGGCGCTGCTCTGGCGACTGAAAAAAACTAGAGATACGTCTGGGGTGTCGTTCCATAGGTAGCAGCTTACCGATTCATACGACCAAAAGGGGAGTACACTGCACAATAATTAGGTTGGGATGTAGATTCCTGGGATAGCCACCCGCAACCCAATGTTGAAAAATGCTTATAGGTACTCCTCAGCAATGAGTGCGCCGAGATTTCTCGCGAATACTCGGTGTCCGAGACGGCTCATGTGCATGGTGTCGTAAAACCAGAGGTTCTCCTGTTCTGAAACAAAAAATGGGAGCACGTCATACACGGGAACCTCGAGTTCAGCACCCACCTTTCGATAAACCTCTTGGGCAGTACCAAGGCGAGTTTCCTCACGCATAATGACTTTTCCACCGGATTCGACATACAGATTGGTCGGTTCAATCGAAAACACTAATTTGATTCCGTGTTCGTCTGCGATGGATTTCCACCAACGCAGATACTGCTCCATGGCGTACACTTCGTACACGTCCGCCACAATGATCTGGGAGAGATGATTACCCATTGCATCGCCTCTCCAGCGTTCGACTAAAGCCCCCGTCGCACTTACACCGGTAGTGTCTGTATTGGTGCGCTCCCCTGACCAAACATGGAATTGATCTACATTCATGAACTCATTTACGACGAAGTTTATCACCACAATATCGGGCTTATATCGCAGCATATTTCCGGAAAACCAACGCAGCCCTGTCGCGGTTTTGACTCCCGGAAACGCCGCGTTGAGTACTTCCACATCTTGGTGTCCAAGCTCATGCAAGGCGCGTTCTAGTTGATCGGAAAACGCCATCCTGTCCATGCTTGGTATGCCCCATCCATAGGTTTGGGAGCCCCCGAAGACCATGACTCGTACCTTGCCGTCATGCTCTGGCACAAAGTCTCGCCGTTTAAAGCGTTGGTCGATAAACCACGGATTCAGTCGTCTAATCATGGGGTCATGGACCCAGTACCATTGGGATGACAGCTGATAGTTCCAGAAGTGCGTCCACGTGTGATGCCGCTCGGGAAGCAGGCGAGCCATCCCCTCAAAGCTTACGAATGTAAAGAGAAGCACCAGCAGTCCACCACTGATCCGATACCACGTCGGGCGAGTGATATCTGATTGACGAATGGTTTGTGCTAGGTCAAATGCGGCTTTGAGAATCGCGATTGTGCCAAGGATGATCATTACACGCTCATCAGCCCAATCAATTGCCCCCGCACGTTCTGCAATCCACCAGATGATCCATGCCCAGAGCAATATGCCGGCTCGCACTGCCAGCCATATGGTCCGTTTCGCTGCGAACCAGGAGAAAGAGACCCGGGCCGCTGCGCCAAAGACTCCAAGGAATGCTCCAAGCGCAATTGCGATGAGTCCCAATCCACCCAGAAGGTCGCTATTCTGCGAGGCAGTTACGACATTGGCGGTGGCGTCACGTTCTACGGCTTCAAGTGTCAAATTACCGGCGCCAGTAACATGGGGTGTCATACTAAGAAGTTGCGCCGCTCCTGCCGAATAGGTCGGCGGAAGGTCTGTACGGAAATCTACGATGGCTCCATCAACAGCGACGTAGGCCCAAGGGGCATCGACGACCATTTCTATTTGGTGGCGGCCAGGGGGAAGGGTCCATCCTGCGTAGGGGGAAAGTTCGTATTTGTCAGCCCGTAAATATCTCAATTGCCCCGGAAAACCCGTATCGGAGCTTATAATGGCGCTGACAGCTCGCAGTTCATAATCGCCTTGCGGATCTTCCGCTTGGGTCATGTCCTCGCCGGGAGCGCGGTCGCGGTCGTCTGGGGAATCTTGTGAGCGATCCACCTGATATACGTCTCCGCGGGTCGGTAACGCTCGCAAAAGATCAGCCCGTAACACCTCGTTTTCTCCCAGGTCCACCGAGAATCGTAGCCGTCTCGGTCCCGCTGAGGCTTGTGAGACATCTACTCCGAGTGGACTTCCCAACCGTACGGTAGTCATCCCGTTTCGAGCGGATAATCGTTCCCCTGGAGTGTTTGAGAGGGGCTCAGATAGTACAGCATCACGTAATTCCGTGTGACCAAACAGCAATGCTGCCCCTACGGCGAGAAAACCGATCGAGGTGGCCAACCACCGCGTACGGGAGCCTTTGTCGTCGGTAGCAACTACCCAGCTTCGGTGTCCATCAATCAATGCTTCCCAAAAAGAAAGCCATGCATAGAGCACATACATACCGCCAAGAATCCACTGAAGAAGGAGAGGCGTAAACGGTATCAAGCAAAGGCATCCGAAGATCCAGCGTGGATTGGGCTGTAGGAGTGACCGGACTGCCAGGTGAAGTGGTGCGATGCGGGTGTCGATACTTACTTTGAGTAGAGGGAACCCAATGAGTAAAGCCCAGACGAGCAGTGAGAGCGAAAATACGGGGACGCTCGAGCGATTGAATGTGCCAAGAACGCTAAATGCTTCTTCCCAATCGACAGGGTTATTGTCGGCGTCCATGCCGAGCACCTTCCATCGCTTGATCGTGGTATTATTCTCGCCACATCCAAGCGCCAGTTTGGGTCGTAATGAGGCGATATCGAACGCAATATCGGCGAATTTCGTTTCATTCAGCCGTGCGCGGATCGTGTGCTTGTCAACCAGTTCAATTGTAACGGTATGCTCGCCTGGCTGTAGTTGTTCCCCCAAATCAGGGAGCTCCATTCGAGAGATAACACGTCCTTTCTCATAGCGTAGGAAGGCGTTTTTGAAAGGAGTATCTTCATGAGTGAATGCGGTCAGTCGAAGGGCGGAGAACGTTCCTTCTCGGTGTCGGTCAAAGATGATGAGTAGCAACGCATTTTCATCGAGGGCGAAGTCAATTTCCATTCGCTGGAGCGATTGCATATCGCGCTCATACATGGCGAATTCATTGTTACGAAGATTGATCTGACCACCGATGTTTTGCGGAGCAAGGCCAATCTCCTGAAGTCCTGGCAGGTGGTACCACATCGTCCCTGTCAGTCTGAAAACCTTACCGCCGTTGATGTAGCCGATGTCCTCGCGGGCACCAAGGTTGTGCACGGTCACAAGTGTGGTGTTGTACAGCACTGCCCAACTCAAGAGCATCGAGAGAGCGAGTAAGACCCAGCGGCGGCGTGTCTCCGTTATCACTTCGTTAGGTTACTCATTGTCGGACGAACAAGCGAGTGAGCGAAGGTCTGCATCTGAGCTTTAGCAAAGACGATGCAAAATGTAGCCGAAATGCAAAGAGAGCGGGTCATCTTCGTCGTAGATTGAGAGCTGGTAAAGCGATTCGAATGACGGGGCGCTGTTAGCTATTAGGTGCGGACCGAAATATCAGATAGCACCATCGCGAAGCCCCGGCCGTACCGTTTCAAGTCCTCCCACGAGGACAATTTCTCCGGTGTTAGTCGGCTTGCTACGTAGTCGGGGCGTAGATAGAACCGTTTGCTGCTTTTTTCCACCAGATCCTTGATCTCGGCCTCAGTGACATCTTCCGAGACGTAGCTGACATCAAACATGCTCATAGTTTCGTAGCCACGAAATCCTTCTGACTCTTTCACATCTTGATATAGCTTAGTGCCGGGAAATGGCGTTACGGCGCAGAAGTTAGCGTAATCTAGCTTCAGCTCTTGCGCGAACTGGATGGTATTCAGCCCATCAGCGTATGACTCTCCAGGGTAACCCAGAATGAACATGCCGTAGGTGTCTATACCGGCGTCCTGGGTCATGCGTATGCCGCGACGGATTTCGTCCAGTGATTCGTTTTTCAACATCGAGTCGAGTGTTTTTTGGTTACCAGACTCGATGCCGAATAATAGTCGCCAGCAGCCTGCTCCTTTCATTGCCCGTAAAAGATCTCGATCTATTGAATCGCAGCGCGCATTTGCTGACCATGACAAGCTGATGCCTCGGCGGAGGAGTAGCTCGCAGAATTGATAGACGCGGCGTTTATTCAGGGTAAATGTGTCATCGTAGAATACGACTTCGCGGACCCCGTAGTTGCGTTGTAAGTGTTCAATTTCCTCGACGAGACTTTCCGGACTACGAAGTCTCGTGAGGGTCTCCGTGTGACAGAACGTACAGCGATACGGGCATCCTCGAGAACCGATGATTGCAGTGAAGGGGAGTCGCCGATAATAAAACGGCGAAGGTCGATAGTCCTGAAGTTGGATCAGGGAACGATCCGCTAGCAACATCCCGTCCAAGTCCTTAATACTTGGCCGTTCGCCATTGTCAGCATCTCTGGTTATGGTTCCACGGATTCCATCCATGTCGGTTGTACCAGATTCGAGTCGGGCTACGATTTCCACCAGAGTTTCTTCACCGTCGCCGAATGCTACGCAGTCAATGGCTTCACTGTCATGAAGAACGTCGCCTTTGACCGCGTTTGCATGAGCTCCACCAACGACGATAAAGCAGTCTGGGATGGCCCGCCGGATTGCTTCCAACGCATCAACGCCTTTTTGCCAATGGTAGCTAACGGCTGTCAGGCCCACGAGTCTAATGTTTTCGCGCTTCATCAACGCGATCATGGCGTTGACGTCATTGAAGAACCCATCCAGAAAGAACACTTGGTGACCAGCTTTCTTCAGATAGGCCGACAGATATAGAACTCCGTAGGGTGGCTGTACGCCTAGGATGGGCTTATCTCCGCCCAGCTTGGAGAAGAGCCGTGCCCGGTTCTGATAGCGCTCCGGCATGATGGTTTTCACAGGAACCGGAGGAGAGATGAGTAATACCTTCATTGGCTTACCCGGGCATCATGTGGTGGCCGATGCGTGTTTCGCATGCTTCTACCATGCGCTACCCAAGGGTTATGTTTCAACCCTGTAATTCAGTGAAGGGCAACGAAGAGGTCAAAAGTACGCTGCAGTTTGCGTTATCGCAGCATTAGGAATCCGAACGGCCGCGAGACCTGCTGTAACCGGTCGACTATGGCGTAATCCAGAATTGGGATGCTGAATGCCGGGAGTGACGTGATTAGGTACACTCCGGCGTCTATCACGC
>PKDL01000435.1 GCA_002863065.1 Pseudomonadota bacterium
TGGTAGACCCATGTGGTAGAGAGCGGCAGGTCTTACGCTGGGGGAAGTCTGGTCGTTTGCGTGCGCGGCGAGGTCGGTCGATTGAATTGACGCATAGGGGTAAACGCACACGCTGGCAACATGCGAAACCGAAGCATCGGTGGTTGCGGGATCGTGCTAGCCCTGGTGTCATCTCACCTCGGCTTACCCGACATTTGGCTCCCAAAGGAACTCGGATTCGCCCAGTTGTTTCGAAACCCATCGACTCCAAACGAACAGTGCGTCCGACAGACGGTTCACATACGGAAGGACGTACTCACCGACCGCTTCCTCTCGGGACAATGCGAGAATGATTCGTTCGGAACGTCTGCAGACCGTTCGTGCCTGATGTAGGAACGCATTGCATGGTCCTCCACCAGGGATAACGAATGACTTCAGAGGCTCAAGGTCGTCGTTCAATGAATCGATCGTTGCCTCAAGCGTCTCTACATCTTCTAGTCGCGTCAATGGCATGCCTTCCCACCGGTCCTCGGTACGGGTTGCGAGGTCGGAGCCCAGGTTGAATAGATTATTTTGTGTGAGCTTCAGCCAATCCGATAGTCGTGTTTTGAGCGCCTGTTCTGCGTCAGATTGCATCAAGAAAGTGCGTACTAGGCCAAGGATAGTATTTAATTCGTCGATGGTTCCATATGCTTCAATGCGCAAGGAGTCTTTTGGCACTTTCTGGCCACCGACGAGATGGGTACTGCCTTTGTCGCCAGTTCGTGTATAGATTCGATTCAACCGGACCATGTTTGTCCTCCAGTAGAGAATTAAGGCAGGTAGAGTGCTCAGTATGAACTTTACAAACCGTGCGTTTCGTCCCGGATGCGGGCTTGGACGTGTACACATCCTGTTGTGCACAGCCGTCCTGGTTTCTTGCAACGGTTGTGAATCTATTCCTACCGCACAGACGGATGCATCGACGGTGAGTGAGGATGCGACTAATTTGTCCGAACGCAAAGATAGCGTTGGCACCGAAGCAAGCGAAGGTGTTCAAGCTCGGTTTGTCGTGGATGGATCGTCGCTTTTTGATATGCCGTTTCCCATTGACCTCCGGCGAGATGCATCTGGAGCGCTTGACCTTAGTGGCTTTCCCAATCCTGAAAATAACAACCTAGTATCGACTTATCTTGAAGGGGCAATGCGGGAATTAGACGGCTTCAGCATTGTTCCAACGGTCTACTTTCAGTTCGATGATGCGATAGACGAGGACGCTCTTACGCCGACGGTGCAAACCGGCGATGACGGGGCTAACGTAGTGCTCGTCAATGTGGATCGTGAGTCGTTTCAGTATAGCGTACGGATACCCGTAACGACGCGCTTTTGGTCGCGTGATGATGGTGTATACATCCCGAAAAATACCCTGTCGGTTCAGCCTGTATTTGGTCTGCCGCTGAAAGAGAATACGACATACGCTTGTCTTGTGTTACGCAGTGTTGGAGATAGGGCCGGAAATCCGCTAGGGCAGCCAGCCGTTGTCGCGCAAGGGCTCGCTGATGAGGGCCCCCTTGCCACTCTGTACGCACCTCTGAATGCCTGGCTCAATGGATTCGGCTCTTATATTTCGCGGAGTGATATCGCTGCCGCAACCGTTTTCACAACCGGTGCCCCATCGGCAGAGCTGGCTCGCATAGCGGAACACATTCGTTCGAATGTGACCGTCTCACCATTTACGGATGTCTCTCCACTCGATAAGCCCAATGGATACTACACCGCATATGAGGGACGCTATCTTTCTCCGAACTACCAGACCGGCGAAAAACCGTATGAGACCGAGGGCGGAGCGATTCTGTTTGATGCTGATGGTATTCCATTGATGTCCGAGCTAGAGAGCTTGCGGTTCGCGATTACCATTCCGAAAGGACGGGAGATGCCATCTACAGGTTGGCCTATTGTGCTTTATGGTCATGGCACAGGAGGGGACTACCAGAGCTTTTTGAGTTCGGGCGGTAATGCCCCTGCGAGTGCGCTAGCAAAGCGTGGGTTTGCAGTGCTTAGTATCGATCAACCGCTTCACGGAGACCGTGGCACAACGTCAGACCCAGTCTTTTTATCTTTCAACTTCAACAATATCGATGCTGCTCGGGCCAACTTTCGGCAGTCTGCCATCGACGTACTCGTACAGTTGAAAATGGCGAAACAGGGCCTCGCGTTTGATATAGAAGATACAACCATCGTGTTGGATCCAGAGCATGTGTACTATTTTGGACACAGCCATGGAGCATTAGTGGGGGCTTTATTCACTCCATTTGCTCCCGAGTTCAAAGCGACAGTCTTGAGCGCTGCTGGCGGCGGTCTCAGCCACACTCTTATGCTGCGGAAAGACCTAGGTGGAGTTCCGTTGGATTTTGCTCAGCTAGTGCAAGCATTACTGGGTACGGTGGATGGAGAGCTTGGAATCGATCATCCGGTAATGTCTGTGCTCCAGATGCTCGTGGATATCACTGACCCGATTGCATACGCAGGTTTGTACAACCCAGTGGGAGGAGCTGACAATCCACCGAACGTATTGTTGACGGAGGGGCTATTGGACGCTGCGACGCCTCCAACAACGACCGAGTACTTAGCTGCTGCCGCGCGTGTGCCAATTCTGAAACCTATACAGCAGGCGAGTCTTACGCACGACATCCTTGGCCTTTTATCGGTCGATAAGCCCGTTAGCGGCAATTATACTTCGAAGAGCGGTGCAGCCACTTCTGTCCTTGCGCAATTCGCGGACGCTGACCACTTTGCCGTATTTTCCAATGCAAAAGCGGCAGACTTGGTGGGTGATTATCTTGAATCCGCATACATTGACGGGGTCCCCGTCGTTGATTGAGAGCGGTGGGTGGGTCGATTAGTGCCCGACTCGCAGAGGTACTGTGAGCGTGCGGCCTGGGCCGTCAAATGGCTTCACTTTTATGCCAGCAATCGCCTTTTTCACACAGGCCACAAATGAGGCTGTTTTTCGGCCGTTGGCCCCAATACGAATTGAACCCAGGCGGCCTGAGTTTGCAATGCTGAAGCGGATACTCGTGCCTGGCCACCCAGGCTGGTTACTTGCTACATTTTGGGCGCAGCGGACAAGACGAGGTGCAACCGTATTCCTGACATACTGTACATCTCCAGCGTCTAACTCACGTCCTATGTCGTTCCCATCGTCTTCGAATGAAAGCTCCCGTACTCCACTTGGCGCAGCCTCCGGATCCAGATCATTTACACCGCGGCGCGCTGCGTTGTGGGTTGCTGATTTTTGGCGGCTGGCTCCGCCCGCCTTACGGCGTACCGTGTCCTTTGTGGATGTACGTAGTTCGACGTTTTCTTCAGCCCAGGATATCGGGCCACTCGTTTTCAAGTAAGCGCGTAAAGGTACAGGCTGCAATGCGAGACTCTTCAAGAGGGAGGACGTGAAGCCTGAGGATGGCGCGATGTCTCCCGCTTTATATTGGTGCCATGCGAACCACCCGCCTATCGCACCGGCAGCTAGCACGGTGGCAGCACCGATAACTAAGGGTATGCGACGTTTTGTGCGTGCAGCTATGACTTTCTTTTCGAACGCTTTTTCTTTCGCGCGGGCGGCCTCGGTCTCAGCCGCTTCCTGGAGTGTCGAGGTGAAGTCTGCGATGGACCCCAGCTTCTTCCATTGCTGGGACGTCGTCTCCCGGACCAACGTGTCAGCCGTTATCTTTTTGGTGGCGAGAAGTTCGCCGATCTCATCTGGACGGAACGGGCCGATATCACGCCCCTGGTCTTGGTAAAGCCAGCGGGAACGTGCGAACCGGCGAGCCGGTGGTGCCGGAGGAGGTGTCGATACTGAACGAACCACATAGCGGACTTATCGAGTCTCGCGCTTTGGGTCAAGGACTGCTTTGAGTGGTTGCTCCTGCATCGTGTCTAGGGACGTTGATCAGATCAATCTTCCAACCTTTGCCTTCTCGAACCATTGGGACCACGTATTCCTTCTCACCAATAGTCACCCTAATGTTTAGTTCGGATTGCGATACCATTTGCACTTCCAAGTCGGTCGGTGAGGCATCGTGCGTTAGTGCCGATACACTCAGCATCTGTCTTGGGTCGACTGGTGGTGAGCCTTTGGGGAGTGAAGAGCTGATGGTTTCCGCTTTTTGGGATAGCGAGTCCAATGTGCTTTGAGATAAGTGGGTCATTGCCATTGATAATGCGGTCGGATCACCTCTACCCGCGCGCAGGAGTGCTGCGTGAAATTCTTCGTACACTTTTTTGGGTCCCGGTGGTTGGCTACTGCAAGCTGACACGTGAGCGGCCGCCAGGAAAATGAGAACACCTGGTAACAGGATTCGATGGGTCATACGGTGTTGGACCTCGTGATTTGGGTGTAATACACGGTCAAAGGAGTCGGTCAGATTATCCGCCAAAGTTTATCGCTCCAGGGTCTCCGCCACCCTTGGGGTCGGGAGGGTCCAGAAACATAAAATATGCCAAAGCCAGAACAATCCCGCTTCCGATGAACCCAAGACCTGTGTGTCCATCAAAGGTAACCATGATGCCGAGGCCAGTGATTGTGCCTACCCCGACAATAATCAGAGGAGTGCGACTCCGGCCCTTCATGTTGGTTTTCAACCCACACGTGTCCTCAACGTAGCAGTGCTTATACTTTTTACCGCTGCCACAAGGGCAGGGCTCATTGCGTCTTGGCGCGCTCATATGCCCCACACTATCATGGACATGGGCAAAGAGGGACCCTATCTGGATGCCACCAGCAGAGAGAATAGCCTTGCTTTTTTGGTAGCGTTGGCGCCACCGAATATCTCGATAAAAGTGTTGGCGTCTACAGTACTCACACTAGTCACGCCGAATCACGTGAAGGTTGCAGTAGCGTTACGGACTTTCTCCTGCGGGGACCGAATCTCTCACGACAATAAGCACGTCGAGTTGGGTGTGGAGGGACGTACCGGACACAACGAATCACGTGCTGTACTCCATACTGCTAGACATTTATGTTCTGCATTGGTGCTTGAGGTCGAGGTGATGCCTGGTTACAAGGCGTTCTGCATTTAGAAGGATACTAACAACTGGCAGGATATACACCTACACAAAGCCCCTCTGCTTCACATGTATTGCCGTGTGCATGATGATCGTGGTTCCAGTCGCCTTACGCACCTAGCTGGTACGTGGCGATGCACTCCCTTTTTTGTGACAATCGTGTGAAGGAGCGGCTCTTGGCTTGTGTCTGGGACTAGTTATGAATCACAACACCGGCATGAGTTCAGAAACTGAGCAAGAATCCAAGAGCAAAGGGATGCGTCACCTCTTTGCTACGGTGATTGCGGAAGAACGGCGGTTTATCGCCGTCATTATTCTGGCTTTTATCTTAGCTGCTTTCACTTTCAACATCCCCCACGTCGCGATGTGGGTTGGCTTTTTGTTCGCTGCCTATTCTGCAATTGCCAATGACTCCATTCAGACGATCGGTACGTTTATCGCTTCGAATAGAGGGCGCCCATGGTGGCAGCTATGGCTTTTTATCGGCGGTGTCTTCGTAATTACCGTTACCGTGAGTTGGTTGACGTATGGTGGCCCTATCTCCGTCGATCTTTCGGGTCTGCCAAGTGTTCCCGAAGATGCTGCGGGTGAACAGGCCCTGTTGCGAGTGGATTACGGAAACGACAATTTTCAAGAGATCAGATTACAGCTAACAGACGGCAAGCTTCAGTCGTTAGAGAGTCTAGGTGCTAACCTGGGGAATGGTATTCCAACGGTACACAGGGTGATTATTGGATGGTCACAAAGCCAGCCGGCTCGTAAGAGAGGAGAGCGCACTCCGCTCAAGATTGTAGCGGAGGGAAAGCCTCAAGATTCGACTGCGAGAAGTTGGTCCCTTATCAGCGAAACGGGCCAGGTCTACGGGACTGTCACGATCGATTAGACCATGCGGGCGATGTCAGCTACTCCCGTCTGTCATCGAAAGGTTTTGAGACAGCCCCAAAGTCCTTTCACTTTCTGCAGCTTGCAGCGCCGCTTTTCCTTATCATTCTGACTCGTTTACGGATGCCCGTATCTACGACATTCCTGCTCTTGAGCGTATTCGCTGCCAGCGGTAAAAGCATTGGTGCGGTAACGATGAAGAGTATCTCGGGATACTTTATCGCCTTCATATGCGCCGTCATCCTTTGGGGAACATTGGGGCCGTGGATGAAGCAGCGCTTCACGGGGGAAGCGCATCCCGCTTGGCGCATCGTCCAATGGATCACGACGGGGCTACTGTGGTCTGTTTGGTTGCAACAGGATGCGGCAAATATCGCGGTCTTTCTGCCCAGAACTCTGACACTGACGCAGTTTATTGCTTTCGCGTCGGTTATCTTTTTCGGTCTAGGTCTGCTGTTTAGAATGGGCGGTGAAAAAATCCAAGAGGTGGTCGATGAGAAATCGGATGTGTTTGATGTGCGCCCAGCGACGATTATCGACCTGCTTTACTCGGTTATTCTGTATATCTTCAAGTTTGCTTCCAAAGTTCCAATGAGTACGACCTGGGTGTTTGTTGGCCTGCTAGCGGGCAGAGAAATATCGATGGCTGCCCGGGGAGCGAATACCGATGGAAGGACGGTGACTGCAGCGTTGAGGCTTGCAGGGCGTGACCTCCTTTTTGTGACCATAGGTTTCATCATTTCGCTGCTTTTGGCAGCTGCTATCAATCCAGCAGCTGCGAATGCACTATTTAACTAGACAGGCACGCCTATGGCCAATGAATGCCCGGAATGAGAGCAGGCACTCGTTGTCGGTACGCTTCAAACTGTGGTCTTCGGGACGCCATCCGGTCGTCTTTGAACGGAATAGATGCGAACAGCACAGTGGCGGTAATCGAGACGACGCCCAAAACAGTGTACCAAGCAGCTCCGTTAGTGAGGCCGCAAGCAGCGGCTCCAGTCCAGAAGAGCAGCTCCCCTAGATAGTTCGGATGGCGGACAATGCCCCAAATACCATGATCCAAAAGCTCGGTAGGTGATGGGTTTTCTCGTGCGCGGAATGCGTATAGTTGATTGTCAGCGATAAGTTCGAGTGTTGTTCCGAGGAACATCAGAGCGACACCGGGTATTGCCGACATGGTTGGCTCACCTTCCGACAGCACAGCGAAAAGAGGCGAGAAGCCTCCGAATACCATGAGTGTCGGAGCCATCTGCAGGCCAAAAAAGTTCATCAGTTCGAATCGCTTACCTAGCTGATTTCGATAATTTACGTAACGCCAGTCTTCATGTTCCCAACCAGGCCAAGACCGTGTCCAATTCAGGGTGAGCCGCCAAGACCAGTACGATACGGCGAGGACGATTCCCCACTGATACACTGACCAATGTGATGCATACTGCCACCCTAGCCAAGCGACGAAGTAAAATGGAATAACGCTCCAATACGCGTCATACGCACTGGTATTCCGCTTCCATACGGAGACTGCATAGATTCCAACTGTCATGGCGAGATCAGCGACTAAGCACTGTATCATCGCATCTGTATCCATCCATGCATAAACAGCGGTTCCGATGACGAACAGGCCAATGTAAATGACAGTAACTTCCAGCAATGAGCGTGAGCGGTGCGTCATAGTGCGACTTCCCGGTAATCGGTGAGTGTGAGGTGTAGCGGGGACAGCCAGGATGTGTTTCGGATGATCTCTTCTGTTACATCGTCAATGCGGGCCAAGCGGCTAACTAAACCTGTACCATGCTTCATTTCATCATGAGAGCGGCACACAACGCGCGGGCCCACTGCATTTACTAACGTTCGCAGTCCCGGCAATCCAGGACTGACGGTGCCCCCTAGAAGCGTCGGCAGGCGATACAGGTTGTAGGGGGCCAACAACAGACTGCAGGCCGGACGGTTATGAAGCAGGCTCCAATGCGCTTCATCGAGCATAATCCCATGCGGTGCAAACAGGACTCCATGTTCCCGAACATCGATATAAAGCGCATCGTAAAACGGGTCGATACGGCGTCTCGTTGGAAGGAGAGTCATGGTGATTCCCTTCCATGAATGTTGCGGGTTCTCCAGGGAGAACACGCGCACGTCAGCCATGGGGAGTAGTTTACGTACTGCGTCTGCTACCCGAAACGTGGCAAAAACGATGTCTGGTTTCAGCCTGAGCAGCGTCTCCTTATGGAAATGATCGGGATACTTTTGTGTAATGAGCACTGCATTCCATAGCGGCAGCTCATCGTAGGATATTGGTGGTGTAGCGTGCCATTGCGTATTGAACCAGCCCGCGTAATCTACCTCTGTTCCGTGCAGCCAGGGATCAATCAGCAGTCCGGATACTCCGTCACCGATCCACCAGCTTCCATCCATATTCAAACGGCAAAATTTCATGCGGTGTAGCCTCGGGGACGGTGCAGTAGCAACATATTCACGTGCCGTATTGCCAGCGGATCATGGTAGAGGAGTACGTTGTCTTTTGGGGCTTGAGAGTGCCTAGACATCGGCTACCCTGGAAAATGCATTACAGGCCATTTCCAGTCCCGCATCATCCACGTCCAGATGAAGAGCGGCACGCAATCGATATGGTCCCCCCGTTATAGCGACCCCGAGTTCTAGTAGTTCGTGCACTAGTCTAGGTTTACCAGTTGGACTGAGCAATGAGAGGTGATGGTTCTCTTCTAAACCGAAGTAAATGAGATTCGTCTGCACTTTTGTGAGGTCGACATGAAATCCTGGCAGCGTCGAAATATGTTCTGCGAGCAAGCGGGCGCGTCGGTGGTCATCACTCAATCGGGTAATGTGGTGTTGCAGGGCATATTGTCCTGCAGCAGCAATGACCCCTGCTTGTCGCATTCCGCCACCATACATCTTCCGAAACCGATACGCGCGCTGTATGGCATCCTCACGTCCGACCAGGATACTGCCTACAGGAGCACCAAGACCTTTCGATAGGCAAATTGATACGGTGTCAAAGGGGGCTGCAAGTTCACGGGCAGATATGCCTTTGGCGGTGATTGCGTTGAAAAAGCGGGCTCCATCCAAGTGTAGAGGAAGGTTGTGCTCTTTCGCTATCGCGGCAACGGCCGCGATGTGCTTAGACGGTAAGGGAACTCCCCCGCATGCATTGTGGGTATCTTCAAGGCAGATCAGAGTGGTCGGGGCGTAGTGCGGATCATCGGTCTGGTGGATAGATGTCTTTATAGCATCGAGTGGCAGCGTGCCATCGTCCGATGCAAGTAGTCGAAACTGGACTCCGGCGAGGGCGGATGCAGCTCCTGATTCGTAATTGAACATATGGCATCCCGAATGCCCAATCACCTCGTCCCCATGACGCGTATGTGCTCTCAGGGCCAGTTGGTTACTCATCGTACCTGATGGCACGAACAAGGCGGCCTCTTTACCCAACAGCTCGGCAGCCATGTCTTGCAGCCCATTGACTGTGGGGTCATCACCGAAGACATCATCTCCCAGCGGTGCTTTTAGCATTGCTGCTCGCATACCGTCGGTGGGTCGCGTTACCGTATCGCTTCGTAGATCGACGAGAAGAGTTTTCATGGCATTATCTGTGGCATTGAAAGGGTTTGGGTTCAAGTCCTGGTCCGAACCGTTTATTGTCCGGCCTGAGTCATGCGCGATTTTGGTAGATAGTTTTGAAATGGAATTGAAGTGAATCGAGCGACTGCATTATGGACCATGCTTGCCTTGGGTATATTGAGCGCCGCTTCGGCGGACCGGGCCGTTTTGTACGTTGATGGAGCCGTTCCGCAGTCCACTATTTCGACATCCAACGCACCACTGATTTTGCAAACGTTGGGTTTGGTAGCGTGGCCAGCCACCGATAATGCCACCGAAAAAGCTGCAGTGGACGCATTTATAGCTTGTAGAAAAGCGCTATATGAAGAAGGCGATACCTCGGCCGCAGGACTGGCATTGTCTCGAGCGAAGACCCTCCTATCACGCACATTTGAGCGCGGTCAGTACGCTGCGCAAATTCTAGAAGGACTGTGGCTCGGGATACATCTGCACCTGATTGCTGGTCAGTCCGATGCTGCACGAGAGCTAGCAGTCCTGTCGCTTAGGCTGCATTCTGATCGTACCCCTCCCGAATCGGGATATTCTCCGCGCGTTCGGCGTCTCGTGGCCAAGGTATCCCAACAGCAATCACCGCCATTAGTCGTCGGGAAGCCGATGGATTGTGACTTGGCCAGCGCCGGTTCGATTCATACCGATATGCTTTTACCCGGAGAATATATTTGGGGTTTACGTTGTAATGGTCAGACGCAGCCCGCATTCGGTAGGCGGGTTGATTGGGACGGACGAAGTACCGTGGACGTGAGTAGTCTGGCATTGTGGTTGGTGGATGCGCATATAGCTGTCGCAGAATCGAGTGTTCTGGGGGTCGCCGCTGTGCTGCTTCAGAGTCACCAATTTGATGAAGTCGTTGTGATCCGTGCTTCGGCAACCGGGATGTGGTCTGCTGTTCGGCATACGCAAGCAGGTATGTCGTCATCTGCGCCAGCGCTACCGGAGGATGATCTCATCCAATGGATTGTGCAGTCGGAGCAAGCCGAACTTCGGTCGAATGAGACCGTTATTCACCGTGGAACGTATTGGGGTATTGGACTCGCTGGGACAGGTTTAGGTTTGCTGGCCGCTGCGTTGGGCACACGTGCTCTGGCCAATGACGCGATAGATATGACCAATCGAGGGTTCGAAAACCGATTGGATGATGCCAATGCTCTACAGGCAGCTACGTGGTCGCTCGTAGGCACTGGAGCTGCGTTGTCCGTGGTCGGAATTGTTGTTGCTCTTACCTACGGTCTTCGGAACGATCGCTCAGAAGGAGCAGGCCCTAGCCGTGGGACAAGGCCTACCTCGGCATTTAGAACCAGCGGACTTTTTAGGTTCTGAGTGGTTTAGGGAGCGATTAGGAAGCCGCTGCTGAAATGGTTCCGAATGGTCCGATAATGCTGTCCATTGCATCGCCGAAAACGGTCGTATTGTCCCAGACGACGGTGTTCTGCACTCGTGCGTCGTGTTTAAGCGTCACGTTCGAGCCAATATGCGTATGCGGTCCGAGATGTGCGACTCCATCGCTTTGAAGTCCTGGTCCGATAGTAAGTGGACCTTCACAGCGAACGTGGGGTGGTATGGGGTCGGCTGAGAATACTGACGGCTGTCGTTCGGGCCACTGGGTCCACTCACTGAGCTGATCTGCCACAATCCGATGGGCGGACAAATATCTGGCGGGAGTTCCGAGGTCATACCAAGTGCCTTCACACTGAACGCCCAGCACTGACTCAGCGCGTTCTAGTGCGGGGATCCAGCCATCGAGTTTGATGCAAGCAGTTCCTTGTGGTGGAAATGTTTGCCTCAGCCGGCGCGACAACCACTGTATGCCGGTATACGCGCAGCGCTGAACTTCCGTAGGGTGCTTATCACCCCAAAAACCGACGACTTGGTTTTGGATATCTAGAGCAACGCCGAAGAACTCGCGTGCGTACGGTTTGCTGGTGAGGAGTAGGGTGGCTGCGGG
Organism: Pseudomonadota bacterium; assembly: GCA_002863065.1. Taxonomy (GTDB): domain Bacteria; phylum Myxococcota_A; class UBA9042. The sequence continues at coordinate 11,480 of PKDL01000435.1, forward strand.
CCGATGCGCCATGTGGGCGTCGTACGCCGCCTGTAATTCGATACCCGGTAGTACGTCACCGTTCATTACTAAAAGCGGGTCGGTATCCCCGAGCAGCGCGCGTGCGAATGCTATCCCACCTGCGGTACCCAAGGCGCTGACGGGTTCGCGACTGAAAGTTAGGTCTATACCTGACGGACAATGTAGGCGGGCAGTAGCTTCCATATACTCGCCTAAGTGATGAACATTGATGACTACATCCGTGATACCGAAGCGTTTTAGTCGGCGAAGTGTGTGCGCGATCATCGGCATACCGCAAAACGGGATAGCTGGTTTCGGCACATGATCGGTCATCGGTCGTAATCTCGTACCGTACCCAGCCGCAAGCACGACTGCTTTCATGAGAAGCTTGCCGGGTCGAGCCGTCGTAAGACATGGGCCAGTTCGTCGATGTGTGGGGTCTCACCATCCTCTTCTAGCCATTCGAGTGAGCGGCGTACGAAGCGCATCGTTCTATCGACGTATTGGAGGTACCATGGGTTGTTTTTCACTCTGTCGATATAGACAAATCGACCGGCATCCTTCAATTTCCTCTGCAGGACTTGGCGATGAAAGTCTCTGGTGAAGCGTAGCCTAAGTGATTCACCCGCCGGTTCGCTTTCGTAAAGCCCCGTATGTCTCATCTTGTCTACGTATTGGTGGATAAGCATGTCCACCGTATCTTGAGAAAGGTCGACGTACGAATCACGTAGAAGAGCGACCAGGTCATATGTCCAGGGACCGAGTAAAGCATCTTGAAAGTCGATGAGAGCAAGCTGTGGTCGTTGTCCAGTCACCATAAGGTTCGTTGATTGAAAATCACGATGAACCAAACGATTGGGTTGAGCGACTATTAGCGAGACGAGACCATTAAACGCGGAATCAAGTATCTGTAGGTCGTGCGTACTTGGAGCAGTCAACAACTGCTCTTGGACTCGCCATTCAACCCAATGGTCCAGCTCCCAACGTAAAAGCGCTGACTCAAACCGCCTTGCGTAGCATATTGGCGATGATTCCTGTTGTTCGCGTTGTTTTTCGGCGGTTGCCCTTTGGAATGCGACAAGTGTATCGATCGCTGCTCGATATGCTGAGTCCTGGTCGCCACCGAGCTCTAGCCATCGCAGTAAATGCGTGTCACCGAGGTCATCCAGCCAAATATGCCCCTCTTCGTGGTCAACGTGGTGAATGTGTGGCACATCGACGCCACCGGCCTCTAGGAACCGACCTATCTCGACAAACGGGATCCCGTTCGGCTCAGGACCCGATG
>PKDL01000567.1 GCA_002863065.1 Pseudomonadota bacterium
CGCCATCGATGCGTTGAATACTGCGCTTTCCGGTATACTCGTTGAGGCCGCAACGGCAGAAGGCTTCGAGGGTAAGCCGGGACAGACTTTTTCGTTGCATACGCATGGCCGCATCGGTGCCAATAAGGTGTTACTGCTCGCTGGTGCAAGCGGTCGCTGGTTCGGCCGGGGTGTTGCGGCGCGAGCTGCTAGGTTTGCTCGCGAAAAAAGGCAAGGCTCTCTCGGGATCGCTGGGGTTAGCACAGCCACGCTTACGGAGCTTGTTGTAGGCGCAGAACTGGGCCACTACACGTTCGATAAATGGAAACGGAAGAATGTCGTCGAGTCTAAGCTAAGCCGTATTGAGGTTCAGGCGCCGGTCAATGGCGATGAATTGGCAGATGCACAAGGCATTGTTCAAGGGATTATGCTGGCTCGTGATCTGGTGAATGAGCCTCCGATGACGCTAACACCCACAGCCATGGCCGATGCCGCACAGTCGATTGCCGCTGAGCATAACCTAGACATCACCATCTTTGATAAAGCGCAGTTGGTGGAAAAAAAGATGAACCTGATTCTGGCGGTGAGCGCTGGAAGTACGCAAGAGCCGCGGCTGATTCACTTGACCTACCGGCCTGAGGGAGCAGATGAATCGACACCATCGATAGCATTGGTTGGTAAAGGCCTGACATTTGACGCTGGCGGTTTGTGCCTCAAGCCAACCGGAGCGATCGAAGATATGAAACTCGATATGGGTGGGGGCGCAGCGGTTCTGGGTGCGATGGCGGCCATAGGTGCAGTCAAGCCCGACGTCATCGTGCACGGTATCGTGCCGTCTAGCGAGAATCTGGTTGGCGGCTCGGCGTTCAAGCCTGGTGACGTTATCGAGGGCTACGGTGGTATTACTGTTGAGATTCTTAATACCGACGCAGAGGGACGTCTGATTCTCGCGGATGCACTGGCCTATGCCCAAGAGTTCGAGCCGAATGAGATCGTCGATTTGGCCACACTCACTGGGGCAATTGTCGTGGCGCTTGGTCCGCATCGAGCAGGTCTCTACGGTTCAAGCCCGGGTATGGTCGATGCACTGGCCACCGCGGCAGATACCGCAGGCGAGTCCATTTGGCGCATGCCACTCGACATGAACCTCCGTAAACAGTTGAAAAGTGATATTGCTGACATAAAGAATGTAGGTAAGCGGTGGGGTGGGTCCATCACAGCTGCCTTATTCCTGCATGAGTTTGCTGGAGATTCAAACTGGGCACACCTCGACATTGCCGGCCCCGCCTTCGCCGACAAAACACAGAACCACATCCACAAGGGTGGTACCGGGTTCGGTGTGGCCATGCTCACAGAGTACGCACGTGCTGCGGGTGCCCGTTTAAAGTAGAGCCGTATAGATGCGGTAGCTACCTGCGTTCGAACGGTATGCGCCTACAGGCGCTCTTCGATTGAATCGGCTTGCTTACGCTTGGTTAGTACGCGTTTTTTCAACAACCAGATTTTGTTTTCACCGTAGTGCCAATGCTGTGTAAACGTGCTGTTGTTTACGATATTTGAGGCAGGCTGTACCCACCGAAAGGTTACTAGAACCTCAGCTTTGCTTGCGAGGTTTGCGTGGCGGACTTCATCGATGTTGAATTCGAGGATTCGTAGTTCATTTGAGGCGTCACGACGATCCGCTAAATATTCAGCTCGTTCTTCCGGTGGTATGTACTCTCCCGCCACTGCGTAGTTAGACCACCGCACTGCATTGTTATAGCGAAACACGGCTCGTTGTAGCTTCTCTCCTGGAGACGTATAGCCTCCGCAGCTACTGAAGACGATCAGAATGCTGAGTCCCGCGAGGAGTTGTAGCGATGGTGTCAGTCGATGTGTCTTATCCATATCTGTACTCATTCATCGTTAGTTCTCAGTATGCGGCGCATCATATTGAGGTCGTTGGAGGTGATTTCACGACACAATACGAGTCCAATGAAATAGACCAGCATGGTCCCAAACGCCAGTGCCACCAACCCAAAAAGACCTCTAATTGGGACCCATTGACTCGCGAAAACGATGGCTAGACTGACCCCGCTAACTCGCAGCATCGTGACCCAGGGTAGCTGAACCTGGTATAGGCGCTGGATTGTAAACAAGGCCATGCTGAAACCGATGATGCATCCGATTAGCGTTCCTAATGCTGCTGACTCTGGCAATTGAGATAGCATCCCATCCGATAGCGCCGTTCGAGTAGATACCCAGAGGGCGACACTCAGCGCCATAACGGTACCAAACGCAATACGCATTGCGATCCGCTCATGACCGGATGCATTCAGAATCGTGATGGCCAAGACGAGCTCAGCAAGACAGACGGTGCCCGGCAAGAGAAAAGTCAGGGCGGTCGCTGCGTCCCCGTAATCAGGACCCATGAGAATACGTAGCGTAGGTTCCGCAGCTACAGCGAGTATTACGGCTGTCGCCGCGCCCAATAAAAAAGTAAACCGGATCGCTTGAGCAATCCAACGACGCATCTTCTCCCTGTCGCCGTCAAAGTCTGCTTTCGAGAGCATCGGGAATACAATAAAGGTGAGTGCGAAAGTCGCCTGATAGGGCAATAAAGATAAATTTTTAGCCCCTCCAAATAAGCCCGCTGATCGGTCGATCAAGCGTAGCGCGTACTTAGTGGAATCGGGCATGCTTTTTACCATTAGAACATCGAGTTGAATGATGACGTTTAGCAAGAGTGCGCTGGTCGCAATGGGCCAGAGAAGACTCAGGTATCGCCCCATCTGGATGGATGTATTTCCCGTGTCTGGCGGCAGTGCATGATGACTGACGACTGCTGATAATATAGCGATAATTATTGCTGCGGCAGCAAAACCGGCGAATGCCCCTACTACTCCAAACCCAAGTGCCACTGCTCCCAAGATCAGTAGGGCTTTAAGTGTGGAGAAGATGATATCGAGCGCAGCCTGTTTTCCGAATGCTGCAAGCCCATTCAAGAGACCAACGAATGTGGCGTAGAACGCATAGGCAGCGGTTACCAATGCAGCGATTTGAATGTACGTCGCAAGCGAACCATCGCCGAAAACCTGTGTGCTGAGAAGCGGCGCACCCAAACAGAGCGCGAGAGCGGCTCCACCTCCGAACACACATTGTACGCGAAGCGCCATCGAGCGTATTAACCGGCTTGCACCGGCTCGTTCACTTGTGAGCCTGGCGACAGATTGTACTGTAGCCGTTATTAGAACCATGTTTACGATGGTCGCAACCGAAGAAACGACCTTGAATCGCCCGAATGCCTCTGGCTCGCCAAACAGTCGTGGGAGTCCGAGGGCGACTCCTGCAGATGTAATTAGAAACCATGCCTTCGCGCCTGCGATGAGTAAGAATCCTCTGCCGGCGGCAACATCATCATTCTTGCTCATGAGGCGGGATACGGCTGTATGTGGCTAGCGCTTTCCTGCACGTCGTTTACGCTTCGTGTTGTTATCGCCTTTTTTCGCGGTTGCTACGGTGCCAGAGATGCTGCCAGGAAGCGGTTTCCCCAGCTTTTCTTCGTATCCTTTTGAGACTGCTTCTGTGAGTTGGGCGCCCGTATACTCCAGTATTCCAAGAATCAGGTCCTCCACCACTTTGTAGTCGTCGTCGCTTAGGTTGCCGGCACTTTTGATTCCATTTAGTTTCTGAAGCTGGTCGATACCATCCATCGTATTTTGTGCCAGTTTGGCGATCGTTAGCGTGCGTTTCGGCTGCTCTTTCAGCATGGCTTTTCTGATTTTGTATGGTTTGCTGGGATTACCAAAGAAGAAGAGCCGCTCAAGGGACTTGGTTTTTTCCTCTAGAAGCGGCGCAATTTTTTCTTTGGAAGCCGAGTCACCGAGTACCTTTAGGCATAAGAGGGAAAAGCCTTTCTGCACGCGGTCCCCTTTCTTCAACCACTTCTCAAGAATGGGTCTGACGGCCTCTTTCTTGGGACGGAATTTATCACGACACATTTCGATGATGACGTAGTCAGCAGCCGCCGGAATCGTCGGTCGAAAGTAACTTTTTATGTCATTTTTAAGTCCCCGGATTGCATGATCGAGGGCGTCTACTCCACCTGCATAGAAGATCATTTCGAATGCATCCCACCGGTCGGCTGCGCGTTTTGAAGCTATCAGCTTGTCCAGCGCCGCCATGACGATGGTGCGTTTTTCGGATGTGTCGATTATGGACGGTATCGCCTTCTTTTCGAACGGCGACTTTCCATGCAGAAGTTCTGATGCGCTCTGAAGCGCTGATTCCCTTTTCTCATTGTCAAAAGCGGGATTCAGGTAGACGTCGACGAGCAGCGCAAATGTTTCCGCCAGTGGCAAAAGGCGGGCGTTATCCAAGACCCGCCAAGGTAACACCAAGCCGTCTAGTGCAAACAATTTTGCGATCCCGGCGATGGCAATGCGCTGTAACTCTGGGGTATCCGCAGTTTCGACGAGGTAGGTGGAGAGTCGATCTGTTTCCAACCCATAGCTTACCAGGTAGCTCGCTACCGGTACTCCGTAGACGCCCATGCGGCTTAGTTGGCCGGTCATTCGCAGCGTTTCAACGCGACCTTGGAGAATTGCTTGTGACGTATTTTCGTCAATTCCATCGAATGCCCATGCAGCAATGCGTCTAAGCACTTCATCGCGCTGTTCGGGTTGTAGATAACCGATAACACCGAACAGACCCTCTTTGGCTTCACGCTGTACGGCTTCGTCGGCGTCAGACTCCATTTTGTCCAGAAGTGCTTGTCGACAGGCTTCGACCAATCCGGCTTTGTCTGTCGCATCTTCGATGGCAGTTTGCAGGTCGCCGGTTCGGCCATATTCTACATATTTTTCGACCGCTACGATGCGCAGCCCCATCGGGGATTCGGGGTTGGCGATAAACTCGTTGACCTTCGGGAAACTACCGGCGCGCACCCATATTTCAATTTCCTCTGCATTTATTTCACCCTGACAGGATGTAGTTAGTCCGAGGGCGATAATGCCGATGCTCCAAACGCAAATATTGACGACGCAATGCTTCAAACGGGACTCCTTTCGTAGCCAGCCATATCCTTCTGTCGGCAGCCTTTCCCTTATAGTCCAGTACCAAATATCGCGTTCGCACTTTTAGGTGTGCCGTAATGCGAACTGATGGTCGAACAATGCTATGCAACCAGCCGACGTCAGCGCAGTGCAAACCGCATGTGCAGACGTCATCCGACTGCAGATTCATACGACACCCAGCCGCTGTCAAGGACAGCTGATGCTCTTAGGCGGAACCCGTACCGATAGTTTGCGTTCAGGAGTGCATCACAGGCGTATCTATTCGGTAGATTATGACGCTTTGCTTGATAGCGTACGAGAGGATGCGATACACCGTCGGTTGAGCACATGATCCAAGACCCCGATATATTCCGCCAGCAAGAAGCCGAGCTGCGGCAACTCACCGTACGCTTGGATGACCTGAAGCGGCAGTACGACAACTATTTTGTTGGCCTTGAAAAGCGGCAGCCTGGATTGCTGCGCGCTCGTTTAGACCGCACTATTCGCCAAACGAAGCTTCATACAACACTTAGCACGGTCTTGCGGTTCAAATTCCAGCAGTTTTTGGCGCGCTACCGTACATATTCGGCCAATTGGGATCGCATCTGCCGAGAAATCGAGGAAGGTACATACCGTCGAGGTTCGACGACTGCGGCGGAGCGGTTGGCGCAAAAGCGGTCTGAATCTGCGCTTCGCCGTGCGCGCGGTGTTGAGGATTCAATATCGCGTGAGACGGAGGACCTGAGCCGTGACCATCGGCGCTTGAAGGATGCGGCCAAACAGGCGGAGGCTTTCTTGGCGTCTATAGTTGGTGAGCCCAAACCCCTCAATGATAAATCAGATGCATCGGAACGAACCGGCAGAACGAAGACGAAGCATACTGAGGGGCCACCTTCGCCTCCTAAGAGGCAGACTTCACCGCTTCCCCCGAGGATCGATACGAACACCCCCGCTGCTATGCGGCCAACGGATAAAACAGGGGCACCGCCCCCAGCCGTCCGAACGACGCAACCCGGACCACCTCCAATGGTGCGTATTACTGACGCGGACAACCCGTCGGTATCGATGCGGCCAACCATACCCACCGGCGGTGAGCCACAGCGGCAACCCCGAAGCACTCGGATGGCTGACAGTCGTGAAGGGGTAGAGGCCTTATATGCATCATATCTCCATGCGCGTCGTAGCCAAGGTGAAGACATCTCGCGCGTGAGCCTGAGTTCGTTTACTAAAAGCGTAAAGCGACAACAGGAAAAGGCGCGAGAAAAATTGAAGTCAGAGGATGTGGTACTGAAGGTGAAAATCAAGGATGGCAAGGTAAAGCTAGTAGCTTCTAAATCGAAGAAGGCTACCTAAGACCTACGATCGTACCGTCCACCACATCAATGTGCGCGGCCTGTGGATCCTTCGGTAATCCTGGCATACGCAGAATATCTCCGGTCAACACCACAAGGAATCCGGCACCGGCGCTTGGTATGATCCGCTGGACTGTGATTTGAAAATCCGTGGGACGGCCCTTCAGCCTTGGGTTATCGGATACGGAGTTTTGTGTCTTCGCAATGCATATAGGCAGCGCTGATAGTGCCAGGCTTTCAACCGTCTTAAGATCGCGTCTGGCGTCGCGCGAAAGTATGACGCCAGACGCGCCATAGGCTTTTTGCGCAACAGCCTCGATCTTCGCTTGTACGGTACTGTTCAGAGAGTAGAGCGTTTGCAGCGGGGTGGTGGCAGATTCTGCCGCGTCGCAGACCTCCTTTGCTAGGTTTATTGCCCCTTCGCCACCATGTGCAAAGTGTTCTGCGATGGCATATCGCACGGAGTGTTGTACGCAGAAATCTTCAACTGCCGATAGCTCGTCGGGACTATCGGTGCCGAAGCGGTTGATGGCGACGACCACCGGTTTGTTGAAGGTTGCGCATGTTTCAAGGTGCCGAGCCAGATTCGGAAGCCCAGCGCGAACCGCTTCAGTATTTGGGTTGCTGAGCTCTGAGTATCGGACTCCTCCATGCATTTTCAACGCGCGCACCGTCGCGACAATGACCACCGCATCGGGGTTGAAGCCACCGATACGGCATTTGATATCAATAAATTTCTCTGCCCCTAAGTCGAAGCCGAAGCCAGCCTCCGTCACAACCCAGTCCGAGTAATGGAGGGCAAGCCGTGTCGCAATGACGGAGTTACATCCGTGTGCGATGTTTGCGAACGGACCTGTATGTACGAACGCTGGCGTTCCCTCGAGGGTTTGTACGAGATTCGGGACAAGCGCATCCTTTAGAAGGGCAATCATGGCGCCAGTGACGTTGAACTGTTCGGCGGTGACGGGTTGTCCATCGTATGTGAGGCCTACGATGATCCGGTTAATGCGGACCCGAAGGTCTTGAAGCGTGTCGGCCAGAGAGACTATGGCCATAACCTCCGAGCTCGCCGTGATGTCGAAGCCTGTCTGTCTAACGACACCGTTTGCCGCCCCGAGTCCGATGGCGATATCCCGCAGACCGCGATCATTCATATCGATGACACGGCGCCATATCAATTTGTCAGGGTCCAGCTGGTGAGGATTTCCTCGGTGCAGGGAGTTATCGATTGCCGCTGAGAGGAGATTATGGGCCGCAGTAATTGCGTGAAAGTCACCGGTAAAATGTAGGTTGATATCTTCTGCAGGTCGGATTTGGCTGAATCCACCACCCGTTGCACCGCCCTTGACACCCATACAGGGGCCTAGACTGGGTTCACGAAGAGCTATCGATGCTCTCTTACCCAGTCGTCCTAGCGCTTGGCCGAGGCCGATCGTGGTGGTTGTTTTCCCCTCTCCAGCCTTCGTTGGTGTGATTGCCGAAACTAGAATGAGCTTGCCGGGTTTGGTCGTGTGCCTTGCGCGATTGAATGCATTGAGAGACACCTTCGCTTTGTCGCGCCCAAACATGATGAGGTCATCTGGATGTATCCCAAGTACGTTGGCCACGTCTTGAAGGGGGCTCGTAGGTAGGGATTGCGCAATTTCAGTGTCGGTAAGCAAGCGATATCTCCTGAAAATACCGGCGTACTTCAGTTCATGACGGACTGAGGTAGTTCCAACGTCTCGTGGCCAAGTTTGTTCGTCCTGTACGAGAGTTGAGCGCGTTTGACGGCGTTACGCAACTGTCTGGATCTGATATCGGCCGCTACCCATTTTGTAGAACGTTTGTGTGGTGGGGCATTGCCTGTATGCTCGTTGAAAAGACTAGTGGGCAGATTCTGATGTCCGAACTCGTCATGCAATATGCCTAGGATGATGTGGATGTGAGATGCTCTTCTACGAAGCATACAACCTAGCGTTTTGTCACGTATGCGACAAAATGGTCCAAGGTAAGCAGTCAATATAATTGAGGTATTGTGGTTCGATGGGAAGCCGCGAATTCAATGATAGGGAGATGATAGAAGCGCATATACAGCGCATAGTGCGCAACGTGGGAGACCAATATGCGTTTAGCGTTCAGCCTGCCAAGCAGAGGTGGCATGGGATTGTGCGGGACGTCTCCAGTCAGCTAAAACACCTTCAGCACAGCGGAATTCTCACCGGATTTTTGGTTCGGTGTGATGAAGAGACCAACGATGGCGCAACAAATGGCGACGTTGTGGAAGTCGTTTATACCACTCCGCGTCGGGTTGAAACCGTGATGCTATGCGTCAGTGTGTCGGAATAGGTCTATTTAGAAACGGGCTTCGTTGTGTTGCGACCTGCGCTTGCCTCTTTATTGCATGGCTATATCAGTAAGAGAGTCGGTTGGAGGAATGTGGCCTTGACGACTCCCTCCCCAACATCAAACATATTGCTGGTAGCCAGCGAATGTAGTCGGCGTTTAGCCGATGAATGGAGTGCAAGTGGAAATTCGGCGAGCGAACGACCGGGGAGCGTCTGAATACGGATGGTTGTCTTCCCGCCACACGTTTTCCTTCGCTGGTTATAACGATCCGGGCTTCCGTGGATTCCAGGCGCTAAAGGTATTGAATGATGACTGGGTGGCGCCAGGTCACGGGTTCGGTACGCATCCTCATCGTGACATGGAAATTCTCAGCTACGTCGTGAGTGGGGCTCTGGAACACAGGGATAGCTTGGGTACAGGTAGTATGATCCGGCCGGGAGAAATCCAGCGCATGTCTGCTGGTACTGGCATCCAACACAGCGAATTTAATGCATCGAGGACGGACCCTGTCCACTTCCTCCAGATTTGGATTACTCCAGAGCGTACCGGGCTAACCCCAAGTTATGAGCAGTCCGAGATACCTACCGAGCAAACAGAAGGTCGGTTTGCTCTTATCGCTTCGCCCGACGGTGCGTCGTTCGGTGTTCGGATTCACCAGGACGTGAAGCTATACGTTGGACGGTTCACTGGAGAACAATGCGCGACATTTGTGCGTCCCGAGCACCGTCATCTTTGGATACACGTGGTTCGAGGTGCGATAGAGGTGAATAAGCTGCCACTGTCTGCGGGCGATGCAGTGTACTCAAGTACCGAAAATGTTGTGCGACTATCGCACGGCCGTGAAGCGGAAGTCTTACTCTTTGATTTGGCCTGAACTGTCTGAGGCCTTAGTCCACGAAGCATGACCAGTTGTGTGCCTCGTGTGTGACGCCATACGAAATCGAAGATGGCGGCACGCCGCTCCTGCTGTGTCGAGTAGCCCATATGGGGGCTTTTCGCGTTTTTCTGCGTGACCTTAGGAGGTAGGGAAGTTCGAACGCATATGCGATTCTAAGTTATCGATCGCGGCTCTCACGTACGCGATATTTGCTTCTGCCTTCATCACATATCGCCATGCCTTGTAGACGTAGCGTACCATCCGTACGGCATCATGACAGGTCATTCTTACGCGACGTGCAGAGCCATCCTGCTGCCGAAGTCCGATGATTTGTGCATCGTTTTCAATTTTTTGTAGTCGGGACGCTAATCGGGACAAATAGTGCGTATGCACCTTACTTAGAGCACGTTCCAAAAGGTCGGTATTGGTCGTACCTAGCTCCTTACGCAGCTCCTGTTTCAGGCCGTCACTAGTCGCAGCTGCAGCACGGATACGCCCTACTGCGCGCGCAGTGGGGCGGTTGACTGTCACCGATTGAATGATTTCTCCTACAACAATTCCAGCTACCCAACCTACTGGACCCATCGCTAAATCTGCTCCGGTGCCGCCGGCAGCAGCCTGGACGCTCTCGGAGAGCCAGCTCTCCATACCTTCAGTTGCAGCGGAAAATACCTGTCCCTGGATCACATCCACTCCGCCATATTCATCGAAGTTACCGATATTTTCGCGAACACGTTCTTCGACACCCGCATCCTCTCCAAGGTCCACCGCTGTATCAGTTGCCGCCGCACTGACCGGTGAAGCCGAACGCAGCCTAGACACCATGGTCTGCACATCTTCTGTAAAATCGACATCATCTACCTCATCTCGCGCGCTCTGCAGATGCCCATTGATGTGATTTCGCATCGCGATGCGGTGTACTCTTCGCTGGAGCGGAGTCGCACCTGCACCGGGTGCAGCTGGTGGTGGCGCGTCCTCGAAAGTGAGATTTTCTTCGGAGGGACCAAAGCAACAGTCATCTGGACAGCGCATGTGATGCGCACCGACTCCTACGGTGTCTTTGACCGCGTGAGTGATCACATCGTCTACTTGGCCTACATACGGGTTGATTTCATCGCGGACTTTGTTGGAAAGCTGTTCGAGATAGCTTTTCAGGAACCTGATCATAATCAGGTTTCGGCGGATAAGAATGGCGACCTTGAGCGCAGCTGCATTCTCGTCACGGCTGCCCACCAAGCCGCCCCTCATATTCCGGCGGCCGCTAATCGTCCGCCCGACATCGACGTCTCTGGTCTCGTCAAATCCCCACGCAGCAGCATTCGCCCATTTTTGAGCGCGGGTGAGCGGGTTGGTCCCTGTAGGGTCATCGTCAGCGAAGTACTTGTCTTTTTTACCCAACAGACGCTGATATTCCTTGATAAGCACCACCAGCATGTATTCCGCGAGTAGTCCGTCCTCTAAGTTTGCGTCAGCTGACCCACCGGGTTCGTGAATCTTCCGTATCTTCGCGAGGGCCGAAGATTTCGTCCACTTGGAACTGAGCAATTTGCCAGTAAAAAATGTGGCAAGTCCGATGGGAAGAGCTGGGAGAAGTGCCCACCAGCCGATCGCAGCGAAGGCTGCCGCGGAAGCGAGACAGACAACGGCTCCAACGCCTACGGCGAATACATAAAAGTCGCGACCTGCTCGGGACCCTACAGTATGTCCGTCTAACCATGCACCAGTACCGCGTTTCGCACGTCGTGGATATGAACCACCGGAGGTCACGGTCGCGATAGTCATATCTATCAGTTCTTGCGTGCGAGATGCGTGATGGGGGTCGTGGATGATTTTGACTCTAGCGATACCCCGAATTCTCGCGGCGAGCTGATGAGCGTGCTGTATTTCATCTGGTGTCGGCATCGTAGGCCTCAATCGTCGTGTTGATCCGTTATACTTCGCAGCACGTTCGCTAGCCAACATTCAGTCAAGCATCTTGACCGCTGCGACCTTAGAAATGCGTGGAGTCGCTATTCAGGTTGAAGTCAATCTAAACGAGTTCCCCGGGTGGTCGCTGTGGTATGTGACTGACAGGTAGCATATTTTTCTGGGCTAAAATGGGCAGAAGATATCGTGCGATGTCTTCAAATGTATTGGCGTCAGGGTTTATCTGTTTTCCGATCCCCTCGGTGGTTATTATGCCAACCATCATCATGACGAGTTCGGGTAATGGGCGGATCCGGTGCTTACGCGTTAGCGCCAAAACATCCGCAATAAAGGCACCCCATTCCAGCTCAGAAGTAGGCGCGCTACGGAGCCGTTGGACCACCGCCTCTGATTCCGCCGTTACTGCCTCCCAGTCCACATCGTCGAGGTACTCATGGTACGTTTTGATATGTACCACGAGGTCGGCTGCAGTGCCCATCGTGACGCACTTGGCGAAGTCTACGAAGTGTTCCAGTGTCCTGCCGGATATGTGACAAACGAGCCCAACGTCGAATATTGCAATACGGTTTTCATCGGTGACCAGGAAGTTTCCCGGATGAAGGTCAGCGTGCAGGAACCCATCACTAAATGCCATTTTTAGGAATGCATTTCTAAGCGTTGCGGATATGACTGGATACCGTGCCGTCTCCACTTGATCGATCTTTTTCCCCTCAAAATACGTCATTGTTAGAAGTCGACTGCTGCTTAGTTCGGGGTACACTTTGGGAAATATGACACTGGCATCGTTTGCAAAGTTTTCTCCGAATTGCCGGTAATTACTGAGCTCTATTGATAAGTCGGTCTGGCTTATCATGCTCTCAAGTATGTGTTCGGCATGTTCTACAGGTCTCGATACCTGCGACGAGGGCGATAGTGTTTCGATTAAGCGAGCCATTGCACGCATGATCCGGCCATCGCGCTCTACCAGTTGCCTCACATTGGGGCGAAGCACCTTGACTGCAACATTGGTCCCATCGTGAAGTGTTGCACGATGCACCTGTGCGACACTGGCTGCGGCGATTGGATGTGATGTGAATTCGGCAAAGTGCTCTGTTATGGACCCACCCAAGTCTTCAACGACCGTCTGTTCTACAAATTGGAAGGAAAAGGGGGGGAGTTCGTCTTGTAGTTCTCGCAGTTCACCAGCGCTTTCTTTGGATAGCAGGTCGGGGCGCGTACTGAGGACTTGGCC
>PKDL01000418.1 GCA_002863065.1 Pseudomonadota bacterium
TCACCTTCGAAGCAGACCCTAACACGGTGGTGCTTCGTTCCATCCTACCGGCGCCGGTGGTCCCTAAATCCGCACATGGGCAATGGCAGATTGATGTTCTAACCGATGGCGGTCGGCTGATCGGACGGCTACGATTCGACGTGGTGGATTCGTTCACTGACGTTCCATAGGGGAAGATTGAACGGAGTAGATACCGTTGCGTGCTCCAGTTGCGTTGTTCTGAATGGTAGGATGCAGACGTGCGCCGTCTAATTATTACCGCCGACGACCTGGGCCGCAGTCATGAGATGGACTCTGGCATCGCCGATACCGTGCGGCAAGGACTGGTCACGGCAGTATCTGTCATGGCGACAGGTGAGACTGTGGAGTCGGGTCTTGCAGGGCTCGCCGGAGCGGATTCAGTGAGCCTCGGGTTACACTTGGTATTCACGCAAGGTCGACCGCTTAGTGCACCCGCATTGATCCCTTCTCTCGTGACTCCGGACGGCGCATTCGAATCATCGGTGTTCCGGCTGTCGCGTCGTCGGGTTGACGTAGAGCACGTTTTTACCGAAGCGAAGGCGCAAATTGCACGGTTCCAAAGCCTGACCGGGAAACTGCCTTTATTTCTCAATACGCACCAGCACGCGCATTTGCTGTCTCCAATACTCAGCGGAATGTTGATGGTCTGTGCGCACCACGGAATATCTCGCGCCCGGTTGTCGATGGATCACTGGCCGCTCCCGACCCCTCGACTGCGTAGCTTTATCTGGCCCTTGGCGAGTGTCTGGGCGTATCGCCAGCAAGTACGGTATCTCGACGCCGGTATCCAACATCCCGATCGTATGCTTGGCGGCCCTACATCAGAACGGCTAACTACGAGCGCATTATGTGGTCTCCTGTCCCGAGTTGGGGACGGCCTCACAGAGTTAGTGGTGCACCCTGCGCTGGGATCAGTAGACAGCGATGCCTTGGCCTCCGCTGCTGCAGAGCGCATACTGCAGGAGCGTTCAATACGAAGGGTAGGGTTCGATGTCCTTTGATCACGAAATGTCGGATACCAGATTGATTGATCTCTCGGTGATCATCCCCGTACATAATGAACAGGGGAACGTCATACCTTTGTATGACCGTCTCATCGACGTATTGGAAGCAGACGGTCGCACATTCGAGATTGTGTACATTGATGACGGGAGCTCGGATCACACTCCAGAGCGATTACTGGAATTACGAGCACGCGATAACCGCGTTGGCGTGATTACGCTGCGGAAAAACTTCGGGCAAACAGCTGGACTCGCTGCCGGCTTCGATCATTGTAGAGGAGCAGTGGTCGTGACGATGGATGGCGACCTTCAGCATGAACCAGAAGATATCCCGAAGCTGCTCGCCCCGCTGCAAGACGGGTTTGATATTGCGAGTGGTTGGAGGAAAGACCGCAGCGATGTTGATTCGCCTATACGCACCATCCCTTCCCGCGTAGCAAACGGTTTAGCCGCTCGCATATCGAATGTGGAACTGCGTGATTTTGGGACCACGTTCAAAGCATATCGACGTGAAATAATCGAAGAACTTGAACTGCACGGTGAGCTGCACCGATTCATTCCCGCGCTTGCGGCCGCGCGCGGTGCTCGCATTGCGGAAGTACCGATTACCAGTGGCAAGCGGCACTCTGGTACCAGCCATTACGGGCTGTCACGCACCTGGGCGGTTTTGATCGACCTCATGGTGCTGAAGTTTTTATTAAGCTACCTCGGCCGACCTTTGCGGATGTTTGCAGCTGTCGGTCTACCCTTGTTTGGCCTCGGGTTTCTCGTCGCTCTTGCGGTGACGGTTCAATTTTACTTCTTCACCGAAGATATTGGCTACGGCAATCTGATATTCGCCGCGCTTCTGATGATATTGGGTGCGCAATTTATTGGAATGGGATTAGTGGCAGAGATTGGTGCCCGAAATTACGCTCGTGCGGGAAAGCAGCCGATGTACGCGATCCGACATATTGGTCTCGGAGCCGATCCGCCTCAAGCGGCAGCCACGACCCCCGTGAGTCGGTCTACGCAATCTCCGCATACCGAAACGCCGCCGACAGATCGGTCGGCCACCGCGCCGCAGGCCTGACACGTGTCTTCATGCGAGCAGGCTGTGGCCGATGGTTCGGCCAAAGTCTCAAGACACGAAAAACATACTCGCTCTTCGCCTATAGCTACGAGGTCACCTTCGGTGCTTCCGCATGCACTGCAATGTACTGCTGGAGGAGGTTCTACTTCCACCTCCGGTGTAGGCTCCACCATGTAGAGAAAAGACAAACCGCGCTGGATTGCTCGTCCGGCCCATGGGCGACTGGACTGATAAAAAACAATGTCACTTGCGTGTTCTGGGATGTAGCGAGCGAGTTCTTTTCTGATCCAGTAAATTTGTTCGCGATCGGATACATCGAAGTCACATAGGAATGCGGGTTTGTTGCCGATTCTGCACGGGAACATTCGGAGGCTATCCATGAGGGACTGTGGGATGCGCCATCGTGTGTGTTCCCACCACCAAGTCCAATTATGTAAATCACTGGAGTCGGTTGATGGTTGCGGCTGATAGTCAGTAAACAGTGCTGTGACGGACAATGTGCTTCCTCCCATATATGCCGCGAACTCCCCGCGCAGCGATAAGACACACTTCTCTTATTCATGTCGTGTGCCAGTCTGTGGAGCCTTCCTAAAGCGTTGTTTTTGATGGGCTTATTCTGTTTTCCGGAAAGGCTGTGTCAAAGTATTGGCACCTGTCTGGGCCGAAATTAGCCAAAGTGTCAGATCTTCGACAGTCTATGGTTCGTTGGTTTGTCCGGCTGCCGCTCAGCGCCCCGATACATTTGCGATGGACTATCCCAATACCGCTCAACGCGGTACGGTGCTTGATATGGAGATCGAGCCCGACAGCCGACCATTGGCGCTGCGTGTGGATGCGCTAACCCGGGAGTTCGGTGATGTCCGAGCAGTGGACGAATTGAGCTTTCACGTCGAACGAGGAGAGGTGTATGGCCTTCTCGGTCCGAATGGAGCGGGCAAGACAACAACGCTCCGGATTTTGGCCGGTATGATGCAACCTACGAGTGGGTCGGTCGAAGTGCTCGGAACGCGCCCGGGTGATAATCTAATCGAACTTCGTAGACGGCTTGGTTACCTCACCGCGGACACCGGACTCTATGCTCGTCTGACACCACGTGAAGTATTGACGTTTTTCGCCCGTGTATCGGGTATGTCCGATTCGCAGGTGTCGTATCGGATTGAGCGACTGAAGGATGAACTGGGCCTGGGAGAGTTCATTGATCGCCGTTGTGAGAAGCTCAGTTCCGGTCAGACTCAACGTACAGCGATCGCTCGCGCGCTGGTGCATGAGCCCGACGTACTAATCGTCGATGAGCCGACGGCAACCTTAGATGTGTTGGCCGCGCAGTTCATTCTTAAACGACTTCGAACTGAAGCGGACAGCGGAAAAGCCGTTTTGCTGTCGACTCACCATCTTTCCGAGGCGGAATTAGTGTGTGACCGAATCGGAGTGATTCATCGAGGTCGGCTCTGCGGTGAAGGTACGGTTTCCGAGTTGAAGCAAGCGACGGGAGCGGATTCCCTCACGGAAGCATTCTTACGTTTGGTGACAGATGCTCCAGACGGCGCGGAGACGCTGCCTGTCGAAATCACGGAGGCAGAGACATGATCCGGTGGTGGGTCGTCAAAACGATGATCAAAAAGGAACTACTGGAGGTGGTGCGAGACCGCCGCTCTATGTTTCTGACGATTATCCTGCCGCTCTTGTTGTACCCACTGTTCTTTCTGGCGACGACGCAGCTGGCTGTAACCAAGGTTCAGGCGATCGAAGCTGAGGATGTCATTGTCGCGGTAGTCACAGAGAAGTTACCGCAGGGACTCACCGAGCACATAGCGGCTGAAGAGCACCTATCGCTACAGCTAATGGTCGAAACGACTGCCAAAAAGCAGCTTGCTGCCGGAACGGTTGCTGCGGTTCTTGCTCTGCCATCCAACGCTCAGGAGGTAATGGATACGGGGGGAAAGGTGCGCTTAGACCTGCACTTTGATTCCACCCGAGAAATATCTGAGCGTGCAAAACGGCAGATAGAACAAGTCATCGACACCTGGGCTGAGTCCGTTGTCGCCAAGAGACTGAAAGATAATGACCTCTCGGACGCGTTCGTTGACCCATTACAGGTTAAATCCGAGAACATTGCTCCCCCAGTAAAGGTCGGCGGACATCTTCTCGGCTCGATTGTACCGATGCTTGTAGTACTCATGATTGGCCTAGGTGCATTTCATCCCGCCGTCGAAATCACCGCGGGAGAAAAAGAACGTGGAACCCTACAGACCCTACTTACTGCGCCAATTCTGCCGGTTGAAATCGTCTCCGGTAAGTTCGTTGGTGTACTATTGGTTGCGCTACTCGCGGGTGCATCAAATTTACTGTCCATTGGTCTTCTCGGCGGATTGGCTGCCACCATGCCGCTGCCGGAGGAAGTGACCGAAAATATCAGTCTGGCTTTATCGTTTGGCCAAATCATGTCACTTGTTTGGGTTGCGCTGCTGACGGCGCTGTTTTTCTCCGCACTGATGATGACCGTGGCCGTATTAGCTCGAACCTATCGCGAAGCACAGGCGTATACGACGCCGATTTATTTCCTTTGCGTTCTGCCGGCGATGTTTGCGCAGCTTCCTGGGATGGATGCGAACGGGCCATTGGCACTTGTCCCCGGTATTGGGCAGGCGCTGGTGATGAAGGCGATCCTGAACGATGCGATCACGGTCGATCTTTTGGTGCGCATCACGGTAGCTACCGGCTTTTTTACCGGTGGAATCCTGGTGCTTGCCGCGAAGATTTTTGAGTCGGAAGCGCTCATGTTGGGTGAAGTGGGGCTCACGGGCATTGTCCCAGCGCGCCGAACCTCCGGAGGTGGGGTCCCGCGACCTAGCGATGCCCTTGCCTTCTCAGCGGTGGTGGCGGTGGTCTACATCTATCTCGGGTCTGCGCTTCAGTTACCGGGTACTGGGGACAACGGTGGGGACGGTCTTCTCTTGGGTTTGACCTTGTCTCAGTGGTGTATTCTGGGTCTGCCGTGCGGTATTTGGCTTCGCTGGCAGCGGTATAATCTGAAGGAGTCGTTGGGTCTTCGTCGGCCATCTGGTCGCTACATCCTTTCTGCGCTAAGCCTCGGTCTCACCGCATGGTACCCCGCTTCACTTTTGGCCTCCCTGATGAGTAATGCGGAGAGTGAAGCCGCTGCTCGTGAGATGGCGTCGCAGCTTTTCCCGGCTGATGCATCCTTCGCTTGGGTGTTTTTTGTGGTCGCGATTACGCCGGCAGTCTGCGAAGAAGTTCTAGTCCGAGGCGTTATTCTGCGTGCATTCGAAACTCGATTTCGTACCCGCACGGTCGCACTGGCAACGGGCTTACTTTTCGGTGCCTTTCACATGTCATTGTCTAAGTTCATCCCGCTCTCTGTGATGGGCGTTATTATGGGGTGGATGGCAATACGCTCCCGGAGCTTGCTTCCTAGCGTATTATTTCATCTCCTAAATAACGGTATGGCCGTGGTGCTGACATTGACTCCGCCCGACCTACCGGGGTTGGGAAGCGACACAGGAATGCATTGGTTGCCGTTATCTATCTCGGCAGCCGGTATAGCGCTAGGATTGTGGTTGCTGTATCAGCCACCGCCTGAGATCTCTTCGACTGGGCCTGACGCACCCTGACGCTCGAAGAATCCTACCAGGCTGAGATCGAACTGCGGTGATTCCACCCGCAGAAGTGTGGCGTAATTGCTACACACAGGTGCGTTGCGCCTCAGCCTATTTCGACTAAAGGTAAGTATTTACATTTGGTTATGTGGTTTGGCATGTGCGGTGCTCTAGCACAAAGGCGGCCGTCGCTAGGCCACCCTGCATTCAGGGAATCGCAAAGGAGCATGACCATGTCGATGATGAAGATTTTACCTCTCACCGCCATCCTAATCACAGCGGGTGTCAGCACTGCCAGCGCAGCTCATAGTTTCCATCCGAATATTCGGGCCCATCGGTATACGCAGCGTGCGCTAAATCGAGTCGAAATGCGCCGTACCAACCAGCAGGTAAGAATCCGGCAAGGGGTCCGCTCTGGGACCCTGACGCGAATGGAGCGTCGAGTGCTGAAACGTCAGCAGAGAGACATCAAACGGATGCTACAGCGACATATACGGGATGGCCGACTTCGACCCTGGGAGTCCGCATCGCTCCATCGTGCCTTGGACCGCGCAAGCCGGAACATCTACCGTCTGAAGCATAACCGGCGGTTCGCAAGATTTTATCGTGGATCTCGTCAAGGCGTACGGCCACGACCACCGGGTATTGGCCATGGGCTGCACGATGAGATTGGTCCACACCGGCGACCCAAAACCACACGTCCGCCGACTTCACGTTCGCAGCGTCGATGTGGGAGAAACGGAGAGCGGTGTCGTCGACCCTGGAATGTTCCAGAATCGGCACCAATGCCATCGGTTCCGGATGCCCCCGCACCGGACGCCCCCGAGGTCTTTGAGCCTCCCGTTGATGAGCTTGATGGAGACGGTTCCCTAGAGACAGAGGATGCACCTACGTTGCCAGCCCCATCTGCTGAAGGCACAGCGGGGTCTGGAAAGACGAAGGGCAAAAAGAAGAACGGAAAAAAGAACAAGGGCAAAAAGAACAAGGGTAAAAAGAAGAAGAATGCGTCTTCATCAGCGGTTCAAGCCTGATGCGTATTGAAATTAGACCTATTAGACGCTGAGTTTTGCAGTACTTCCGGTGGTTGGGGGTTGGCGTTGGGCTCACCCTTGGGTAGGGTCGGCAACGCTAACCCCAATTCACAATGCGGAGTCGACGTTGAGCGATCTTTTCAACCCCACCGATGAACATCGACAGCTACGAGAGATGGTGCGTGCTTTTGCCGAGCGAGAGGTGGAGGTACAAGCGCATGAATTCGATAAAAAAGAAGCGTTCAATCACGCCTTATTTCTGAAGTTGGGCGAGCTCGGATTGCTTGGCATCACAGTGCATCCCGAGTTTGGGGGGAGTGGTATGGACGCGACTGCAGCCACGATTGTGCACGAAGAACTTTCTGCAGTCGATCCAGGGTTCACTCTCGCCTACCTCGCTCATTCCATGCTGTTTGTGAATAACCTCGCAGTAAACGGTACACCCGAACAATGCGCGCGATTTCTTCCAAGGTCTTGTACGGGTGACCTCATCGGCGGAATGGGAATGAGTGAGCCTGGTGCCGGTACAGATGTGCTCGGTATGCGTACCACAGCAGTTCGCGATGGTGATCACTATGTGATCAACGGGGCGAAAATGTGGATTACGAATGGTTGCATAAACGATACCGAGTTAGGCGATGTCTTCTTGATCTACGCGCGAACAGGCGACCATGCCGCGGACCTCTCGAGTTTTATCATTGAGAAAGGGACTCCCGGTTTTTCACTGGGACAACGCATTAAGGACAAGCTGGGCATGCGCGCGTCTCCTACGGCCGAATTGGTTTTCGAGGACTGTCGTGTTCCTGCCGCCAACCGAGTCGGTGACGAGGGCAAAGCCACGCTATGCATGATGCGGAACCTGGAGATCGAGCGAGTCACTTTGGCGGCCATGAGCTTAGGAATTGCGCGGCGCTGTATCGAGATAATGAATGCATACGCATCGGACAGAAAGGCATTTGGTCAGCCGATCAACCGATTCGGACAGATCCAGCGCCATATCGCTGACAGCTATGGAGAGTTCATGGCCGGGCGTAGTTATGTCTATCACACGTCGAATGCGCTTCGATTGGAGTCGGCTGGTAACCGCTTGGATTCGGATGGCGTGAAACTATACTGCTCGACCATGGCGAAAAATGTCGCTGACCGTGCCATCCAGGTGTTGGGTGGTTACGGCTACGTGGGAGAATATACCGTCGAACGCCTTTGGCGAGATGCGAAGTTGCTAGAAATCGGCGGTGGCACCATAGAGGCGCATCAAAAGAATATGACAAGAGATCTTTCCCGCCTACCACGGATCCTATAGCCGCCCGGATCCTAAGCACTACTCTAGCGGGTCGATTGCTTCCCAGTTACCCGCGTCGAGGCGGCATTGACGGTTCATCCCCCGCGCATGTCTCAGATACACACGTAAGGTGGATACTTTTCCGTCGCAGTCGATGTCGCCCGTAGCAATGAGCATGATTCGGGTATTTCGGCCGCTACCGGACGATTCAATCAGGTAAGAATAATTTGGCGACATTCTTCGCGGGTCTTTTACAAGTTCACTCCAAGGCGCTTCACGCCACGCGGAATCACCAGAAGAAAACCGTTTTTGGTCCTTGTCGCAGGCTGAATCACCAGGTGTGTAAGAGGTGGAGGCAGGTGGTTTACAGCCATCGAGGTATTCGCCTGGCGACTGGCTCGCATACCAATCAGATACTTGTGACCGAAGAAAATCGAGACTCACTTCCGCTTTCTGAGCCACGATTTGTCGGAAGTACCGGTTCGCTACCCGTATTGCACCCGTCTCGCTCACTAGGGCACGGTCGGACGCCTTCAGACCTGCCCAATCCACCGCATGAAGCGATGCGCCAAATCGGTCGGTATGAAAGACAACACCTCCACGGTTCCAAGTGAGGTCCATCATGTCATCTTGGATGGATTTGGGAGCTCTATGTCTTTCAAACCATCCGTCCCGGCGGCTTTTATTTTCATCAGCGTATTCGAGGGCAATGTACGCGGCTCGTCCGCTTACGAGGTACAAGCGCGCACGCGCAATCGCACTTTTATCGCCCGAAAGGCCGTCCAGTATCATCGGGCTGACCGACATAATGCCCAAGCCCATCACATCGATTTTTTGTGGAACTTCCACCCGTGCTCTCGCCATACCGGAGCTTGTTCCTGCAGTCCGTATTTGTGCTTCGGTCATTCCGAGTCGGAATGGGCCAATGCGCCGAGGATCTGAAGCGGTAGCTGCAGTGGTTACTGACACCAGCAAACCAATGATCCAAATCAATCGCATTGTCGCCTCCTCGCACCAAGACAGTGTCGCGCCGGGCCGTTTGAATGCGTCCCATTGCGCCAACCATAGTTTCGTGTACGTGCGAACTGCCCAGAGCGCAAGGAACAGTACGCACGACAAGCTCGGCAAGTGCCTCTAATTTTTGCATACTATCAGTACAACTCGCTCCAAACACGCCAATATGCCGCTTGCGGTAGGGATAGCCACGCCCGAAGGAAGAGTATGAACGAAAAAACAGGACAAACCGGTGCCTCACGCATAACGATGCAGGACGCAGACATTTTTACCGCGGAGCACAAAGCATTTCGTAAAACGGTACGGAAATGGGCTACTAGTCTTGCACCTCATTCTGAAGAGTGGGACGAAGCCGGTATTTTTCCGCGTGAGCTGTTCAAGCAGGCAGCTGATCTTGGGTTATTGGGAATACGCTTTGACCCCAAGTATGGGGGGCTTGGGCTCGACTGGTGGTGGACGACGTGTTTCGCCGAAGAACTCGTACATACCGCCAACGCCGGCATCAATATGGCATTGATGGTCCAATCCGATATGGCGACCCCTATTATCGATGAATTAGGTTCTGACGAACTCAAACGAGAGTTTCTTGAGCCCGCTATTCAGGGTGAAAAAATCGCTGCCTTGGGTGTGAGTGAACCAGGGGGTGGTTCTGATGTGGCGGCAATCCGAACAACAGCACGTCGCGACGGAGATGATTACGTTATCAACGGGCAAAAACTTTGGATTACCAATGGTACACGTGCGGACTTCATTACCCTGGGGGTGCGCACGGGTGGCGAGGGGTTTGGTGGTGTCTCGTTGGTGGTGTTTCCGACCGACGTAAAGGGTTTTTCCGTCGGTAAATCGATCAAAAAAATTGGCAATAAGTCTTCGGATACGGCCGAGCTTTTCTTTGATGACTGCCGTATTCCCGCCCGTTACCTACTTGGCCAAGAAAACGCCGGATTTTACTACATCATGACTAACTTTCAGGGCGAGAGACTGATTGCAGCACTGAGTTGTGTAGCCGGCATGAAAAAGGCCGTCGAAGATGCCATTACTTACGGGAAAGAGCGGAAAGCATTTGGCCGGCCGATAGGGAAGTTTCAGGTATGGCGCCACAAACTTGTTGAACACATTACGGCTATCGAAGCAGCTCGTAGGCTGTCGTACTTCGCGGTGGATACGTTCATGAAAAATCCCCGAGCGGCTGTCCGCGAGATCACGATGGCCAAGTTGTTCGCTGGCGACCTATCTCAGCGTGTGCTCTATGATTGCATGCAGATGTTCGGGGGATTTGGCTATACCACCGAGTACCCAATCGGGCGGGCGTGGGCCGATGCTCGGCTCATTACGATCGGCGGCGGCACTAGTGAAGTGATGAAAGAGATTTTAGTGAAAACATCTGGGCTCTAGTCCGTCGACCTCGACCTTGGACTAGCAACCATGTGCTTCGCGCACCAGTTGTATTTCCTGAAGCAGTTCCTCGGTAAGGAGTGTCTCGATTTCGTTATCGCTGATCCCTAAGTTTTGTATGTCCTTTGTCGCTTCGAGAAACAGCCAGGCACGACCCCACACACGCAAAATGACCTCTCTCCAGCACGGTGATTGCGTCAGGACGCTGTAGCTTCCTGGGTATTGGAGACGCGCCATACGTAAGTATCGGCAGGTGTACCAAAGGAAGGTTAGAATACCGTCGCGTTCGCTCACAGTGAATTGGTACTGATCTGAAAAAGCATATCCGGTGGCGATTGAATTAACGTACTGTGTAGTCTCTTCATGAAGCATGTTGAAGGCTTGGTCGCCGCTATCAAAGTTTGTGTCATTCGGGTCACCGTTCAAGTAGATGTCTGCATACGAATCGCAACCTGGTACGAAGCTCCCGCCGCACGGTGGGCGTAAGGCGTTGTACTCGTCGTTTTTGATAAGGCTACGGGCGAAGGTGGCATCCGAGCCCTGGTAACTCGCCCCGCTGCATGTGCTGACGATGGTGGGCGTAAGCATATATGCAGAATCGAAAAAGCCCCCTTGGTCGAGATCGAAGAAATGACCACACTCGTGTACGATGGTGGAAAGTTGTCCAATCACCGCACCCGCCGACGACTTATTGCCTAAAAATGCGTCAATACAATTCGTTCCGCCGAATGCATCGCTTTGGAGACCTCCTTCGACGATCCACTGTCCCGTTGGGTACCGAATAGACAGAGCCTGTAAAATAAATTCCGTAGAAGCATTTGCCGAATAGTTGTTGATGGCTGCACTAAGATTCGCCGTCTTGAGTGGCAGTTGTTCAGACCATTGACCATCTACGCAGTTGGGATCGACGAGTGGACTTGCGACACCGGTCGCTCCGTCACTGCTATCGTTGGTGTCCACAGCATCTGCCATATCGATTCCGTCGGATGACGTGGTCATGTCGGCCCCGTCTACGCCGTTCGTTCCGTCCGACGCGGAGGTAGAATCGCTGACATCTAGACCATCTACGGCATCCGTGGCACCGGGAACGTCAGGTTCACTGTAGCTATCAATTGAACGTACGAGTGTTGAATCTGAGCATGCAGAGGCTGCGAGGAGTATCGAGAACAATAAAATATACGTACGCATGCCTAAATTCCTTTTGCGGAGACCACTCACCGTCCTTCGCTGTCTACCAGATTTACGGTAGGTGACGCGACACATCATTTATATGGGGTGCATATTCGGTGGGGCGAAGTGGCTGTCACGCCTGCCGGTATCGGGTACCAGCAGACGTGACATTCCAAAGATTCAAGTGATAAGGGACACGTAGGAAGAGAGGCACTGAGAATCTAGGGAAAGAAGTAAGGCGAAGCCGGCGAAGCATAGGCAGCACCAGCTGCCGTGATCACTTTGCGGGGCAGTGGCTGTCGACGCATCGTCGGTACGCTTGGCCTACCGCGTCGCGGCAAAGGTCGGGGCGCTCCGGACTGGCCTCCAGGCACTGCAAGTAAATTTTTACATCGTACGCTTCACACATGTCTTCACAGGTGGGGGTAGGAATCTGTGTGGGTGTGTCGTGGGCATTGAATTCGATATTCCAGGTATGTGAGGCTGCCGCTGCATGGTCTTCGTTACTGCGGCATTCACCGTCGTAGCAGGTGCGGTACACGGAGTTGGCCTCTTCTTCGCAGTACCAAGGGTTTCCGTGCTGCGTCATACACTCATCGATGGCTAGTTGTACCTCGTCGTCGCAGCTTGCCGCGCACTCACCGAGTCGGCCTCCGTCTTCAGGTAATGCAACGCAGGTCTGCTCCATACAGGACGCTACACTGTCATGTGCTACTACTTCGCAGCGTTCGAAAGTGTTGTTGGGGTTGTCGCCCATGCAGAAATCGAACGCGTTTTGCCATCCCTTCATGCAGGTGTTCCCACAGGTGTCGAGTGCTTCTGGGATAGTGCGGTCGCGATGGAAGGAATCAGTCGGTTTTGCAGCCGGATCGATGTGCCGGTGGAACTCGTATACTTGCAATTGTGATCATTCAGGGGGGAACTCAGCAGTCACTTTTAAGACCGAGTTAGAGAAGAAGAGAGACAAGAACAACAGAGAACGAGAACGAAGTCGAACGGAAAAGGGCGATAGATCCGTCTAGAAACGGGAAAGGAAGGCAAAGAAAGACGAGAGAGAGCA
>PKDL01000459.1 GCA_002863065.1 Pseudomonadota bacterium
GAGCCGGAGCCTGTGGCAACTGAATCCGAGCCTGCACCGGAGCCGGAGCCTGTGGCAACTGAATCCGAGCCTGCACCGGAGCCGGAGCCTGTGGCAACTGAATCCGAGCCGGAGCCGGAGCCTGTAGCGACTGAACCGGAGCCGGAGCCCGCACCGGAGCCGGAGTCGGAGCCCGAGGTTGGGCCCGAGCCTGATGCGCCAGCACAGAACGGTGCTGAGTCTGAGTCAGTGCGCAAAAGTAGCGGTAGTGCTCGTGCCGCGGCTGCCAAAGCTGCCGCTGAGCGAATCGCTGCTCGTGCTGCCGCTCGAGCAGCAGCAAAAAAGAAAGAGCAAGACGGGGAATAAAACGCAGGGCCTAGCATACTCCTCCGAAACGGAGAAACTAGCCTACATTCTCTCTGATGATGGCGCGGAAACGCTCACCAAACCGCTCTTCGCTCGCTGGTCCAACTCCACGGACTTTGAGCATTTCCTCCCGGGTACATGGTCGGCTATCGGCAATTCTTGCCAGGGTCGCGTCTTGGCAGATGACGTAGGTTGGTACGCCGAGAAGCCCAGCCATTTCATTTCGCACTTGGCGTAGATTGTCGAAGAGGTAAGCGGATCGCTCGTCCAATTTGGGTAGGGTTCGTTCTGCGAACCGATCAGGATAGCCGAACGGAGGAGCCGCCAAAGAAATCGTGGCCCGATTCCACATCACCTCAGTGCCTAAGCTCGTGAGCTCATACCGGTGACGCCGGTGGTCGGTACGGCGTAGGCATCCCGCTTCAGATAGAGCCTGGATAACCTGTGTAAGGTTTGAGCGAGACCACCCCTGCAGAATCCCATGACTGCGCGTTCCTGATAAAGGGCTATCGATCACTCGAGTACTTTTGGAGCCGATTAGCGCATCCGCTATGACTGCTGTGGTGGCTTCTCCGCGCGCTCTGGCGACTGCGCTGAGTATTTTTTGGAGGACCAAAGACTCCTCAGTAGTTATCGGTCGCGGTTTGGATGGAGATATAGATGGTGCGGGAGGCTTCGCAGGAGGAAGGCCAGCGGGATCTCCTATTGCTGAGTGACCGATACACTGGTCGCAGTTTCCACATTGCGCGTCATCGAGGGTCTCTCCGAAGTAGTCCAGGATAATTTTATGGCGGCATTGGTCTGCGTAGCAATAGCGAACGATGTCACGTAGGCGTCCTTGATCAATGCTGCGTAATCGTCGCTCAGCTTCTGGCGTAGTTGAGTTTGGGAAGGAACGGTTTTCGATGAAAAAGTGCTGGGTGCGTGTGTCCGCGTAATTGAAGAGAAGGGTGCATTCGGCTGGTAAACCATCCCGGCCTGCTCGGCCTGCTTCTTGATAGTAGGCTTCAATGCTTCCAGGGAGCTCGAAATGGATAACAAATCGGAGGTCCGATCGATCAACGCCCATTCCAAAGGCATTTGTAGCTACCATGACTCGCGTCTTACCGGACATGAAGCGTTCTTGAACGTCTCGGCGTTCATGTTCATTTAGGCCGCCATGATATCGGTCGACGGAGAATCCGCAGCCATCGGTTCCAAGAAGCATGGCCACTTTCTCTACGTGTTTGCGAGTGGCGCAGTAAATAATGCCGGGTGCCGCAGCACGTGCACGTAGATAACGCTCCAGCAGCAAGACTTTTTCTCGTAGGCTGCTGACATGGACAACGTCCAGTCGCAAATTATGTCGATGGAATCCGAAGACCCAGGTATTGGCGGATGGAATGCCTAACAGCTGAATGATATCCGCTCGAACCTCTGCTGTCGCCGTTGCGGTGAAAGCAGATATGGTCTCGGCGCCGATCTTGCGAGCGATTTCGCCGACTCGCATATAATCGGGTCGAAAATCGTGTCCCCACTGGCTTATGCAGTGCGCTTCATCCACTATAAATTGTGCCACCTTCACGCGCTGTAGCCGTTCGACGAATTTGGGGGAGAACCGTTCCGGTGCGACATATAAAAGTCGATATTTACCCTGTTCTGCGTCACGGAGGCGCCTGTCACGCTCTGTTTGAGGAATAGAGGAGTTCACATAGGTGGCTGGAATCCCTTGCGCTTGTAGCTGGTCCACTTGGTCTTTCATCAATGATATCAATGGAGACACCACTATGCTTAGACCCTCCTTCAGCATGGCCGGAAGTTGGAAGCAGAGTGATTTCCCCGCACCGGTAGGCATTACACCGAGGACATCTTGTCCGTTCATAGTGGCATTGATGATAGCTAGCTGGCCTACACGAAAAGACTCGAAACCGAAATATCGGTCGAGTGCAGCGGTTAGATCCTTAGCCATACCCATTGTGTATTCCATGGGCGCATGCATTTCCAGAACGCTTTACATCTAGAAGCAGGAAAACGAGCGGAGAACGTTTCAGCTCAATTTGTGGCGTAGGATTTAGGAAGTAAACGCGTCGCCTCGGGTGGCATCGTGTGACTATCCAGAGGACGCGTCGACGGGGTTATATAATGCTCCAGAGCAAAGCGTTGGGGAAACCAACCAGTCACCATCTGGTTCCGCATACCGCATGCCAAATTTCAAAAGCGATGACTTTTCAACACGACTCTGGAGCCTGACCGATACTACTCTCACTATGAAACAAACGGAGTGTCGACTCAAAAGTAAGTTTATTTATTACAATGTTCTACGGGATTTTCATTTTGAAACGCACTTTCTTTATGTCTCATCTTAAGAATCCCGTTGCCTGTCTAGCCGGAGTGAGTTAGAGCCGCTTCGTGCGTGTATGTGGTGCTGCGTCGATCATTGTAATAAGTGCGTTCGCCTGTGGCGAGTTTCGCAATGCCGGCCTATTAGCTGACGTGGTATCCGGCCAGGATCGCCAGTCACCGCCACCAAGCTGTACGGAAAGCGAAACGATCACGGTGTACCTTCCCGAAGTTATTGAGTGGAAACAAGGACGCCCGGTTGTAGAATGGTTGTACGGTGAGACTCGCTCCGGCAGTCCGCTTTTCTGGTCCGCATCGAACTTACCGGTAGGTGTTGAATTGACCGATGCGGCAGGTGTGCTGGGAGGGATGCCTGCTGAATCGGGTGTCTACACTACCACTTTGACCGCGACATCTGATGTCTGCCCTGAGGTGTCGCTGACGAGAGCCGTAACCATAGAAGTATTACTGCAGTGCGCTAATGAAGTGTGTCCGGAGTCCCCTCCATGTGCCGAATTGCGTATCGAAGATACTGTGTTGGACGTCGAGTACGTGCCAGCACTTGAAGCTCGTCGGCTGATTGGCGCCGGCGAGGTGCTGGCAGAAGACCATCTGCTTGTCGAAGCCGTCCTGTTAAATCCACCGAATGCACTGGCTGAACGGACGTTGGTTTTGTCCGTACCAAACTCCAAAGATACCGTGCTCGTCCACTATACCTTGCCTGGCGGTGTGTATGCGCCGGTCAGTGGGCAGCGGATTGATTTACGTTATGTGCATGGGGAATTTGGTGATCGTTACCTGTTTTTGACTATCGATCATCTGAAGCGGTTTACCCTAGTCCATGATGGCGTTCTCACTAGAGATGAGCTTCAGCGCCGGTGCCCGGACAATCCGATCGGTCTTCATTGCCAATTACCTGAGGTAGACTGGGTGCCTCTGTCTTGTTCACATCCCGATTCTGAATCGTACACGACTCTAGCATTAGAGACTGTGACTGCGGCGGATGAAGGTCCGGGTGTTGTCAGGCGTCGGATAGGACCCGGAGCCGGACTCGTGACCGGTGGAATGTTACTGATGTTAGTCGATGCCGTCGGGTGCGGTGATGCGAGCTGTGATGACTCTCCTTCACCGGTTCGGGCGACCATGTATGAAGTGCCGAGCGAATGTGCTGTGTGTAGGATCGCGCCATTCGACCAGTCTGGCCTTCTCGTTCCCGTGAGTGACTTGGTACTTCGAGGCGAAGTGATTCATCCGCGTGATGCCACAGGAGCGACGTTTACTTGGACAGCTGAACCACCAGTAAGTCCGGGGGTATTAGTTCGCTCTCCGCTAGATGATGATGCGGTGAGGTTGGAACTGCCGATGGTTGGCGACCATACGGTGCGCCTGGGCTGCACGGCGCAGAGCGCAAAAGCGAATCTAAAAAGCTGCGGGCCGGCTGAAGTCCGCTTCTCTGTGTTGGCTCGACCTGAACGGCCAGTGCGTGTTGAGTTTTGGTGGTTTGTTCCTACGGTAGACTCCGACCCCGTGTCTCCGCCACAGCTGACGTTTAACGGAGATTCAGCTCAGGCGCAGGGACCGCGATTTCAGGCAGTAGAACCTTCAATATTTGGGGAGCTGTCCATCGAATACGCAGTAGATAACAGTGTGGATGTACAGGCATGGATACGTGTGCTGGTTGATGGTGAGCAGACAATGCTTCGCTCAGAATTACTATCTCCAGGAGCGATTGTACCAGTAGGCAGTCTCGGTCCTGATGGTCTTCAGGAGGTCACACCGTGAAGCGCACGTACGTCCTGATACCACTAGTATCGATGTTATTCGTAGCCGGTACGGTCTGGGCCAAGGGTTCTACTTCGATGGCGACTGCTAGTAATGGCTGGCTCATTCATGCAGCCACGCTACCTCCAGCCAGCTCGTATCATCGTATTTTAAAGGCTACCCGTAGCCGTGGATATGTACATGGTACTGACGAACTCATCGGCGCCATCAAGCGGGCTGCAAGGACGGTGTTCAGGCGTCGCGGCGGTATACCGCTCGTTGTCGGTAATCTGAGCCGACTGGGGGGAGGTGATATCGCATCCAGTGTCTCTCACAATTCCGGCAGAGATGTAGATGTAGCTTTTTACATGGTGCGTACGAGTGGTGTTCCGGTGGTACCTGTTCGCTATTATCACTTTGACTCCCAGGGTCGCTCCGGGAGCTTTCGTTTCGATACCGTTCGCAATTGGGAACTTGTCCGGTCCCTCCTTACGGACCCGAATATTCAGGTGCAGCACATCTTTCTCTACGCCCCTCTGCGTAAGCTGCTGATCGAATATGCGCGCGCCAGTGATGATGCACCGTGGCTCGTTGCCCGTGCAGAAGAGGTCATGAGGCAACCGCGGCACTCATCTCCGCACAGCGATCATTTTCATATTCGTTTGTACTGCACCCTAGATGATAGGTTATCGGGATGCTTGAACACAGGACCAACTTGGGAGTGGGTCGATAATTTTACGCGCGATGTCGACCGAGTAAGTCTTCGGCTCGCTGGTGACTTCCACCATGCGGATACCGCAGTTGCAATCGCTTCGATACAAGAGGTGGGTAGGATTCGTGGCGGTAGCGCCGTTGAAGAACTGGGCCGTGCACTAGGTGACTCGCGCTTCAGTGTGCGCGAGGCAGCGAGCCAAGCTATATCGGTGATGGATAATGCGAGTTTTGTAGTTCCGGAATTGATACGACAGGTGCGTCAATCGAAGGATCCGCGGTGGACATTGTCTGTTGTTCGGGCATTAGCCCAGATTCGGGATGTTGCTAGTGCGCCACTCTTGCTTTCCGTGCTCTCCAGTACGGTAGATTTTTCGGACGAAACTCGGACTGCAGCAGCGCAAGGTTTAGGCGGCATGGTGTACCTACCGGCTATTCCGCATCTAATTAGCTGTTTGCTTGAAGATGCGAGGCCCTTGCGCGAAGCCTCAGCGACTGCCTTGCATCGTATTACCAATCATCATTTTGGCTCCTCGAGGGCATCCCATGCTCGTTGGGTGCGTTGGTGGAATAAAAACCAGCTGAAGTCGAGAATGGATTGGGTAGAAGCAAGCTTCTCGCGCCGAGGAATTGGACTTAGTTCGAACCGTGGCCACCACGTCGCACGCCGATTATTATATTGCATTCGAAAGGGAGGAGCCGACGGATTCAATGCGCGGGCATTGATTCAGCATGTGACGGGCTTCTTTATCGAGCGGCAGTATTATAACGACCTTCAGTTGTTTCGGTTATACCAGTCATGGTTCCGGCGTAGAGGGGTTGAAGCAGCAAACGAAACGTCGGTCGATACTACCGGCGTATCGTTCGAGCGACTGCAACATTGAGTGGGCTCGCATCGTTTTCGCGTGCCTCGTGAAAGACATCCGATAGCCGATATTCGATCCGGTCGATCGCAGCTTTGGCACGTTCGCGTACATTATCTCCTTTACTGAAAAGCACGGTCGCTCCTTCGATGACTGCTCCCGCATTCACGATGAAATCCGGTGCGTACAGAATACCGCGCGCGTGCAATACCTGGGCTACAGCATCGTCTTCAAGCTGGGTATTTGCGGAACCACAAATTACAGAAAATGGTAACGATCTCACATTTTCTCTCGAGACTACGGGTCCGAGCGCGCACGGTATGAACATGTGCGCGGGGGTCCGAAGAGCCACGTCGCTAGCAATTTTGCGTACGTCTTCGGGCAGGCTCCTCAGGGCCCTGGCATTAGGGTCGGACACGGAAAGAGCGAGCTCACTATGAAGGTTCGTCCGAAGCCCTTTCACCACCAAGCTGCCTACGTTCCCAGCACCTTGGACAACCGCCGATAAGGGACCGATACTTGGGCACTCTGAAAGCGCCGACCGCAGGCCCGCAAGAACACCCCTAGCCGTCGCTACGCTTGCGTCATTATCAGCAGGATTAACGTAGGATGTGTGCTCTCGTATACGTTCCAATGCATCGGTACCAGTGCCGACATCTGGTCCACAAAAGTATTGCCCATCGAGCATCTCAACCGCTCTCCCGAACGCCGCATATGCAGTATTTCGATCGAGAGCCTTGTGGTCGACAATTACGGACTTACCCCCTCCGCATGGGAGCCCAGCGAAAGCTACCTTGCGGGTCATTTGTGCCGACAGCGATAGAGCATCATTGCAGGCATCCTCGGCACTACGATAGCGCGACCTACGAACGCCGCCGACACATGGGCCATGATTCACGTCGTGGAGCGCAATGAATGCCAGAAGACCGCATGACGGCTCTTTCACTTCCAGTATTCGTGCATGTGACGATAGGCCTAATTCAGAAGTCATGTCGCGGATGGTGGGGCGTACCATGTCTTCACGCTATCACGTAGATGACAAAATGGGTTCTGCCTCGGGGCACGTTTATAATACCAATCGATTCGCCTGCGGCATATTATACCGTTTTGATTTATAATCATGCGAATAAACTTCGCATTGTGTCCCGGTGCTCTTCGGTCGTACACTGGGCGTATGAAGACTCAACGCACACATCTTTTAGCTCTTCGCGCGGCCAGCCAAGTAACGGCGGTATCGCGTGCTTTTAGGAAAATTGCCGCCGGCACAGCTGCATCAGCACTCATTATGACCAGTGCGGGTGGATGCTCCTCCGATGTGAGCTCAAGTGCAGCTGAAGATGCTGGTACCTTAGATAGCGATATCGCAACCCAAGCAGATGTTTCCTCGTTGTTAGATGTGATTTTAGGCAGCGACTCGGCGTCTCCCCGGACTGATGCCGTGGCTGGAGAAGACACGGATGGGTCGGACGGGCGAGATGGTGCTGACTTGGGAGACGTAGAGACCATTGTTGACATTGGCAGCACTGATATGACCGACGGTTCGGATTCGCCCGATGCCGCCGATGTTGCCGTAGCAGGTGATGTTCAGGTGGAAGATGATGCAATGGTGGCGGATGCGTCTCCTGATGCTGGTGAACTACCGGAGACCTGCCTAATCCCCAATGGTAAGGCGTGCGAAACCAGTCAGGATTGCAATGAACCGGACATGTGGGGAGAAGAGTGTGTTGATGGTGAGTGTCATGATGCCGACTTCACCAGCGCAGAAGCCCAGGCATGCTGCGATGCGCAATATAATGCCGGTAATTTTGGGGTGCCTGGCTGTAATCCATGGGGTCCGCCAGCTCCGCCTGCGGACCGAGGGTACCGACTGGCCCACTTCACAGATGCCGTAGGGGTTGCCTGATGCCCATTCTCGATTTGACTCGGGCTGCGACCGAGGCCGCAGTTCAGCTACCGGCAGAATATGCTCTGAATGATGCTGAGCGTACGGCGGCAATTGGTACATGGCGCGGTCGTATGATTAATGAGCATATCTCCGCCCGTATATTTGCTGGTTTGATTCCGCAAATGATGGCGGCGGATATCGGTGCCGACCACATAAAAACGGTCGCTGACTTCATAAACGAAGAGCTGACGCACGCGGAGAAGTGTGCTGCAGTAGTACGGGCCGTTGGAGGGGAGCCGATAGCGGCTCTTCCCGATTTACCGCCAGTGCCATCGCACCCAGAATGTGAGCCTTTAGAGGCGTTTGTCCGTAATCTTTTGTCCATATGCTGCATGAGCGAGACAGTGGCGGTCGCACTGATCGGCGCCGAACGGTTGGAAACAGGACCGGACAATATTGAGGAACTCCTTCGGACAATTTTGGCTGACGAGGTGGGCCATGCACGCTTCGGTTGGCGCTTGCTTGATGAGTTGTCACCACGCATCGATGATGCAATGCGCATCCGACTGTCAGATTATCTCATTAGCGCATTCCAACATTTGGAAGAGCATGAATTAGACCACCTACCACCAACAGCATCGCCTTCAAGGACAGCGGCCGCCGTTGGTGTGTGTGATGGAAATGATGCACGTCGATTATTCTTCGAATGCGTCGAGACCGTTATTGTCCCTGGTCTCGAAAAGCGTGGCTTCGACGGTCGCCGTGCGTGGGACGCAGCCAAGACATTGCGGAATTGACATGAATCCGTTTCAGGGTTCTTGACTTGCCTCGACAGTGAATCCATTGAGTGTCGGAAAGACACTTGTGGACTGACTCGCCAGCGTGAATTGTACATCGAGAATGTACCCGGATCTTTCAATGGGCACCGGGAGCGTTCCTGCGGATGTAAATGGCCCGTAGGTTTCAGACCACTCTTGACTCTCCATGACGTCCGCGGACTCACCGGTACGAAACGTTACGGTAAGCGACGTTTTATCATTGGGAAATTCCGCATCGAAAGTAAGGGATTTCCAGTACGTGCTGCCTGTTTCCCATCCTGTTAGGCGTTTTGAAGTGCGTCTCGAGACCGTTGTGATGGTCTTTAGCGCGTAGCCAGTCATGTCACTGTAGGTATACGGGCCGTTACCGACGGGATAGGTACCGATGAGTTCGCCCGTTACAGCGTCGATTTTTGATGCGCTATTTGCGCATTGATTTACGGTCCATAAATAACCATCGGAGTCAATTGCGACGCCAACAGGGCCCATACCGCTGCCGATGTCGACCACCGGTAGCAAGGTACCCGTTTCTGCATCAATGGCCGTCACGTATTGATTGGTCGTGCACTCTCCCGCGTACTGTGATGCGTACACTGTGGCGCCGGTAACGAGCCCAGCTTCATTCGTATTGAGGCGCACGGCAACTCCCCGCGTCGCTTCGCCGCCATTTGTATACGTTTGCCATGTTTCCGTGATCATATCGAAACGCGCCAGGCCACTTGTTGCCCAGCCAGTAGCAACCCATACGCCGTTAAATGGATCGACGGCCAACCCGTAGTTCTCGCCCGCTGGGTTAGTCCACGAATTGATCACCCCGGTATCGGGATGCACCTTGAGAAGTACTCCATTGGGGTCGCGTGATGCGACCCAGATAATTCCTTCGCGATCAATTGCGAGTCCGTAGGGGCTCATATTGATGGAGTGGTTGGTAAGTACCGCTCCAGTATCTCGGTGGAGTTGGAAGAGTTGTTTTGCGTTCCACATTCCCACCCAGATATGACCTTCTGCATCGATGCCTGCCGCGCGTGCACATGGACTACCGGCTGTGATTGGTTGAGTCTTCCAGACAATGCATTCGTCGTTGGGGACCATTTCGTCGGGTTGTATAACGCAGTCGCCATTGGCATCTGCGGATGTATCGATTACCCCGTTGTTGTTTGAGTCAACGCATACTGCACTATCGACTGAGATTTTGTAGACAAATCCATCGCCTCGGCACCCGACCACTCCGGCACCATCAACACCTACTGCCGTTCGGCTGGGGTCTTTGCAGACTGCATACCGTGCTTCTTCGCATCCCGTTTTAGTATTCAGGCGCGAGACTGTATTTTCGGCAGAATTAGCAATCCAGATGTGAGGATTGCCCTCGAAGACTTGCTCCGTCGTGATATCGAATCGTTGTGGAGTACTGCTTGTGCCAATCCCTTGGTCGACTGTCACGTCAATGTCGAACGCACAGTCGGTATTACAACCACCACAAGGGGATTGTACGCCTTCGTCGGTTAGTCCATCACAATCATCATCACGCCCGTTGCATACTTCTTCTGCTTGCTCTTGCGCTGTGCATTCAGATAGACCGTCCGCGGTGCACGTGCGGGTACCAGAACATGCGCCAGCCTCTCCTTCCAGTTGGCAGCTAGTGGTAGCGCCGACGCTAATGGCCAATGGGGAGCAGCTGCACAAGGCGTCATCGGGCATACATTGCGATACCGTCACAGGTGGTGTCTCTGTCTCGAACGTTCGACAGCTAAATCCCAATGGACACTCGCTATTTGCCGGTTCGCAGTGTCCCCCACAGAATGAGCCTACAGCTCCTAGGTGTATGCATTGGTTGTTGGTTTCTGGCGTGTCCGGATTGCAGTCCACATGCGTATCACAGGGCTGGCAGAGGGTAGGCATGGGTTCGATACAAAACGCACCCACAGCACCGTTGGCGCCGGTCAACTCGTGACAGGCTAATCCGCTTGGGCAGCCCATGTCATCACTGCAGGGGGTTGCGCACATCGTACCGGCATAACTAGAAACGGCTCGCCGCGGCGCCCTACATGTTGGCTCCCTCTCATTTACAAGAGTGGCGTCCCGACGTTTCCCGCGCCCCGAGCTTCCCCCGCAGGCATCGATACACATCAATAGTCCACACCACAAAATGAGCTTAGTGAACACGAACCGATGATTTGGGTGGCGCATAAAGCATCTCTCAATGACAGCGGACCGCATGGAACTGGTAACAGCGGCGTGTCCAGAGCGTAGCGGGTTTTCTTTTCAAATCAATGGCGATTTTGTTTCGGCCAACGCCTGACTACACGTGCATATCCACCGCTCATTGCTTGGCTTTTTACGCGTCGAATGCCTTGATAGGCTACCGGACATTTCGGGCGCAGGAACGTCGCATGGCATCGGTAATCGATGTCCTTTCTGTTAGAAGCCGGCCTGTAGTAGGACTAAACCACGGTAGTGAATAGCATCTCCAACAAAAAACATATCCACGGAACCAACCAATGCTCCGAAGTATGCCCCGGTGCCACCGTTGATGCGAAGGCCTGAGCGGAGCATTGGCGTCAGTTCTGCTACGGCCCCGATGCCTAATGTACCGTACAGCCAGCCACCAAATGCTGCTTCCGCCGTGACGGCCAGCGACGCGAAATGGTGAAAGTCTGTGTCGGTTTGTATCCCGATAAGCAGCCATTTAGGAGCAGCGATTTCGTAACCTATGCGGGCAATAAAACGAGCCGTCTGGTCGTCTTCAATACGAGCGCCAAGACCGAGTAGTGGCCCTCCTGGTCGAAAAGGAACATCACTACGAATTCCCAGGATCATGTGACACGGCGCACTCGGGCAGCTCTCGGGGAGCGCATTTAGTCCCGGTGCGGAGCCGCCCGGAGGTGGTATAAGCGAGATATGCAGCCTATCTGCCTGCACGACGAGCTCGAGGGGGCCTTCCCGGAGATTCGTATTCTTCTCTCCCGTTACGAATGGATGTCGTCGTGCAGCAATCGAACGGTCAGTTTCGCTTGGTGCTGAATATGCAACGTCGATCTGGATGACTGCAGCACCGGTTTTACCGACAATGGCAATCAAACCAGCGGCTCTAGAAATTGGGCATGTCCCCATCATAGCGCCGCAGAATTGGTCGACCGCTTTTGCACCTGTAAGGACGCGTCCAGCAAGTGTACCTTTATCCACTTGAATCGCGCTGGTTCCTGGACCTCCAACGTACAGTTCGACCGGAGTATTGGGCTGTATTGCTTGAGCCCGAATAGTGACAGTACACCGATTTTTTTCGAGTGAATCTTTACAATTCAGTTCGATGTCCACATCGCTTTGCATGGCGGCTTGGAGTACCGTCAAGGTACTTGCTGGGCGCGGCGGGTTGGCTATCGCGGTAGTCGATACGATAGCGCACAGAAGAAACCAACGAATCATGCCTCACTCACCGTTTCGCCGTGCGGATACTGCCTTCCTAGTGCGACATGCCAGCGTCCTATGTACGGACGTTTATCTCCCATCGTTAGATGTGGTGTGCAGGTGCATTGCATTGAACCATAGCGCTGAATATTCCCCTTGGGAATGGAAGGATGGCTTATCCGAGCTCGAGTTCTAGCTGCTCCCACTTACGCAGTGCGTCTCGCGCTGCTGCGGCATCCTCAAACCGCTCGGCTTTGGCGTGCTCCCACATGTCTTTTCGTAGTGATGCAATACGGGCCTTGATATCTTCAAGTCCGTCTGTCGCCGTAGTCTGGGGGCCTTTGGAGTTAGTCTCTTTCTTTTTACTCCGGCGGCCATATCGCCCTGTCTGTCTATCATCATCGGGTATTTCGATGGTGAAAATCTTTTTCTTCACCGTCGTGGGTGTGATTCCGTGTTCCCGGTTGTATTCGTCTTGCTTTTCCCG
>PKDL01000033.1 GCA_002863065.1 Pseudomonadota bacterium
GTCAAGCGAACGCCATCACAAAAGCTCAACAAGTCGCAGCCCCGCACGCCAGTGGCCAAGAAACCCAGACCAGCGAAGAAAAAAACATCGACTGCGTCCAAGCCAAAGACAGCCCCCGGTCGTATGGCGCCAGAAAAGTGCAGGCGCATCGTCGACGCTACCGTTGAGCGCGTCGACCTGGTGTTGAAACCAATGCTGGCCGAAATTCGACTTGGTAAGGATAAGAACCTGCAGCGTGGGTATGACAATGCAAAGGTAGCACTAGACCAGCATTCCAAACGTATTCTCGAGCTGCGAGCGCAAGCAATAGAAATGCAAAAATCACTACTCGATGACGAGAAAAAGCGCTGTGACGGGCATGCATTTACCGCGTTTCATCGGCTACTTACGCGATATGCCGCTGCCATAGGCCCATACCGAGCACAGCCCGGCATATTTCGCGCGCTAGGCAGGCTCTTTCAAGAGCACTCAGCCACAAAGTACGCCAAACCTTCGAAACGCCCGACGGCTCAGTAGATATAGGGGATGATTCGATAAGGTACCCTTTCGCGATACTGTTCCCAGAGCGGACCATACTTTGCCGCGCACCGTACATCGTCATCTCGCTCCCGAGGAAAGAGAAGGCCAACATAATAGAGCGGATACAGCCAGACAGCCCACTCTGTCGGATAGCCCAGTGCAAGCGCCAACCCAATCGCCATGAGGACCTCCCCCAAGTAATTGATATGGCGTGAAATGCCCCAAAAACCACTGACAAGTAACGTGCGGTTCCCATCGCTAATGGTTTCAGGCGTAAAGATGCCCAGGTAGACCCGCTCCG
This sequence comes from Pseudomonadota bacterium, assembly GCA_002863065.1. Lineage (GTDB taxonomy): Bacteria > Myxococcota_A > UBA9042. The sequence goes on from PKDL01000033.1 coordinate 821, forward strand.
GCTCGGTTTTAAACGTGAACTTTTGAAGATTAGCCCCTCGCGAGAGCGCCCAGCCAGCAAAAAAGACCGCGCTGGCAACGGCATACCATGTGGCCGAATGTCCCGGATCCGGCTGGTCAGCCGTAGCCCAGAGAGACACGGTGTAAAAGTACGGATAGAAACAGATACATCCCCAGCCTAGCTTAAAACCTACATTCTCCGCGAAGAAGTCGTAGGTCCATAAGTGAACGCGCTCGAACGTGAGGTAGTCGACCAAAAACCACGTAAAAAGTAGAATATAAAGTGTCACCCCAAACGATGGATCGCTCGGGTATTGCGAACGGTGAAATGCACCAAATGAGAGTAAATTGAGTTCCAGCAATACTGCGCCAACGAGATACAACAACATTTTCGCATCGACGCGCCCATTGAGCCACTGAGGGTTGGCAAGTCTTCCCAAATAGAAGTCAGCCAAGACGCCCTTTTCTGTGGGCTCAGCAGGAAAGACCATCCATGCGCTGAAGAGCAATCCCAGGACGATTGCCCCCGCGAGTCCTTCCCAACGATGCTCGTAGAGAAATTCATAGGGCATGATATTGGCACTCCCGAGTCCCCACCATGCAAGAACGGAGAGCATGAGCACGAGCAGACCGTTCAGACGGTACTGAAGCGGTTTTCCTTCCGCATCTGTCACGTACCCATCTACATGCCTTGCGGGTAGCAACAGGTGAAGCAATAAGACAAAACCCTGCACCACCCATGGTGCAAAAAATCCAATAACAGAATCCAACACGGCCTCCTATCCGAGGTCTTGAGTATTCTTGGCCATAATACCAATGGCAGTACGCCGTGGTAGCCAGCGTGACATCAGCACTGACACCATTCGATTGAATATTCCAGGCACGACACGAGGTCCTCGACCCAACGCATCGAGCGTCTGTTCGGCGACCACCTTGGCATCAAGCGTACCCGGGGCCTCTTTCCCAGCAATGTCAGCATAGCGAGGAGTACGAATCGCGCCCGCGCACGACACCAGAACATCGACTCCCTGGCATGAAAGTTCATGCCAGAGTCCTTCGGCGAGCACCGTATTGAACGCCTTCGTCCCGGCATAGGTCGCAAGACGCGGAGTCCCCTGAAATCCCGCCAGTGAGGACATGAATACGAGCCCACCATGACCATGAGCTGTCAGCTGCGCACCGACAATACGCGCGAAGATTAGGGGGCCTCGTGCGTTGACGTTTAGTATGTGCTCTAGATCCGCAGGATCGCTATCAAGGAAGCCTCTGACAGGGGCATACGCGGCGTTATAGATACCTACACCAATCCGATGAACCGCGGTAATTGCTTCCAACCGATTGGCTAGGTCGGGCTGCGCCAGGTCCATCGGATGGCACTCAACCTGAACAGAATACGTATCGCGAAGCCGCGCCGCGACGTCCTCTAGAACGTCCGCGCGCCGAGCGATAAGTATCAAATCCAGACCTCGTGACGCCAAGGCTTCAGCATATGCTGCTCCAAGCCCTTCCGAAGCACCGGCAACGAGGCCAACCGGTCCATATTTCTCTTTCCAACGCACGGGTAAAGATTCGCATAAGAATGACCGGACGTCGCGAAACCCGTCCAGAAAATGCGAGAAGCCTAGGGACGAGTCATACTCGGTGGTCGTCTTCCAAGCATCGTTCCACAAAATAGAATGACCTCGGGAACAAATATCAGCACCCGGTAGTAGCCAAAGTATCCAGTAGTGGTTGCTGTCACGCCCTCACATGACGGTACTACGCTGCCTCGCTCCCTGGCCCCGCATCATCGGCTCCCAAATCCGACCGCGTTCTCGGGGCGAGGTAGCCTCTTCTATTTGGTCTGAAGTATGGCGGCGATGAGCTCCGTAACCATATGATAATTACTCATTTCCTCTGGTACCACTTGCTGAATAGCCGCTAGATGGGTGGAAACCACCTCAGTATCTCCCCGCGCGACAGGTCCCGTTAGTGCCCGCAAGGGAAATTCAGTCTGCTCAAGGTTCTGTATCGTGCCGTGCACCAGAGGTAGTAGCGCTCTGACCGCTTCGGCACGTGAGCTACCGCTGGCAATGAATAAACGTACTGCCCGCTCAAACAACACGACAAACGCATTCGATGCTACACAGCATGCCGCATGATAGAGCGCTTTTTCTTCCTCGGTACTCACCCGAAATGGCACCCCGCCAATATCGAGAATCAGCTGCGTGGCGACAATAGCCGCCTCATCGTCCCCTTCAATGCCAAAATATACTCCGTCGAGATGTTCTGCGCCGACGGTATGCGCTGGAAAGCTCTGAAGCGGGTGCACTGCAGACACAAACTGTGCGCCACCACGAATCTTCAACCGCTCTGCTGGTATTGCACCAGATGCATGAAATGCGATCGGGACGCCACTCAGCCACGGCGCTACATCGGCAATAAATCGATCAGGCACTGCCACCCACACGACATCCGCTTGGTTAAATGAGGATATCTTCTCCGCCTGTTCGACAGGTACTGAAGGAAATTGACGACGCGTCTCAGCAGCTCCTTCCGCGGTCGCATTCCAGCAACCTACAATCGAATGTCCTGCTGCCGCCAACGCGTGTGCTAAGGCTCGCCCGCAGCGGCCTGCACCAAGAATGTAAACGGACTGCTGATTCGGTTCCCGCACGTTCATCATCTCAAGCGTACAGCTGGTTGTTGCGAATAATACGGGCAACACGCGCCGGTATGGTATTGGGATACGTCCCTTGAGCCACAGCATTTCGAAGGTCTGTGGAAGATACATCTATCAAGGGAGGCGAGCTCAGTAGTTCAGATGGATCGTTCCAACCTTCGCGTCCGATAATGATCACTGTGCACATACGCTCTAAATCATCCCAACGCTTCCACAAATGACGCTCAGCGAGAATATCCGCACCGACAACGATGCGTATATCTTGTATTCCTAGGACATCTCGTATGTGCTCGACCGTATCAATCGTTCTGCTCTCACCGCCAAGGTCACGTTCGATATCCGAAATATGAATCCGCCCCGCCTCCAACGTCGAGAATGCTGCTTTACACATGTCCATGCGTACGTCGAAGTTCACAAGGTCCTTGGTAAATGCGTGGTTCCACGTCGGCATCACCCACAGCTTGTCTACATCGGTTGTGGCGAGTACCCAGGCACCGATCATGACGTGACCTACATGAGGCGGATTAAAAGATCCGCCAAACAGGGCGATGGACTGAGGCCTGGCACCTAATGCAGTCACACGTACAGCCTGTATGCAAGCGAGCGCTGCCGGTAGTCCTCGCGGTGCGGTTCCATCATTGAGGAGACATCCCGTGGTGCGCTGCCTGACTCAATTGCTAGCCGCAGCTCCGGATCACCGAGCAATAAATCGATGGCCAATCGGTCCGAAACATACTCATACCGCTCAGTACGCCAGGCAAATGTCGTGGGACCGTGTGCCTGCAGAGCACAAAGAACCGCAAGGCCAGTCAACACCGGCTGGAAGGTCATCCGATCACAAACCATCATTTGCGCTCCGCCGCACGGGGTTCTGGCATACTTTTGAAATGTTGGTTCAAAAACGTGGGGTCGAAAGACAACTCCTGGCAACGCGTAGCTTTGAAGCGTTTCCACGAGCTTGAAGGGCTCAACCCAAGGCGCCCCAAAGACTTCGAATGGCGTGGTCGTCCCTCGCCCTTCTGATGCGAGCGTACCCTCCAGCAAACACTGACCTGGATAGACGGTTGCGGTACCAAGTGAAGGCATATTAGGCGATGGCGGTATCCATGGCAGTCCAGTGTCGTCGAACCACATATCGCGTTGCCAACCATCCATTTTGACCACTGGAAGCTCCGGCCATTCAAGGTAATAAGCCACCAACTCTCCTAGAGTAAGGCCATGCCGGATAGCAACATCATATCGACCAACGAAAGATCGATATGCCTCGAGCACCTGACCTCCTTCAATACGCTCTCCACCGATCGGATTAGGCCTATCGCAAACGAGGACTTCGACCCCAGCATTTCTAGCTACCTCGACAGCCAATGCGGCAGTGGCTGCATACGTGTAATACCGCGAGCCTACGTCCTGCAGGTCCACTATGAGTAGATCAATGCCGTCAAGAGCATTCCTTTCGGGCGTTAGTGACTCAACCTCATGACCATAGAGCGATGTGAGCGCATATCCTGTCCAGGGGTCTCGACCACCATCAACCGGAATCATGTCCTGTGCGGTGCCCCAAGGACCGTGCTCAGGCCCCAGAAGGCGAATGACTTTTGCTCCGAGTCGCTCCAGCGCTTTGGGCGCGAACTCCAGCTGGTCCGTAAAGCTCGCGTGGTGACACAGCACAGCCACGCGCCGACCGCGAATACGATGCGACTCGTCTTCAATAAGCCGGCTAAGTCCGGAGCGTACCTTTCTAGTCATCCAGCCCCCAGTAAGAATAGCATGAGTGCTTTCTGGGCATGGAGCCGGTTTTCGGCCTCATCAAAGATAACGGATTGCGGGCCGTCACAAACCTCAGCGGAGACTTCTTCCCCACGATGCGCGGGCAGGCAGTGCATAAAAATTGCGTCGTTATTCGCAGCAGACATTAGGCGTCCGTTGACCTGAAATCCCTCAAAGTCAATCAAGCGCTGTGCTTGTTCTTCCTCTTGCCCCATCGAGGCCCATACATCGGTATACACGACATGTGAATCAGCCACGGCCGCCATCGGATCGTTCATGACCATCACCTCGGCTCCGGTGACTTGCCCATGTGAACGTGCTGCTGCAACGTATGCAGCATCTGGCTCATACCCACTCGGCGCCGCAATTCGGACATTGACTCCGGCCCGGGCACAGCCAAGCATGAGTGAATGCGCCATGTTATTACCATCGCCGACATAGGTAAACGTAAGCCCTCGAATGTCACCGAATCGCTCACGCATCGTCTGTAAATCGGCCAGCACCTGGCATGGATGCAGAGCATCCGACAGCCCATTGATTACTGGCACTGTCGCGTGAGCCGCCATTTCTTCTAGGACGTCGTGCCCGTAGACGCGGGCCATAATCATGCTGTTGTAGCGGCTAATCACTCGTGCAGTATCCGCAATCGATTCACCACGACCGATTTGAATATCACTTGCCCCCAGAAACAAGGCCATGCCACCCAGCTGAAACATTCCCGTCTCGAATGACACGCGGGTACGAGTTGATTTCTTCTGAAAAATCATTGCCAACGACTTTCCATTGAGCGCATGCGCATACTTTTCAGGAGTTGCCTTGACAGAAGCAGCAAGGTCTAACACGGCCCATAGTTCATCAAGTGACAAGTCTTCAAGACTCAGAAAGTGACGTACGCCCATTATGTCCTCGCGTCGGCCTACGTTGTCGTAGCCCAGTCATTATGGTTGAACCGGCACCGGACGTATCCGGTCTATGCACGCGCTATATGCCCAAAATCGCAATGCATGCCCGCATCGTACGATACCGTCCTGTGAAGTACATACCCCGGCAACAAATTCAGCCGATAATTCGCGTTCCGGCCTCCCCTGCAAGCGCCGATTGAAGCGCATCCGCAGACGTAATTAGAGCCGTTCCGCCCGCCTTTGCCACCGATATGGCCGCTTCGACTTTAGGACCCATACTTCCTGCCGGAAATTGGCCGCCGTGAAGATGCTGCTCCATCTCCTGATAGGTGACCGTCCCCAACCGCCGCGAAAACGGCGTACCGAAGTTGAGCTCAACCCAAGGCACCCCAGTGACGAATAAGACCATGTTCGCACCAACGTCGCGTGCTAGGAGAGCAGCAGTACGGTCTTTATCGATCACAGCTTCGATACGCCGGAGCCGACCCGTTGGTTCACGTACCACAGGAACGCCCCCTCCCCCACCTGCGATAACGAGGACTCCGCGCTCGAGTAGGGCCTGAACTGCACCTGCATTCAACACCTCCAACGGGTAGGGAGATGGGACAACGGGTCGAAACCCTCGGCCTGAGTCTTCGACGATATCCCATCCTCGGGCGAGTAAATCGTCCCGCAATTGGTCGGCGCGATATTGGCTATAAAATAGGCCGATAGGCTTACTTGGATGCTTTAGAGCGGGGTCATTCGCATCCACGACCACTTGGGTGGTCATTGCTGCAAGTGGATATTCGGACATCAGGTCCTCATTGAGCGCATTCCGAAATGCCGTCTCGAGCAACGCACCAATGGACCCTTGCGTATTTGCAACGCAGAGGTCTAACCGGAATGGAGGTACTTTGGTAGATGCCTCTTCACTACGCGCCAGCTCGATGCCCACTTGTGGACCGTTGCCGTGAACCACGAGAAGCCGATGGCCTGCTCGCACTAACGGTATTAGCTGACCTGCTACCGATTCTGCGGTGCGAGTCAGCTGCGCTGCTTCGCCTACTTCCCCAGGACGTAAGAGTGCATTACCACCGATAGCCACGACCGTAATCGGGGAATCTGTGTCCTCACTATTCACTGATACGACCTTCAAATCGCAACTGCATAAGCCAGGCGGCGAGTGATTGCATATCCGAACCGCTGAGGTGGTTGTACTTCGGCATTTTGTCGCCCAATTCACCGTAATAGCGCTCATGGGTTGGATCGCGAATCATTTCAGTGAGCCACGCCATCCCGCCGTAGCCCTGCATGTGCGGACCGACGCTCGCATCTCCTTCAATGTCGTGACATCCAGAGCATTCGTCATCGAACAGTGCGGCACCGCGTCCGGCCATTTCACGGTCGATGGGAGGCTCGTAGCGCGCACCGGCAAGTGAGGCAACATACTCCACGAGCTCACTAAGGGCCGGTTCACCAAGGGACTCGTAACCCTCCATTCCCGTTCCTTCCTCTTCATCATACTTCAACTTAGTCAAGCCAAAGTGCTTGTCATGGTTGGGGTTTTTGATCAATCGGTGGAGCCACTCCCGAGACAAATAGCCATCAAGTGAGGGTGCGGACACCGCTTTAGTCTCCTCACCGCGTAAGTCATGGCATTGTGCGCACTGCTCTCGTCGAAAGACCTTCTTGCCTTCATACAAAACGACCCGCCCCGATACGTCGATACCCCAAGTCGTATCACCAGCATATCGAACCGCCTCCGCTGCGTTCCTGGCCACCGTTTGAGACGCTGTTTGATAGGTTTCACTGTTGGCATCTTCCGCCAGTGCTAGTCCGGATAGCGTAACAACAGCGAGCAGGATAGCCGTGCCACCAATCACCGTAATACGCCTTCCGATAACTGATCCTCGGTCCAACCACGGTAGTAGTGCGATAAAAGTAATGGTCACCCCCGGAATGATTACCGTACCAACCACATACAGAGGCCCTTCGAACCACTTCAGCAAATGAAATAATGAGAGGTAATACCATTCTGGTCGCGCTTCATATTGGCTGCTAGGGTCTGCGGGCGCTTCTAACGTGACTCCCATCACCGCCACCACGGCGAACAGCACGGCCACGACGAGTAGCGCCAATCCCCAGTTGAGAAGTTGCTGCATGCTACCGCTCAATTTAGACATCGCAGCAGTCGGTGTCGATGCCGTCGGAGCGGCTCCATGCTTGCGGTATAAGCCCCAATGTCCCGTCGCTACGAGTAAAATAAGTAAGGGCAGCACCCCGACATGGAGACCATAAAAACGGGTCAAGGTGAATGTTCCGAAGTCGGAGCCCCCTTGAGTGAGCGTCTTGAGCATACCGCCAATGAGCGGCACAGAGCCTGCGATATTCGTGGGAACCCGTGTAGACCAGTATGCCTTTTGATCATACGGAAGCAGGTGGCCGGTCCGGGCCGCAGCCAGTATTAGCGCCAATAACACCAGCCCTGATAACCAGAACACTTCCCTTGGAGCACGATATGCACCCACCGCTACCATGCGGCAGAGGTGTAATACGCATATGAGTACCAAGGCGTGCGACCCGAAGTGATGTAATCCTCGTAGTAACTCGCCACCGGTCAACTGGTATTGAATAAAGTAGACTGAGCCCCATGCATCAGTCGCGGAGGGAGCATATGCGGTCGACAACGCGATCCCGGTGACCGCTTCGAGCATCAGGGTCACGATGAGTGCGAAGCCAATGGCCAGCCCCCATGACGGGCCAGAGGGCAAATCAATATCGGTTTGACGGCGTAGCCACGTAAAAAAACCCGTGCGCTCATCCCACCACTGCACGATGCGACCGATCAACCCGTGCTCCTTACCGGCAGGCGCTTTTCCTCACCGGGACGGTATGCCACAAATCGGCAGTAGAGCACGCCATCTCGAACCGTGTGCTCCATCGGATCCATATTTCTCGGCGACGGGTTATCGTCTCCTCGGCGTTGACCGTCCAGCGTGAAAGTCGCCCCGTGACATGGGCAATTAAAGCCCTTGTTAGATGCAGCGACAGCGCATCCCAAATGCGGGCAGGTGGTCGACAACACTCGATAAGCCTCGTTATCTCCTCGAATGACATACACAGCGCCAATTGGTACGCCGCGCGTGGTGGTCCATCCATCGCGCCGGTTCGCAGTAATAGGGACTTTGACAGGGACACCGATCGGAAAGCGTTCGAGTGGCCCAAGAGCCGTCTCCTCCGCATCAAACTCTACTGAATCGGCGAGTAGCGGATGGATCAATGGCCCCAGGGCAGGAATCGTCACCGCGCCTGTAATAGTGAAGCCGCAAAGTTTGGCCGTTGCTTCGAGGAACCCCCGCCTATCGTTCGCCAATTCGCATCTCCCCGTCCGCGACTACTATTCCTGCCACTGTGCCCCAGTGTAGCCCACATACGCCACAAAACCGTTCAGCGCGACGGGCGCTATTGCCAAGGCACGCTCACACGTACAAAGCCTCCGCCGTTCAACGGACTAAAGCCAACATTCGGCATCGCAGTATCCGATGAGGATGTGTCCGGATGCACTGCAAGCAAGATGATACCTGTTAGCAGGGAGGCGCCTCCAACCGAGTAAGAGATAATCGAACCAAGCTCTAACATTTCCGCCCGTTCCTTGAGTTCAAGCACCTGTTGCCGCGACACATCTTGGCGAACTAAATACGGGTTCCCCGTGGACGCCCCTACTTCGAAAAACGTCCCGTTATTGGGATCTGCTGTCTGTGCATCGAGGTGAGCAAGTAGCGTCAGGGTCCCACCAGCTGCGAGCCCTATCAGACCAACGCTCAACATTCCCCATCCCGCCTTACGTCCGCTGCTCGAACCTTGGTTGACTGCCATATTGGTTTGCAATGGAGGCGTCGCTGGTAACGGTGAAAGCCCTGGCTGTAAAAATGCAGATACACGGGCTGGTTGCCCAGCAATCGTCTCTACACGACTAATCCATGCGATATAGCCAGGAGCTTGTACTTCCACATCGACCGTTCCGGCGGCGACCTCAATCGGTACCATCAGCGGTGTTTTCCCGACTACGATACCATCTACCAAGATATTTGCACCCGCGACATTGGACTCAATCATCAGCGTTGCCCGCGTATTCAATGCATTAAGCCTGACGTTCACCTTCAATGTTTCGGCTGCTTTCTTCTGAAATGTAATCAGCTTCGATTCATATCCAAGGTGCTCGACCCGCAATTTGTGTATACCGGAGGGAAGCTCCGTCAGACATGGGCTCGGACCCAATGACAGGGGCGGCTCAGTTAGGAGCGTCACCTCAGCGCCCGCCGGTTGCGTATACACCAACACTGCACTCGGCAGGTCTTTGAGGACCGCACGGACAGTGGAATTCACGCCACCATGCACTCGAACTGTGGTTTGGTACTTCTGAAAGCCTTGTAGCTCAATAGTGACGGATGCACGCCCGGTCTTCACGGGAGCATTCGACACGGGTGTCGTTCCAACCATGATCCCATTCACGCGTACCGCTGCGCCGGGAGGGTCCGTAGATACATTGAGGAACCCGCGTTTTGGCCGACGCCGGATCGCTTTTTTCAGCCGCTTTATTCGTTTACGGACTTGCCGACGATTCTTGGCTCGCGGTGCCATCGTTAGATAATTCGAAAAGAATCGGAGTGCATTATCGAGGTCACTGGCCTCTTCATGGACTCTAGCAATGTTGTAGACCAGTGCGGGATTGGGGTCGAGCACGTACGCCTGCATCAGCTCCTCAAGTGCCTTTTCGTACTTGCCCTGCTTGAAGAACGCCGTACCCCGATCAAAGTGATCCCTTGCTCGCTGTAGCTTATCGGTTGACTGAGCATGTGATGCGGATGAGAACACGAAGCACAAAGCGACTACGGCCGCGGTGCCATTCCGAGCCACCCGGTTAGTAGAGGTCATAGTTTCCGCCTCCTGCTGCGCCTGCACTCCCTCTACGACTGTCTCTATCACTGAGGGGCAGTCGCAAAGTGAGGTTTTGGTCCTGCTTTGGACGAATAGTGCGACGACGCACTACTCCGCCCTTCTTCACTATCAAGTTGTACGCTTTTCCATCTTTCGGCAGTGTGAACTCAACTGGTGTGTCGCCTAGGCTGACACCATTCAGTGTAACCGTTGCTCCATCAGGAATACTGTCTATACGGAAGCGGGCATCTGACAACTCAGCGACACGGTTCCTTCGCGATCGCTTCTCCGCCGGCTCCGCATACGATCGGCGTGCTGTCGATAATTCTGAGACAGTCCCGCCACTGTCAGGGTGAGCGGGCAATGTCCCGTTCAACGCGTCCTTGGACGTCTGCCGCAGTTTGAAGATGAGGTCCTGTGCTGCTCTTGGCGTATCATCAGATACCGCCCTCGTACCGACCAAAGAGGTTCGCTTCTCCGCAGTTGCTCCCGCCATGGTCTTTGGCTGCTCCATCGCTGGTGATGCCCTTTGTTGTTCTTTGTCGTCGGTACTAAATCCGTCGGTCAGACCCACATAGATGGCGACGGTGATAAAGAAGCCAATTAGCATCAAAATGACCGGGGACTGCCACACCTGAGATGCATCCGAGCCCTGCTTTGAACTCTCGACAGTCTCCACCGTTATATGCGTATCCGCAGACGGCCGGTCCACTGAACTTGGTGCGGCGGGAAGATGCACATCTTTCGACTTTCGTTGCCATGGCGAGGCCTTCGGCTGAACGGCATCCGCTGGCGTTTTAGGTCGCGACCGTTCTGCATTCCTCGGTTCAGTTACCACCACCGGTGGTATCGGTGGGACCTCCGGCGGTACAGCCATGGGCATCGTAGTCTCTAACTCAGAAACTAGCTGAGGGTCGCTGCGCACCGGCGCAGTGGGGGCTGGCTCAAGGAGTAGCAGTTCTTCATCAAGCCACTCCGGTTCCTCGCGCTGATGCAACTCAGCTGCCTTGTGCCCCTCATTGTCGACGCGCTTCATACCTGGCTGCATGGCGCTCATATCCAGCGTCTGACCTAAGGTCATTAGGTCATTGTGCACCTCGCGCATGCTTTGATAACGCTGCGTCACAGATTTCCGCAGACAGCGCAGTATGATGGTTTCTAGCCTCTCGGAAATGTCTAAATCAGGCCGTAGCTGGCGGGGGGGTACCGGCGCTGACGACCGATGCATTTCTAATACAGCCATTGGTTCAGGGTTTTTGAAGGTCACCTGCCCCGTCGCCATCTCATAGAGAATAATCCCAAACGAATAGATATCTGCTCGATGATCCACTCGTTTACCGCGCGCCTGCTCCGGCGACATATATGATGGTGTTCCCAGCATGGTGCCGTGATTAGTCAAGCGCGGTTCATACTCATCAAAGTCAACCATCGACGCAATGCCGAAATCGACAACCTTGATGGTCAGCTTCTCAATTTGCTTCCCCGAT